>CAYSMP010000005.1:0-59937 GCA_964432215.1 uncultured Sangeribacter sp.
GCAAAGTTACTGCTAATTTTTTGAGCCTACCAAATTACGCGATTGGACAGGTACTATTCAGTCGAAACTACTTTTATTTGTTTAAGGTTGACTATCTCTATTGGGTTTACAATTCTTACTAACGTTCTAATAAAAACACAGTTTTGAGTTAGCACAACGAAATTACTTACCTTTTAGAAAGCTATTAATTTGTTCTGGGGACTTAATACAATCTAATCCCCAATATTTATTAACAATATCATATTGTTGAGGAGTTATGACTGATTGATCAATTGAAAATAATTCTGCAATTGCTTTTCTAATAGAATATCCAGATAGTTTTTTATTGAATGATTCTTCTCTTAAGTTAATATAAGTTAGCGGTTTCCCCATAGCGATACAAAATCCCAGATTTGTACCTACAGAATTAACAGCAACATGATCTGCCAAGCTTATTATCGATTTTAACCGGGAAGCAAAATTAAGATCTAACTGATGACCAGCTGTTATTGGAATAAATCCATTTTCCAAATATCGATTAATATATTTTTCATATTTGAAATCCCTATAATATATGCATACAAATACACTATCGCAGTGAAGAACTTCCTTCAATCTGTTTACTTCCTTTATATCTTTTTCAAATATAGGAGAAGTTCCATTATAAGTATTGGTAGAATGATTTGGCATAAAAAGAAGAATTTTGCCATATTTCTCCTTTATATCCTCAATCTCAAAAATTGAGAGTAAGGGGGTGACATAATGAATATAGGGTCCAATTTCAAGAATTCGTTTTTTTACACCATGTTTTCGAAGAGTTTTAGTCCTATATGGACTAAAGGTCATAATAGTTTCAAATGTTTTAAAATTAGAAAAATATGATACATAATTATCTAAGTATAACCCATGCTCTATATTAATATGCGCATCAGTATTACCAATGTAGTGTTTTAAATTATGTACATATCCATAAAAATTAGAATCTTTTATTTTCTCCAATGGACAATATGGAAGAGGTTTTATCAGTTCTTTGTAATCAAAAATACTTATCCGTTCTCTTTCTCGAATAGCTCTTAAAAAACTTTTTTTATTTTTTAATCGATAAATGCTATTATAAATATTTTGTAAAATAGGAACACTCTTTAGAGAATAAGCCAATACTTTTCGTATAAAAATGATTTTCATACTGCAAATCATTAAACTAATGAAATCTTACAAATCGAAACTGAAACTAATAAAAAACAATCTTCACTTATAATATCCGAATTCAGCTGCTCTTATTGGAGATATTTTTTTGTTAAAAATAGAATAATAAGGATAATACTGTACTATTAAAGGCAATTGAGAAGTGGGATTTATATTGAAATAACTCTTGATGGGATAATATGTAATAATTATCAAGATAAGGTAAGTAAATGCCACATTCTTTCTAAAATACTTTTTTGATACTTCAATCAATGTGTCAGCTAATAAAACCACATAAAATATTCTTATAAAATGAAGTAGTCTATACATAACAATTGGTATTGCTAAAGTAGCTATGGTAAAAAATATGTATAGGATTAATATTAATATATCCATTTTTTTTAACCTATTATCGCCCATATGTAAAAATTGATAATAAGCGATAAAGCATAACATCGATATATCTATTAACCAATGTATTACTCCCACTATATTAGATATCTCGGATTCACTACCTACTAAATAGGCATTTGAATACATATTAAATTCTGTACTTATATCTCCACCAAATATGGTTAAAAAATAATTTAAATGTGTTATAAAATCAAAAGTTAAAGCTAAATAAAGACATATTACAGTACACGAGAGAATTATAATTATCAGTAACTTATTAAGCTTTACATATGGTAGACATAGAATTGGTAAGAAAACGATGGCAGATGAATGAAATAAAAAACCAATACCTATAAATAAAATATATTTTATAACTTTACCTTGACACAAATATTCATATCCTATTAGAAAAAAACCAATTGCCATTGATTGACGTAGCGTGTTGAAGTTTAAATCAAAATACATAAAAATAGCATAGAAAAAAACTCCTAAGAAAATTGCTTTACAGTGTTTTTTTATAAACCTAAATATAACACAATTTAAAAATGATGCAATTATCATTTTTAGGATAACAAAATCAGAGGTAATAAGATTACACCCTATATTTAGTATTATCCATCCCGGCTGGTATCTGTAATTTGTAAAAATATTATCCTGCTTATTTAATTTATATGGGGTGAAATCAGTATAGCTCTCCATATAAAATGGTATATCGGACCCCACATTATATGCAAAGCCAGATATAGCAATAAACCATATAAGGAGAATGTTATACCATCTTTCCTTGTACTTTTTCTCTCCCTTTATATCATACTTATATGAGAGAATAATAATTACTATAAGAGTCAGAATATATATCATTTTTCATGCTTTTTTAAAAATGATAAAATGACTGAGAATAAATCTTGAATCTCGTTTTTATAAAAATATAATGTTATAATAAAAAGAGTTCCAAAAATACAATACCTAACGGCCTTTCCATAGAGTACAAGAGTAGATACAGCTAATACTAAGATGACTATTATTGTAAAGATCATATATTTATATGATAAAACAGCCTTGTAATGTTTTTCCCCATAATGTGTTTTTAGTATCATCGCAGTAATAGCAGCAATGGCAGTTGAAATAGCTATACCAGATACTCCAAGGGATTTTCTTAATAACAGACAAAGTGAAATATTTACCACGACAGATATGATGAATACATAAATGTTATAATAAGTTTTTTTTGAAATATCTATCCCCATTCCAGTAGTTTCTGCTATAATATAGCACACGGGCCCCAGTATTAAAAATGGAAAAAACTCTTTTGCTGCCCTATATTTCTCACCCAAGATTAAAAATATAATATCTTGAGAAGACACAACAATCAAAGAAATAATAGTTAAGACACATAATAGATAACGATGAACTTTGAAAAATTGGGTTGTTTGAGTTTTATAATTTTTGTAGGTATATGGAAGCCAAAAGGTATTAAAACCTGCTTGTACAATAAGAATAATGTTAGCAAGAGCCACCGCTGATGTATAAATTCCAATACTATGATAGTTCATAGTTTTCTGCATTATAATTTGAGGAATAGATGTATTGGCCCAAGTTAAAATAGAGACTGGAATTAAAGGAAGAGAATATTTAAAAATTTCATTTGAAAATATTTTGTCCCACTCCTTTATCCATTCAAATTTTGATCTCTGAAGTATTAGGAAAAAAAGAGCCAATCCAAAATGACTTGCTGTAAGAACTATTATTGCTGCCTTATGCGTAGGATACCAAAACCCTATAGTCAAATAAAGTAGCTTTGAAACCAACGTCATCAATACACCCTGAATTGTGTAAAGCTTGATATTTTGTTCCATACGATACGTTAGATTTAAGTATCGTAAAGTAGCTGTACACCATATGCTAACAAAAAATAAATAAAGCAATAGATTATCTTTTTCATTAAATAAGAAATCAGATAGAAAGTCTCTAATTGGCAATGACAATATTATAAAACAGGCAATAAGTGCATAACATATTGAAAAGCAGAATGTAAATAAATATTTTAAGGATCTGTTGTTAGGAATCTCATGATAAAATCTTGCATAAGCTTGATCCATCCCCATCAAAATGAATATTCCAAACAAATTCGAATATGTATTAAAAATATTAATTTTACCAAGTACTTCTGGTTTAAAAAGGCGAGTTGATATTGGGGCCGAAACAAAACTTAAAATAAAGGAAATCCATGTAACCAATGAAAATCCTACAAACTTTTTTATGAAAGAATGACCAGATTCAGACATTATTTAATATGAGAAAAGAACGTGTTTTCAACATTTTTATCATTGTATCGAGAAAGTACAAGATTACGATTATGATTTTTTTGCTCCTTCGTGAGTGATATCTGAAAGTCCCTTTCAGTTGCGTCTTCCAATGAATAAACAATAAAGCCACAATCTTTAAACCATTTATATAATGGACTTTTGGTAGACATGAATACCTTTATACCTAAATAAAAACCCATTATTGCCGTACCTTGAGATTCTTGACGCCAAGCAGAAAGAATCATAATCTTAATCTGAGTGAAGATCTTGTTATAATCATGTAAAGGTATGTACTTCTTCAATGTAACTACTCGATTACCATAAATTGATTCGAATTTTTTTTGGACATCATCTGCGTACTGCCTTGATCCACCATAAGATAAAGGTAAAATCAGTTTACCAGAAATATCTATGTCTTTAATAAGATCAAATATATAGAAATGGTTATTTGAAAATGAAGCTGAATTACCAATAAGTATATCTTCTCCATCGAAAAAATCAATACCTTTTAATTCCCCCAACACAGTATTTAAAGAATAGTTAAATATTTCGTACGATGGAATTATTCTTTTAGAATATTTTTCAATATATACAGCATCATACCGACAACAATACTGCATACTATTGATTCTTGAGGTAATGTAATCAAATTGTTTTTTTATATTTTTTTTTGTTTTATACTTATAACCTTTTAATTCTAACAGATAGTTAAATATTGTTGGAATATTTTTTCTAAAAAACGAATATTTTTCATATTTTAAAACATCAGTGTAAAATATTTGTTGTCCAAGAGGGAACAAAAATTGATTATATAAATCTGCGCCATATATTTCCCATGTAACATGGATTTCAGATGGTGCCGATTTTATAAAATCAATCATATCCATTGTCATATAATGAGCTATAATGTGGGTATATCCTTTAAAGTTAAAAAGCTCACCCTTTTTCTTACCTTCATTTTTTTTTATTAAATATTTTTTACCATATTTATCAATGTGTTTATATTTCGATGTATTATTGAAGATTATGACTTCATTTAAACCATCAAAAATCTTTTCATACACACCAAGCGTTCTTTCAATAACTTGATGATCTATAATTAGATGTAAAATTTTCATTTCAAAATTATAATTCTATTTCACAAAAATGTATGTTACTTTTCTTACCATCGCCTATATAATAGGACATGTATAGTCTATTGTTGTGAATCACAATTCCAGGATATCCACAATCAATCGAAACATCTGATTGATAAAGTATTTGCAATTGATTATTCGTCCAATCTACGGAATACAAAGTAATGCAAGAAAGACCATTTTGACTTCGTCCTACACACAAAAGATTCTCCCAATAAACAAATAGCTTAGGACATCCAATACTTTGATCTAACTCTTGCCACATCCATTTCTCTCCATCCTCACTCCAACCTAATATTGCGTTTCTATTTGTTCGAACTATTGTGTAATATCTATTTTTAAAAAAAGTCACGGATGCCTCAGTTGGCATTAAGGATAATTTTATTTTTTTACCAACGTTAAAGATTATTCCATCATTCGATTGCACAAATGCAAAATATGGGCAATATATAAATCCGCAAATTTTATGATTCACATTTTCAGGTTGCCATAGCCAATTCCATGTAAGTTGAGGGTTGAATTCTAAATCTGACATAGGAATCATTTTTCCTTTATTCTTCTTATAAGAAACTACTGTTTTTCGATATTTAGCAATTTTATTAATATATACAACATCCTCAAACGACAACATCAGTTTGTTATCAGGAGTAGTACAAAGCTGAGGATCACGAAAATCATGTCCCTTATGTTCAAATGTAGACTCGAGTTCCCAAGACTTTCCATTTTTAGATCGAATTAATCTAATAACCCCACAATCTATGCCTGTTAAATCACCATGATGTTTTGCCTCTCTAAAAGTACAGTAGAAATATCCATCATAATACTCTAATGATGTGAATGCAGCATAAGAATTGCCCACCCATATTATTCTATCGTTTTTTATCTGAACAGATTTTAATGAGAGAGGTGTAACTAAAAAAAATAAGATAAATGTCAAATATTTTAACATTCAAATAAAAGATTATAGTTTACTTTCCCCGATTCAAATCTTGGAATATTATCAATTACAATAACTTTAAATGATTTTGAAATAAGTCCAGTTTTTTTTACTATATAATTTTGTACCAAATCTTGGAGATTTTCGTCTGTAATATATATTTTCATTTGATTATCATCTCCTGTGCAAACGCATTCTGTATTAAATTTTTCTTGAATTATACTCTCGCACTGATCTAGACTTATCCTTAATCCATATAGTTTTAAGAATCTCTTTTTTCTCCCGACGATGTAATAATAGCCGTCAGAATCTCTTTTTGCAATATCCCCAGTAATATAACTTCCTTTAAATTCATCTCCTTTTAAAAGATCTTCTGCACATGTACCATAACCCATTGTAACATTAGGTCCTTCATATCTCAATTCACCCTCCTTATTGGATCCCTCAATCTCAGTTCCATTATCGTCTATAAGTGAAAGTCGTCCTTCTGGAATTGCTTCCCCTATGCTTCCTATATGAGTAGAGGCTTCTTTAGGTGGTAGATAAGCTAATCGAGCAGTTGTTTCTGTTGTGCCAAAAGTTGCGAAAAATCTTTTGTCAGTACTATCGGCGTATTTAGCAAACGATGAAAATAACTGGTCATTCATTTTACCACCACCTTCTGCCAGTGTTTTAAGATGAGGAAGATTCATTTTTTGAAATCTAAGTTTTGAAAGTATTTCATAACTATATGGTACTCCAGTAAAATTTGTTCCCTCCTCCATTCGTATATAATTCCAATATTGTGAACTTAATAGGTTTGATCTGACCAATAAGATTATAGCTCCTACATACAGATGGCTACAAATTACATTTAGCCCCATCGTATACTGCATTGGCAAATCTATAATACCACGCTCTTGTGCTGTCCATTCAAAAACGGAGGCAACATTCTTGGCATTACTTTCGACATTTCCATATTTGTGTCTGACGAGTTTTGGACTGCCAGTGGTTCCAGAGGTGGTCATCAACATTGATAGATTCTCATTCATTCTTGGCGCAGTCGTTCCTGTTTTACACAATGAAAAACCCTTTGATGAAAATACCTTTGTGTATTGATAAGCTAAGGGATGATTATCAGGAACATAAAAATATGAGGGATTATATGTTTCAATGAGATTATCTAACAGTCCCTTCTCGATATTTGCACCTAGTAAAAGACAAACATCTTTATTATCATATAATCCGAGAAATCCAGCTAAGGAACCTACTCTATTTTCGCACAGACAAAACACTAATTCTCGCTCAGAGAGAATTTTCTTAAGATTTTTTATATACAAAGATAACTCACCGTATGAGATGATTTCTCCAGAATCATCTTTGATTGCAATAGATGTTGATTCTTTTTTGTTAATATCGAATATCATAAATAGACTCAATATTTAAATTTATCATAATAAGGTCCATGTCCTGGACATAGTGTTAAACCAGATGCAATTCTTTTTATAAAAGATTCTGATTGAGAAACCTTTTGCTTTTCACTATTTGGCAGAGTCGCTCTCGTTTTTATTCCAGGAATATATGCGTCTCCTGAAAAAACGAAACTATCCATTACAAAAGTCATACAACTTTTATCATGTCCTGGAGTTGGATAAGCAGTGATGTTTATATCATATGTATTTTCAACCATGCCACCGTCATTAATCATTATATTTTCAGGTTTACTGAGAATTAAATTCTCAGCTTCTTGATGATATTTTGAAAAATTCAGTTTTGGACTTAATAATGCTTTTGCACCAAAAGAATTTGTTATAATATCTGTTTTTGGGAAAATTTTAATAAAATCATTTATGCCGTAGATATGGTCAAAATGTGTATGCGTCAATAAAATCCCTCCAATTATGGCATTTTTAGGTAATATTTTTTGTAATTTATCAATGTCTCCTATATCAATAATCCAGTATACTATTTTTTCTGCTACCGAAATTGATAGCAGATAGGTATTCGAACTATATATAGAATTTACAATTTGATATAATTCATATCTTTGATTCATTGAAATGGATAAGAGTAGGTATATGTATGTCAGAGCTTAAATCTGTAATCATTGCACCCCAAGCAAGCCCTGTACCAAATCCACAAGCTATGATTCTTTTAGATCTAATTATATCCTTCAATTTATTTACGATCATAAGTGGTATGGAAGTAGAAGATGTATTTCCAAAATCCTCAATATTATAAGGACAATGTTCATCATCAATCCTTAATCTTTTCTGAATAAGTTTATTGATTAGTCTATTTGCCTGATGAATCAAAAAGAAGTCAATTGTACTTTTTTCTATTCCAGTATATTCTATTAAAGATTTTATACATCTTGGAGCTGCATTTATTGCAAATGATAGAATGTCATCACCTTCCATATTTGCATTAAGTCGATTTCTTAGTATCCCATCTTTACATTCTATATACTTGAATGATTCAGATGTTACTGGATTTCTATATCCTCCGTCAGGAATTATAAGTGATCTAAAATTACTTCCATCTGAATGCATTTCAAATGTAATAGGGCTAGCGTTTTCATCATATTCTAAGATGGTAGCTGTTCCCGCATCCCCTGCTAGAAGATTTACTCTATCGTATGGAGATTTTGCTTTTGTCGAAGTCTCACCAACTAGCAATAACCCTTTCTTAATTTTTGAAGCACTTAGGATTGAAGATAGTACAGATAATCCATATATCCAACCAGGACATGACATTGTAATGTCGAAACTCATGCAACTTGTCGGAAGACTAAGTCGATATTGTAATATACAAGCAGTAGCAGGAAAAATATAATCAGGAGTCTGTGTAACCATTATTAGACATTCAATGTCATTCTTATCTATATTCATTTCCTGAATAAGCCTTTCTGCAGCTTCCTTACAAAGATCAGATGAACAAATTCCATCTTCAGCTATATATCTATATCGTACACCGGTAGTTGAAATGTATTTTTCTAATTCATCTTTATCTTTAACAAGATTAGAATCCATATTATCCATCCTTTTAGGAGGTACACATGCTGCAATACCAGTAATTTTTACATTATCTATTTTAAGAAAAGCCATACTAAAAATCTATTCCTCTACTATTAAGTATTTCAAGTCCCGTCTTGAAGGATACAATTCCCATTATTTCATCTGGTTCAAGTTCTATTCCAAATGAATCTTCAATAAGGGCAATCAGACTCATTTGTCCGATAGAATCCCATTTTTCGACACTCTCCATAGCAGCATCTTCAACTATTGCTTCATCAATTTCAAGACCTTCAACGAAGCAGTTCTTGAGTTTTTCCAAATTTGACATATTACTTGTTATTGATTGTTATTAGCTCCGATTCAATTCTTTCCGCAATTTGACCTGATGTCAAACCATGTTGTTCCCAACAATATCTTAGGTCACCTAACTTACAAAAACTATCCCTTACTCCAATCCTAATTAATGGAGGGAGGAATGTTCTATCAGCTTTATATTCTGCTATTGCACTCCCTAGACCACCGATAATGCTATGTTCCTCAACAGAGATTATTAATCTATGATTCTCGAAAAGTGAATCAAGACAATTCTTATCAAGGGGTTTAATAGTATGCATATCAACCACAGTGCAAGAAATACCTTTCTCCAAGAGAATTTGTGCAGCATCTAATGATTCTCTAACCATCATTCCAGTAGCAACTATAGCCACATCATTTCCTTTCCTAAGAGTTATGGCTTCTCCTATTTTAAAACAATAGTCTTGTTCGTAGACTATTGGGCAATTTAAAAGACCTGAAAGTCTAACATAGACAGGTCCTTTAATGTCATGCGCAGCTTGAACACATTTAATAGCCTCGAGGCTGTCCGCCGCCGAAAGAATTGTAATATTTGGGAGAGGTCGAGTAAATGCAATATCTTCTGTAGCCCAATGAGAAACAGCAAGAGTTTCCATTGCAAAACCCGCAGAATTTCCGATTAATTTAACATTATATCCTAAATATGAAAGATTCTGACGTATAAATTCCAATGCTCTGGTTATCACAAATTCTGCATATGTACAAGCAAAAACTGCACGGCCGTCTTCGGAAGAAATTCCGGCTGCCACACCAATCATATTTTGCTCAGATATACCGACATTGAAAACTCTATCAGGATACGAAGTATAGAATCGATCAAGACTTGCAATTGCTACGCTATCTGCTACGACTACTCTCATGTTAGCATCCTTTTTTGCTAAATCCATCATTCCGATACCAGCAGCCGCTCCCTTTTGCCCCAAACGTGAATATGACTTTATTAAAGAAGGAGAAATTCTCATATCTTATTTATCATTAATTTCTTTAATCGCTCGATTATATTCATCCGTTGTCATTACTTTTTGATGCCAGGACTTATTATTTTCTATAAAGGATACACCCTTACCTTTTGTAGTCTGTGCAATTATTGCATATGGTTTTCCATAAGGCTTATGTTGAAAGGCATGAAGCAACTCTTCAATATTGTGCCCATCCACTGTAATACTTGCCCATCCGAATGCTTCGAATTTCTTTTGCATATCAAGTTGAGCCATCAAATCTTCGGTGTTTCCATCTACAGACATATAATTACGATCTACAATGATCGTAAGGTTATCAAGACGGTAATGAGCAGCAGTGATTACTGCTTCCCATATAGCTCCCTCTTCACATTCAGCATCGCCAAGAATTGAATATATTTGGAAAGTCTTATTTGTTTGTTTAGCAATTAATGCTTTACCTACTGCATATGACAATTCCATACCTAGACTCATCGAGCTATATTCAAAACCTAATTTTAGATTTCTTTGGTGACCTACCAACACTCCATCATTTTCTTCGTATGAAAAAAGAATATCCTTTGGAAAAATGCCACACTCTGCCATAGCAGGATATTCTGCAAGTCTTGCGTGCTCTTTCCCAGCGATAAAACGATCTCGGTTATCCCAAAATGGATTTTGTATATCATAATTGAGTATTGCACCATATAACACTGCATAAATCTCAACACAAGATAAGCTACCACTCACATGTGCTCCTCTTTTACCAGCAGCCAAGGCCATATCCATCCCCAGAGATCGAATTCTTTTAGCAAGATCCCTAATTTCTTCTGGTTTTAGCTTTTTATTGATCATAACTTATCTACCTCCATCTACTCTAATGATATCGCCATTTATATACGATGCTTGTTCAGAAGCAAGGAAAAGAGCAGTCTGTGCTATTTCAATAGGAGCGCCCAATCTACGGAGTGCCGAGTCTGATACAAGTCGTCTTCTCATATCTTCATCATATTGCTTAATCATCTCTGTTTCTATAGGGCCGGGGGCTATGGCATTAACTCTAATACCCAAAGGACCTAATTCTTTTGCCAAACATTTTGTAGCCATAATAAGAGCAGCTTTACTACATCCATATCCGACCTTACCAGGTTGTGGTTCGATACCCGCCAGAGATGCTATATTTATTATACACCCTTTACGTTTTAGTGCCATTTTTTTGCTCACCAACTGAATTACTCGTAAAGTACCAAAAAAATTGGTTTCAAAAACTTTCCGTATATCCTCAATTTTTGTTTGATTAAGAAGACCAATAGAATATGTACCCGCATTATTTACTAATACATCAATTGGTTTTTTTTCATCAAAAATCAAGTTAAGTCCATTCCTGATTGATTCGTTATCATTTAAATCTAATTTTATAGGAGTTACTTTAACTTGATATTGCTGAGAAATAGCCTCAATAAAAGACGAGAACTCTATAGAAAGATTTCTATAACATGCCCATACATTGTATCCATGCGAAGCAAATATCTGCACCATATTTTTCCCTATGCCTCCGTTGGCTCCGGTAATAATAACATTCTCATTCATAATCTCTGGTTATTTAAGAGAACGTCCACCGTCAACTACAAGAGTATGTCCAGTTATGTACGAAGCTCCATCTGATAATAGAAAAACTATTACATTTGCAATTTCTTCAGGTTCAGCATAACGACGAAGAGGATATTTTAAAATATCATTTTTATACTCTTCGATTGTAAAATTAAGGGTTTCTTTAAGATGAGTATTCACCATTGACGGATTTACACAGTTCGATCTTATCCCTTTTGAAGCAAATTCAACTGCACAACTTTTGGCATAAGATGTCAAAGCTGCTTTAGATAATGAGTAGAGTCCATTACCAGGAGTAAAAGTAGCCAACCCTGCTAAAGAAGATGTGAATACAATTGAAGCATTGCGGCGTAACTTCTTCTTTTTATATAAAAAGTTTGTTAAAATAATTGAAGCTTTTGTATTGAGTCCAATTATTTTATCAAAATCATTTTCATTTATAAAATGTATTGGTTTTGTTAGTGGAATACCCGCATTATTTACAAGACCATCAACTTGCCCAAGACTTTCGACAAATCTTTTTATAGCTTCCGAGTCAGTAAGATCAATTTGAGCAATCGAATGATTGTCTCCTTCTAAAAGATTTAACGTTTCGACTAAAAATTGTTCATTAATATCAAGAAGAATTAATCTTGCTCCTAGACGGGATGCTAATATTGAAGTTGATTTTCCTATTCCACTTCCTGCTCCAGTGACAATAATCACTTTTCCTTCAAGTGAAAATGGATTGTAGTTATTCATTAAGTTTGCTTTCTACTAAATTAAATAACTCTCCAATATTCTCAATTCTTTTTAGATCATCTGTTTTTATAACGACACCATATTCTTCATCAATCATAGCAATGATTGACAAGGATGTCAATGAAGACCAACCTTCATTTTCTTTTAGTCTGGTTTCTTCATTGAATTCTTCGATTGGATCGTCAAATTGATCCTTTACATTTTCAATAAATTTTTTAATATCCATATTTTTTCGTTATTATATAGAATTTTTAATTTTTATAAGTCGTCAAATTGGAGCGGTTCTCCTTTTTTGATGAATCTTATAGACTTCTTTCCTAATATTTGTTGATAGTAAACTGGGGATAAACCATCCGCAGGTCTAAAACTTCGGATGTTTGATGAAGTGAATATATTACCGGGAAGAATGTCTTCTGTAGCATATAGGGCTCTTCTCTTTGCTCGCTCTCGATCACTTATGTCTCGCTTGATAACACCAAAAGATTTTTCTACATTTCTTATATTATCAACCATTATTTTAAATTCTTTAGGTTCCATAGAAAAAGCAGAATCTGCTCCCCCCAGAGATCTATCCAGTATAAAATGCTTTTCAACTATAGTAGCTCCTATCGCTACTGCAGTCATTGGCACAACATATCCCATAGTATGATCCGATACTCCTACTCTACACTTAAATGTCTTTATCATGTCAGGGATTGTTAAAAGATTCGCATCTGATATTGAAGCAGGATATTCAGATGTGCATTTAAGCAATGAAATATTATTATTTCCCTCTTCTTTACACGCATTTATTGCAATATTTATATCATCGTAGTTTGCCACACCTGTCGAAATTATAATGGGTTTATGACAAGCCGCAACTTTTTTTATCAAAGGGATATCATTAATTTCGAAAGATGCAATTTTATATATGGGAATATCTATTTTTTCTAATACATCCACCCCAGCAGTATCAAATGGAGTTGAGAAAAAAATCATACCATTCTTTTCTGCAACATTTTTTAATGGTTCATGCCATTCATACGGCATACATGCAGTCGCGTATAATTGATATCGGGTAAGGCCTTTCCATAAGCCAGATTGTATCGTTCCAAAGTGCGAGTTGTTAATATCCATAACAAGGGAATCTGGTTTGTATGTTTGTACCTTTACCGCATCTGCACCTGCGTTAGCCATTGCTTCTATTGTTTTTACCGCAAGGTTAAAATCTTGATTATGATTGGCAGACAATTCAGCTATAATGAAGGTCTTATTTTTTATAAAATTATCTAACCCCATTTTTTTGAGAATGTTTTAAAAATTTGACAAATTTAGATGTAATTTTATCACCACATATATTAATGAAATTCTGCTTTGGAGTATGCATCTTAAGGTATTTCTGCCCATTAAGTTCTATTATGCCATCTTCAATTCCTCCGAAAAATACAGTCATCAGATATGCGGTATTGTTCCCCATTCGAATGAGTCCAGGTAAGTTATTAAAACCAAATTCGAGGAAAAATAATTTTTTGTATGCATATTGAAGTTCTAAACCGAATCCAGCTGTTTGATAATCAGAAAATAAATAATATCCAGTCTCTCCTTCTTCTTTATTATAATCACATTTTACAATGCTTAAAACACCTATACCAATATTATCCTTTTCAATTAACCAATAGAACGAGTCATTGCGACAATTTAAGGAATCGATGAATCTCAAATGATCTTCTTCTTTTATATCATCATGAGTAAGCATCCACTTTTTGACATTAGGATGATTCCTTTCTCTAAGAATCATTAGTTTTTCTTTTATGTCTAGATTTATAAAGTTCTTAAACTTAAACGAATCTACACAATATTCTTTATTTTTATCTATGAACATAAACTTTTAATCAGAGAAATATACTTTTTTTTTGAGTTTGTAAAGTCATAAGTTTTAATATTTTTATAATTAATTCTCTTTAATATATTAGGGAGAGAACTAAAATTAAAAGTATTCAAATTCCCTATCCCATATATTAGATTATTATCATTGAGTAAATTATAAAACTTTTCTTGATTACTGACAATGTATCCAGAAACCACAGTACAATCTCTTGCAATTGCTTCTATACAAATAGTGCTACATGATAATATAGCAAACCTCGATTTTTCAAATAAATCGGCTACTTTTACAGCTGGAATATTTACGTATAAATTTACTCCTAATTTCTCAAGAGCATACCGTGTATTTTGTGAAACTGAGTCGGTACAAATACAATGTATTTCATATTCACTCTTGATTAATGAATTCACAGTTTTTTCTAAGTATACTCCCGAATCACTTCCACCAAAACATATTGTAATCATCCTGGGCCTTCTTATACGCGGTTTCATTGGCTCAATGAAAGGTCTTCTCAGGATAGACCATTCAATGCCCGCATAAATTCGTGTATAAGGTTCAATAGAAAACTTTGTTTTGTCAGTCTCTACAAAATTTAATACAATGTCCGCATAATGATGTTTGTCATTTGGTGACAATACTATAAGTCTACACCCTTTTTCTTTAATACTTTTTTGATAGCTGGATGAAAAGAAATAATTATCTAAAAAAACAATATCTGATTGATCAAGAGATTCTAAAAAAATCTCAAATCTACTGTTATCCCCCGGTAATTCGTGGAGTTGACAAATTTCTTCTACAACTTTTCTTTGAAATTCAGTTGGCGTTTTCGTATAGAAGTGACATTCAAAATCATCCATAAGCATCTCAGCAAGTGCCAACGTTCTAAAGAAATGTCCGTATCCTATAGTTCTATCAGCATCAGCCCAAAGCTTTATCTTTTGCATATTATGTGATTTTGTGTAATATTTTATACTTAAGCTCTGCGATTTTCCAATCTTTTTCCGTATCAATGTCTTGAACAATTGCTTCACTAACGATAATGCCTCCTCTTCTAATTTCTCCTTTCAACCACTTGTCAATCTTATTCCAATAAAAAGTACCAGAATCATGGTAGGCAGGAGCTAAATCCTGACTTCGACTTTTCGCATAAATAGGCCAGTTATAATTTAACGCCCCCAATTTATCTATGGAGAATGAACGCAATATCGGGTATGAGTACTCGACAACTGGAACTATAGTACTAAAATCTGAAGAGACTAATTTCTTATATCCTTTTATAATATCATCAGATTCCAACATTGGAGATGTTGGAAGGATACAACACATAAAGTCAAAAGTTTTTCCAATGGCTGCATATTTATCCAAAACCTCTCTAAGCACATCCGAAAGAGTTGCATAATCATTTGCTGACTCGCTTGACCTAAAGAAAGGAATCGAAGCTCCATAACTACGTGCCACATGGGCTATTTCTTCATCATCTGTAGAAACCATTACCTCATCGAAAATACCACTCTTTAAAGCAGTTTCAATAGAATAAGCAATTATGGGCTTACCGAAAAAATCCTTTATATTCTTTCTTGGTATTCTTTTACTCCCCCCACGAGCTGGAATAATACAAATTGACTTCATACTATTTAGATAAAAAATCCATTATCTTTTGAATTACATATTCTTGCTCGTCATCGGTGAGCGTCGGGTACATAGGCAGACTAAGACAATGCTGGTAATATTCTTCCACAACTGGAAGATCTCCTTCCTTATTCCCGAGTTCCTTATAATAGGGCATGAGGTGCAGAGGTACATAATGCACCTGTGCATATACACCATTTTCGTGGAGATAATCATAGAGACCTTTTCTGTCAGGAACCTGGATGATATAAAGATGGAATGCGTGATAGATATCATCTGTTCGCTTTGGAGTCTTGATTGCCTCTATTCCTGCAAATGCTTCATCATATTTTTTTGCAATTTGCTGTCTCCTTTCGAGACCTTTGTCTGCCCTTTCAAGCTGTGTGACACCAAGTGAAGCCTGAAAGTCGGTAAGACGGTAATTGAATCCGAGATCCTGCATCTCATAATACCATCCTCCGTCATTCTTGTGAAGAAGTGCAGGGTCTTTGGTTATCCCATGAGTACGGAAATGGCAAAGTTCCTTGTATAGTTCCGGATTGTTTGTGGTTGCCATTCCACCCTCTCCAGTCGCTATGTGCTTCACCGGATGGAAGGAGAATATGCTGATATCTGCAAATTGCCCGTTACCGCTCTTTTGCTTATTGCCCTTGGAATCGGTGAACCATGCTCCCGGAGCATGGCAGGCATCTTCAATGAGCCACATGCCGTATTCATCGCAAAGGGCGCGGAATTCTTCAAGATTGTGAGGATAACCGGCGAAATCAACCACTACAACTCCCTTGTATGTTCCTTTTGGACTTTCCTCAAGAATTTCACGGATTTTATTGATATCCATAAGGTATGTCTCAGGATCGATATCGCAGAATTTGACTTCTCCTCCACAGTATCTGATGCAATTGGCACTTGCGGCGAATGTCATTGGAGTAACAATAACCTTGTCTCCTGGTTTTACGTCCAATGCCTTGGCTGCTGTATGGAGAGCTGAGGTTGCATTATTGAATGCCACTGCATACTCTGCGCCAACATATGTAGCAAATTTCTCCTCAAACTCTTTGATTTTTGGTCCCTGTGTGAGATAATCGCTCTTAAGGGTTTCTATCACGGCCTTGATGTCGTCTTCATTTATTGACTGACGGCCATATGGAATGGGTTTGCGCATGATTATTTCACTTCAAAATTAGGGTCGACAAATTCCTTAATTTTCTCTCGCATTGTCTCAACGGTCTCCCACTCGTCGTTTTTGTCTGAACTATAGTGAAACCCATCAGGAACGGGAACTGCGTTATGATGCTTGATGTATTCTTCTCTGTTGTGTTTGTATGATACGGACGGGAGGATAGCATAGTATTTGCCTATGTCGATGGTGTTGAGCGCATCAGTTGCCGTGATCATCTCCTCGTGAAGTTTTTCACCAGGACGGATACCAACCTCAACCTGAGGGAGATTGGGAGCAATGGCTGTGGCTACATCCTTGATGTGGTATGAAGGAATCTTTGGAATAAAAATCTCACCTCCTAAATGGTTTTCTATAGCCCACAGTACGAGATCGACACCTGCCTGAAGCGAGATGTTGAATCGTGTCATCCGCATATCCGTGATGGGAAGTTCTGATGCTCCATTATCACGCTTATTTATGAAAAATGGAATCACAGAACCTCGAGAACCCATAACGTTACCATAGCGTACAACCGAGAACTTCACAGGATTTTCACCCTTGATATTGTTGGCTGCAGTAAAAAGTTTGTCAGAAGTTAGTTTTGTAGCTCCATAGAGATTGATTGGTGCACAGGCCTTATCTGTTGACAAAGCAACCACATGCTGTACACCTGTGACAAGAGCAGCGTTAATCACGTTCTGAGCTCCATGTACGTTTGTCTTAATACATTCCTCAGGATTATACTCTGCTGTATCGACTTGCTTTATTGCGGCAGCATGAATAATTACATCGATACCCTGGCAGGCTCGTTTTAGACGTTCTCCATCTCTTACGTCTCCAATAAAAAACCGGAGCTGAGGATACTTATCATGTGGGTATTTTTGCTTCAGCTCAAACTGTTTTAACTCATCACGTGAGTATATTACTATTCTTTTAACATTAGGATAACGATTAAGTATCGTCTCCACGAATTTTTTACCAAAGGAACCTGTTCCACCGGTAATTAATACAGATTTATTATTTAACATCAATATTTATGATTTGAGTTTATTCAATGTTTCTTCATTCTAATGATAAAACCAATTCCTTTTAATTCAAGACTAAATACATATTTTACTCCTTAGTAACAGTAAGGAATTAAGAGCTAATAATAAATTGATATGAATATATGATAAGAACATTATGTAATACAATAATGACCACTTAAGTGTTTTGAAAGTTTTTTGTTAATCTAGTCATTATTGAATATACTAAAACTTTCAAAGAAAACCTTTGTATCTTTCATCGTATAACAAATTAATAATAATTATGGTATTAACTGAAATGTTTGATAACCCTTTCGACTTCATTATTACTTAATTCATGATGCATTGGAAGACAAAGCACCGTATCTGCAAGTTTATATGCTTCTGGGAGATTTTCTCTTGTCGCAGACGGCAGTTCACGATAAGTAAAGAATTCAGAGATAAGAGGATAGAAGTAACGGCGACCAAGTATATTGGCCTCCTTCATCTCGAAGTACAGTTCGTCACGGGTCTTTCCGAACTTTTTAGCGTCTATGAAGATGGGGAAATAGCTGTAGTTGTGACGCACACCAGGCATATCGTCGAAATATGTGATTCCCTCAACATCCTTGAGCGCTTCGCGATAAGCTTGAGCAACTTTCTGGCGAGCATCAATGGCTGCATCGACCTGTTTGAGGTTAAGCAGTCCATAGGCTGCCCTTAGCTCGTCCATCTTAGAGTTGATACCGGGAGCTACGACGGTGGTCTCGTTTGCAAATCCAAAATTCTTGAGATAGTCTATGCGTTTCTTGGTCTGCTCATCCTTCATTACCATAGCACCACCTTCTATCGTGTTGTAGACCTTGGTGGCATGGAATGAGAGGGTGGACATGTCGCCTGAGTTCAGGATGGATTCCCCGTCAACTTCGACCCCGAATGCATGGGCTGCATCATAAATGACTTTCAAACCGTACTTGTCTGCGATTTCCTGGATTGCCTTTGTGTCACAGGGCTTACCATAACAATGCACGGGCATGATAGCAGTTGTTTTTGGAGTGATGGCTGCTTCTATCTTATTAGGGTCTATTCCACAGTTAGAAGGATCAACATCAACAAAGACTGGCTTTATACCATTCCACCACAAGGAATGTGTGGTAGCTACGAAACTGTAAGGGGTTGTGATTACTTCACCTGTAATTCGGAGTGCTTGCAGTGCTGTAATGAGTGGAAGTGTACCATTGGTGAATAGACTTATGTAAGGAACTTTCAAATAGTCGGCAAGTTCCTTTTCGAGTTGCTGGTGGAATGAACCATTGTTTGTTATCCACTTACTGTTCCATATTTCTTTGAGAAGAACATTGAATTCATCAAGGGCTGGAAGCAGAGGGGATGTGACGGTTATCTGTTTTTCGTTACTTTTCATATATAGTTATCATTCTTTTGCTTAACTATTACAGCAGATTAGGCTCTTTGCGATACATAGTTTTTTCAATGGGAGTGATGATTTCTCATCGGTAGGGATTTTAGTTGAATTTTTGCAGATTTATTTCATCTGCCACGCGAAGTAAATATTTTCCGTATTGATTTTTGAGCAGTGGCTGGGCTAATTCACGGAGTTTTTCGACTGAGATCCAACCATTCATGTATGCAATCCCTTCAAGACATGCAATTTTTAATCCTTGTCTCTTTTCCAATACTTCTACATAAATACTTGCTTCAGACAGTGAGTCGTGGGTACCAGTGTCGAGCCATGCGAAACCTCTTGGAAGAGTCTGGACTTTGAGTTTTCCATCCTTTAGAAATTCTTGATTTACGGTTGTAATTTCCAATTCTCCTCTTACGGAGGGTTTGATATTATGGGCGACCTCTACTACTTTATTGGGATAGAAGTAAAGACCTACTACCGCGTAATTGCTTTTTGGATACTCCGGTTTCTCTTCAATGGAGAGGCAGTTACCTTCCTTATCAAATTCGGCAACCCCATATCTTTCCGGATCTTTCACCCAATATCCAAATACTGTCGCTTTATTCTCCTGTTCTGCTGTCTTTACCGCATCTTTGAGCATCTCGGAGAAACCTGCTCCATGGAATATGTTATCTCCGAGTACAAGACAAGCAGAGTCGTCGCCGATGAAGTCCTTCCCTATGATGAAAGCCTGAGCGAGACCGTCAGGAGAGGGTTGTTCAGCATATGAGAGACTGATACCGTAGTCCGAGCCATCTCCGAGCAGGCGTTGGAAGCCAGGGAGATCTTGTGGAGTGGAGATAATGAGAATATCTCTGATTCCGGCAAGCATCAGCGTCGAGATGGGATAATACACCATCGGCTTGTCAAAGATAGGTAGAAGTTGTTTGCTCACTCCTTTAGTTATGGGATATAGACGGGTGCCAGACCCGCCGGCTAATACTAAGCCTTTCATGTGGTTAGAGTTATACGTTATATGCTGAAAGTTTATGTTTAATTGTCAATTTGGAAGTGAGAACTTGCCGGTTATTTATTATTAGAAAAAGCTATGACAGACCGAAGGTTTAAATGTGGAATATGTGGAATATGAAGCTCCTCCGGCCTTGTCATTGCTTTATGAGAATTACCTGTAATAAAGACGATCGATATGGATTTATCACCGTTGCTAAAAAACAGTATCTTTATTTTTTTGTTTTGGTCGATTGTTGTATAATCAAGAATCCATGAACTCCATTGGAGCAGTGGATTGTGGATGACATACCTCGTCTTTCGTATGAGTTACCACTCTTCTGAAAATTAAGATTCTTAAGAATCTCATCCTTTTCCTTTTGTGTGCCTTTAGATTTCACTTCAATTGAGGGGTATTCGTTTTTACCTACATAATCACCCTTATTGAACGAATAGCGGATAATAGATCCGTTAGAGTGCTTGTAAACAGTATAGTCGTCTTGAGATGGCTGTTTGATATAGCCATAATATTCGCATATTGAAGCAATGGTGGCAGAATCTGTCCTCTCCGTAAGAGAGACAGCTACATTGATGGGATTAGCTTCTATCTTCTTTATAGGATGTACATCAAATTTTGTCTCAGCACTGACCGGTAAGACCGCCAAGAGGAGAAAGGTAATTATAAGCAATGTTTTTTTCATTGAGTTTGAATTGGTAGTTTTAAGCTATAAGAGAGAGGGAATGCGTGACCGTTGGTCGCATCTCACAACCGAAAGCGATGACTGCCGGAGGTTGTATATATGTAGCTGTGTGGAATATGAAGCTCCTCCGGACTGGTCATTGCTATATTTTAATGATGAATTATGAGTGATCAATGGTTAATGATCAATCTGTATATGGCTACGGCACAAATGCTGTAGCGGTGGACAAACTACAAGTTTTGGGAGAGGAGGATGCGCAACAGAAGTTGCGAGCGGCAATAGCTTCGCGATGACTTTGGGGCTCTTGTGGGGATAACTCTTGTGGGGATAATAAGTATACTCAGTCTGTGGGGTTCGCGTTCGGAACCGATGAGCTTATCGGTAGTGATACTAAACTCCAGCTGAAGTGGTTAATGACGGCAAAATCACAAACATTCTATCAATCAACCAAATTATCTAATTGGACAGTTAAAAAAGAAGCAATATGTCAGTTATCCTATGGTTGTATACTTACTTTAGATTTTACTTAAGGCTGTTCTCATTTCCCGGACTTTATCAAAGTTACAATCTTTTTTGTATATTGCAAGAAGTGATTTTAATGGAAATCTTTTATTCTTATTTATTCGGGTCGCTTCTTGTAATATTTTCTCAGCCTTCTCAATATTATCGTCAACATAATATGCTTTTTCTCCTTCCATACATCTTACTACATCATCAACCCTGGGGTCCGACATTTCATTTGCTCTTTCGATTAAAGATTCAATGTCTATCTTCTGAGTACTTTTATCGAAATCAGAATGACGAATAAGAACAATGAAATAAGATTGAAGATGTAATAAATCCTCAGGGTTGTTTTTGTGATTTTCTTCCGCTAATTTTAGTGCGGAATTATACTCTTCCAATAAAATATATGTATTCACAATCTCTCTTTTAGATCTTTGATGGCCTGGATTTACATTCAAGACATTATTGAAATGTTCAAGCGCTTTTTCAATTTCCAGATGGTTCCTGCTGTTTCGATAATAAAACCCTATCAAAAATTCTTTATCAATTTCTGATAATTTTATATCATGGAGAGCTGTCCAAAACTTTTGCTCGTTTGAAGTTCTTGCGTATACTTTTACCCTATGATATTTGAGTTCCCAAACGACTTGGTCATCAAGATTCCTATTACGAAGGAAAACTTCACAGAATTTTTCAACATCATCATATTTTCCTTCTTTATAAGCGTTTAATATATTGCTAATAAATAATGGAGCAATATAATATTTCTGAGGAATAGTCTTCTTTTCCTCCATACATTTTGAAAGAGATAATAAGAATTTGGAATAGTCTTCCTTTACCAGATAATCTAATGATTGTTGCAAATAACCTTTAATTATGGTATCAAATTTTAATAAATCATTTTTATTTGGTTCGATCTTTCTTCTTTTTATATAATCGCTGAGGGCAGTATTCAGTTTGACAATTTTTTTTCCACTATTTATATATATTATTGCAGAAAAATCTTGTAAAAAAACAAGAGCATCTACTGTATTTTGGCCATGTCCAAATAATTCAAATATAACATCCAGACTTAGAGCTTCTTTTGTCAATATCAATGCAATCCGGGTAGCAAGCTCGTTTTTTTTGATTTCCTCAAATAAGGCTGAAGAATATCTGTCAGAATGCATTTTTATGTCATCAGCCAACTGAAATGCTCTTAAAGGACCAAGTGCTTGGATCTGTCTTACTGTAAATATTACTTGAGATGGTATTCCTGTAAGGACACTAATAAAATTCTTTTTCTCTTGAGCCTCTAAGTTCCTGATGCCATAAATGTCTAATAACTTAACAAATAAGCTTGTTGTTTCAGAATTGTCCAACTCCTGTACGGAATAGGCTTTACCAAAACTATTTCCCAAGCCAAGCCATTTTGGATATGGTTCCCATTTTGATACGATTCCTACAGTCAACCGATTGTTAAACTCTGGTGTATCCATCATTTTAGTAAACCACCCCACAATTTCATGATTTGGAAGCACTATAGCTCCCTCATCCAGTATTATCAACAGTCTGCAATTATTTTTGTATTCTAAAAGCAGAGAGGCGGCAATACTTATTTTTTTCTCTAAGGATACCTTACTGAAATCTAACGCGTCGATGTCCTTATTCCAAAGGAATGTATTTAATTTTAGTATGAAATTTTCAACACTTTCGCCTTGAGACATGGTTATCTCCACAGGTGAGTGTGTCGGTTTTAGAAAAGCATGATTCTCAAGAGCCTTTTTCAAAAAGGTTTTTCTTCCTATACCACTATAGTAGTTGGCTGCGACTACAAAATTAGGAACCTTGTTATCCAGATTGGCGAAATCTTCATCAAAATGTTTAAGCAACTCTCCTCTACCTATGAATAGATTTGAGACTTTCGAATTAACAGGACTTTCCTTCTGTCGAAGGTATTTTATCCTATCATTTATGCAGCTCAATATAATCTGAGGATTTGTCAGTTTTCTAATGTTGTATCCTTGTCTTAAAACTAGTGGTATTCGTTTATCATGATGGTTTACATTCTTATCGATTGAAAAGGTTAGAATTTCCAATTCATTTCGTTCGCAATATTTTATAGCCATCTCTAATTCTTTTTGTACCCATTGTGAATCCAAAGCACTGCTTGATAGTAAGGCTACAAAAACTTTGGCATCCGCGATGCCTGAAGCAAGCTCGTCCATAGTCCTTAATCCTGCTTCTACGCTTCTCTCATCTATAAATGCTAGATCACCAAGTTCGTTTGAAATAACTCTAACGAAATCTTTATCATAACTACTGTGTGATAGAAAAACTAATGCCATAATATTTAAGAATAATCGTATGTTGCTCGCAAAAATTAATGATAGATAAATGTGAGTTAATCTTGATGCAGCTTGACGGCGGAGTGAAGAAGCCTAGCAGGCTAAGCGACTGAACCACAATTGCGAGCTGTTCTAAATTAGCTGCAGTTATCAGTTCAAGACCCTTGTAGCTGCTATGATAACATATGTCGTTTAATTTTGGTGAGCTACTTATTTATCAGGATTTAAGCCATATCTTTCTCTAAGGATGTCAAGGAATAGTTTTTTGTCGTTTTCATCATTCAAATAGAGACTTCTACCACTCTCAACAAGTATTATTAGCTTGTCTCCCTTATGTAATACTCTGAACTTTCCATTGTCTTGACCATCGCGCACTGCCTGCTCCAGTTCCGTTGCATCTGAATAATCTTCGACATACTTGCTTATCCACATATGGAAGGATTCTTCCATCCGAGATTTCCCTCGTTGCTTCATATAGTTTGGCCTCTCCTCCTCAAGATGAACTATGTATTGAGACAGCTCATCCATAACCAATTTGCTTACACGTCCGATATCACCGCCGTGAACATATATATTTCGTTTGTTGATTATATTTTGAATGATGTTCAGATCTTTTTTTTCTAAAATACCTTCATTGATAAGTTGTAAAATCAAAGAGCGAAGACCACTCCCTTTAAAGGGAGCTGTCTCCGGAAAGTAGCTTCTGACCACTCTTTCGAGTTTTATAAACAGATCGATGAAATCCTGAGGCGAAACCGAGTCCGCATCCGGAATGTCTTTCTTTTCTTTCCGGGCAAGGATATTGTTGATGTCTTTGTAGAAATCAGGATTCAGAATTCGCCTCAGTAGCTGAATTATGATAATAAACGAATAGAGATTCAACCCTATGACAGATGCCCAAAATAGTATTAATGCCAATATTTCGCCACAACAAATGTTATGTATGCACTTGATTTTTTCTGCAAGCCAGGGTGTCAAACCAATAAATGAGACATCAATGATAATTGCAATTATTGAAATCGCAAGCAACAGAATGGTTCTGTGAAAAATGACTTTCTTGATTTCATAAACCACAGTCTCTTTGCTCTCTTCCTTTTCAACCTCCTCGTTGAGATTCTCAAAGAAAAAAGATATTCCAGCCATGATTAGGGCCGTCATCGCTCCGAGGACCTGTGGAAGTGTGGACAATATCCAATATAGAGTTTCTTCTGTTATCATTATGATTGTTGTTGCTCAACTAATTGTTATGTTTGCAGTAGGATCTCCAAAAAGTCGGCTATTTTGCGATTGGACGCTTGTATTTATGTCAAAGTCAAAAGCTTATATTATTACAACAAGCCTGCGCGGACAATATAACAAAGTGCTTCGGACGTGAGCCTGTCGAAAAGAACAAGATCCTGCGGAGTAATTATCACCTCATTTACTGTTTGTTGCGCTGCGTTGTTCTCAATATTATCCTCAGCCAAATCTGGATTTTCTATTCCATTATTCTCAGACGGAATCATTGATGCTTTAATCTTCCATGTATGGCTGTCATTGATAATGGCAATTTCAGGACATCCAAGATCTCCCACAATGGCTCTTATGGCATCTATTGATTTATTCTGCTGTTCTTTTAATGATATGTCTATACTTGGCTGTAGACAATAATTATACCCATCATCTTTGCCAACTATATGTCGACCAACCTTTCTCCATGAGATCTAGTTTGTCCTTGTTTTCTCTATTAAACGATTGATAATTCTGATTTGTTCCTCTGTCATTTTGCGTATTTTTATGTGAAGGAAACTACTATTTGTATCTTTCAAATTGATGAATCAAGGAAATGAGATTATGAATAAGTTTTCAAATTAGCTACCGTGTGGTTTTTCAGCGGCATCTCTCAAGATAAAACAAGTATTTCGTTACTGTATAACATAAGATATTTGTCTTGGTGTTTACAGCGGTGAAGTTACAAAATGATATCTAATCTATGGTTGGACGCTTACAGTGAGAGTTCTAAGTTATTAGTTGTAAGAGTAAAGGAATACGCGACCGTTGGTCACATCACACAACCGAAAGTGATGAAGGATGCGGGATTAACGATTAGTTTTTGCTTTTGGGAGAGGATACTGGTTTATTGGGGTTGGCGTGCAACTGAAAATATGGGACTTGGAGGCTTGTTAGGCGCAACAGTTTTGGGGCGCAACCGAAGTTGCTGGCGGGAACGGCTTCGCGATGTGTGGGAGGGGGGCTGGGAAGCCAGGATTCCATACGGGACACGCCTGGAGGTCGTTAACTATACTGGAGGCGTCGGAGGTTGGTCTCTATGCGGTCGATGTCTATGTAGGGGGTCAGGGCCAGGCGGTGGGTATGCAGCAACTCAAGCAGTTCATGTTTCTCATAGGGGGAGGCGGCCCGGGCCTTTACAGATTCGAAGGGGGTGAGGTATGAGAGGGCTTTGTCGAGGAGGGTGAGGGTCTTGCGGCAGGGGCGTCTCAGGCTGGCGGTGAGCTCGGTTGTGAGGGTGGAGATGGGGGACATTTTTGGGAAGTATTAAGTATCGGCGCTTTGCGCAGTATCGGCTTCGCAGTATGGGATTCCGAGTATATTGGTGCGGGGTGGGAACCCCGCGTTCCATATGGGATCGCGCCCGGAGGTCGCTCACTGCACTGTGCTTTCGACGGGGGAATCGGTGGAATGTTTGATTATCAGTAAAAAAAAAATTGGTTGGGGGTGAACAGCCCCCCGAGGGCCGGATACACTCCTTCTTCCCTCACCTTAAATTATCTTCTGACTGAAGATACCTGAGAGGGCCCAAAACGGAATTTCCTGATTTTCAATCATATGGATTTCCATTGTTTAGCGAAAAGTAGGTAACTCTTACTAAGAGATACCTAACTTCCTCCAAGTAGTTGAGTATCAAACAGTAAACATTAGCCATTTTTCTGATTTGCTAAACAAATGGGGTCTCACGGGGCGCAAAAAATGCGGTCTGTAAAAATTTCGAAAAACTTTTTTGCTTAAAAATGAGGAAATTCCGATTTTTTGTTGTACCTTTGTATTCGGATTTAGGTATCTCTTAGTAAGAGATATTAAATTTTGCTAAACATTTCCTCTCCCATTTTCCCCCTCTATTCCCCTTCCGGAGGTATGACTGCCTTCACCTGCGATCTCTACGGGTATTACTATGTATTTGGGGATGGGGATCTGAAGAATGGCGTATGATTTTTGGTGGCTTAAAAACATAAAACTTGCAGGATTGTTGCATTTATAGCAGAATATCTACCGATTACGCTATGAAAACTATCCGCACACGCACACTCAGAAGCATTTTCAGACGAATTCCTTTCGTCGGGATGACGCTATGGGCTGTGTTGGTGCTTGCAGGATGCCGCCAGAAGGACCTTATATGTTCTCTGGAGCCGATGATAGTCGGAGTAGAGTTTGATTGGCAGAATGCTGAGGGTGCGGATCCTGAGGGAATGACGTTGCTTTTCTTTCCGGTTGAAGAGTCATCTCAGCCTTGGCGTTTTGATATTTCGGGATGCAATGGCGGAGACATCGAGATTCTTCCGGGCCGCTATAGGGTGTTGGCTTTCAACAATGACCTACCGGGTGTGGAATTTACAGATAAGGATAGTTTCGACGGTTTTTCGGCTATGGTCCGCATTGTAAGCGACACTCTTGCAGCTCCCACCGGACTTCTCTTGTCAGCAGATCTCACGGATGTGGGTATCCGGAATACCTTAGGGCGTCGCCAGACATTGACACTGACGCCTGACTCACTCTCTACAATCTATCATATACGTCTCGATTCGGTCAGTGGCACTGAGCGGATAAAGACAGCGAAGGCCGTGCTCCAAGGGCTCGCTCGGTCAGTGTGCCTTCAGTTGAAATGCAATTCAAGTGAAAGCTGCTGTGTGGTCGCTCCTCTACAAATATCCTCTGACGACCGCTCTGTGCTGGAAACTGTGACCACCGGATTTGGGACGCCCGACATTCCTGCCCCCCGGATCGGACTTGAAGTAATCGTCACTACATCGCACGCGGTATATAAGAAATTTTTCGATGTCACAGACCAGGTGATGAACTGTAAGCATCCAAGAAACGTTAACATAAATATAACAGGACTCGACATTCCGGCAGCCGATACCCCCGTGAATCCCGGAGGGGAGGATGTGGGCATTTCTGTAGGAGTCGATGGCTGGCAAGTGATCGAAATTATATATTCATAAATAAACAATCTTCACAAACTTAATTTTATCGCCATGGAAACACAGAAAATCTACAAAATTTCGGCGTTTTTTCTCTCCGCATCGGTTGCGTTGATGATCTCGTCGTGCTCATCGACAGATGAGCCCCGATCAATGAGTGAAGACCAGTCTAATGAAATAAGATTTGCCGCCAACACCGAGTTCTCCCGCGCCGGAGACATAACGACAAGCAATCTTAAGACATTCAATGTATATGCCTATACGGGCAACGGGACTTCTCCCGATCTATTTATGGACAACGTAGTAGTGTCAAAAAGCACTTCAAATGTCTGGACGTATGATCCCGTAAAATACTGGCCGTCGAAGAAGGCGGTTGATTTCTATGCCTTTGCCCCGGCTTCCTGGCTCGATGGATATACGCCTCTTGCAGGTGTCCCGTTTGATGCTTCTGAGGGTACGGAGGACATCATATATGCTGTCAGTCCTAATCTTACAGGAGGCGCTGGACTCTCAAACGCCCAGGTAATATTCAATTTCCGACATGCACTCTCAAAACTTACGGTAAAGATGAGTTCGTCGAATCCTGAACTGAAGGTGAAGGTGACCAATGTGGCTCTGTCAAACCTTAACTCAAAAGGTAATTTCCATTTCCCTTCAGGGTCAACCGCGGACAGTCCTAACGACCAGACCATAGGATTATGGACCGACCAAAATACTACCCAGGTCTACGTGATGCACATGAGCCAGGCAGCCGATGATATCATTACTCTGACTTCAACGGCTACCGACATGGGCACCACTACCGTGCCCGGAGCAAGATACCTCATTCCGCAGCAACTTGTATGGAACAACAACGGCAGCGGCTCCGATACGTACATAGCTGTGATGTGCTCTATCTATGATGCTGAAAGCGATGCTAAGCTATGGCCAAATGCTAACACTCCGACCGAAAACATAGTGGAAGGAAGCACTTACGGCGACGGCCTACTAAAGTTCCCGCTCTCAACGAGTGCATTCAAGGAGTGGAAGCCCGGCTGCCACTACATCTACAACCTCGTGATCAATTCCAACTCCGACATGGGAGCCATCGAGTTCGGTGCGCCGGCAGTCGAAAGCTTCATCAACGTCGAGACTTCGTATCAGTGATGTTGTTGTAAGGATTTAAGAATTTGCTATATAATTATTTAAGGCTCATTCCGCAAGGGGTGGGCCTTTTTCGGGAAAAAGCCTGATTTTTCTTTGAACCCTTAGGCTATCGTTGTGTTAATATAGTATAAATAAACTATACTACCACGAAAAAACACGATAGACAATGACTACTGATTCCACTACATCAACCCCTCAGAAGACCATCGACATGGCTACCATGCCGCTCGGCAGCCGACAGATCTTCATCATGATTGTCGCCTCGCTCGGTCAGTTTATCGGCCAGGGACTCGCCACTCTGGTCGGCATAGTAATCCCACTCATTCAGCTCGTGGCGCATCCTGAGTTGAGCTCCGGCATCCAGGGCCTCATGGGATGTATTTCCCTCATCGGCATCATGGTAGGCACCGTAGTATTCGGACGCCTCAGCGACCGCTTCGGCTACATCTTCTTTTTCCGCCTCTGTCCGCTTATCATACTCGTCACTTCTCTAATCTGCGTCTTCATCCACGCGGTGCCGGTGCTCCTCACTTGCCTCTTCCTGATGGGCTTTGCCATCGGCGGCGAATACAGCCTTGACCCCGATTATATCTCGGAGCTTATGCCTGCCAAGTGGCGTACCTTCATGGTTGGCCTTGCCAAGGCTCTTGCTTCAGCCGGCAGCGCTGTAGTGGCAATCATCTGCTACGTGATGATCACCCGCTCAAAAGACCCTGCCATCTGGCCCGACCTCTTCTATATCACCGGTGCCATCGCTGCCATCATGTTTATTACCCGCTTATGGTTTGCCCAAAGTCCACAGTGGCTCATGAGCCACGGACACGCGGCAGAAGCTCAGAAGGCAGTAGAGAAGTTCCTCGGTCCAGACGTCAGGATGATCTCCGACGTAGCGGCCGCTACGGCCGCCAAACCGCAGGCAAAACCGGAGAGCATGGGTGCCTTCATAAAAGAACACCTGCGCAAGATAATACTGACCGGTGTGCCTTGGGCATGCGAGGGGCTTGGTGTCTATGGTATAGGTATCTTCCTGCCGGTGCTTATCATGAGCTTCAAGATCGACAGTCTTCCTGCTACGGCTCCCGAGATAGAGCATATCACACACTCTGTGGGGCTCACATTCGTGCTTTGCCTTGTCATGATGCTCGGCTTCGGTCTTGGCCTATATCTTCTTAAGAAGGAAAGCCACATCAAGATGCAGGTAGTAGGCTTCTGGGGAAGTGCAGCAGGTCTCGGTCTTCTTATGGCTGCTTATCTCTGCCATTGGCCCTCATGGGTGGCAATCGCCGGATTTGTAATATTTGAGCTATTCCTCAACGCAGGACCTCACCTTATTACTTTTATACTCCCGAGTCAGGTATATGCCATCGAAAATAGAGGCACCGGAACCGGTATAGCTGCCGGTATCGGCAAGGCCGGTGCAGTGGCCGGAGCCTTCATCATCCCTGTGCTGCTGAAGAGTGGTGGCCCTACCACCGTAATGATAGTCTCTATAGCAGTGATGGTAGCCGGAGCGCTGATTACCTCCCTCACAGCGAAGAAACCTTATTGAGTCTTAAGTCTTCAGTCTTAAGTCTTAAGTGACGGATAATTATGAATTACGCATTAATAAAATAAATTTGAATTACCATGGCAATCACAACTATACCCCCATCAAAAACCGAATCAAAGACAGAGCGAGTCGTCATGACTTTTATGAACGTTGTAGTCCTGATACTCTCCGCAGCGCTTATCTCGTGGATTTCCTACGACACATTCGAGCGTATCAACTTCCTTGAAAACCACACCTATATGACGTTCCAGTTCTGGGTGTGCATGGTGTTCATACTCGATTTCTTTATAGGTCTATTCTATGCACAAAAGAAATGGACGTATTTCAAAAGTCGTCTACTTTTCCTCATATTGTCGATTCCTGTATTAAATATCGTGAATATGCTCCATATCACGCTAAGTCCCGACATGCTCTACTTCGCGAGGTTTATCCCTCTGGCACGTGGCGCACTCGCCTTGGCGATAGTGGTGAGCTACGTCTCTACAAATGCCGTCACGAGTCTGTTCGCATCTTATATCACGATAATGCTCTTCATCGCTTACTTCTGCTCCCTCATATTCTATCAGCGTGAAGCTGGAGTAAACCCTGATGTCAACACTTATTGGACAGCCCTGTGGTGGACGATGATGAACCTGTCTACAGTAGGATGCTCCATTTCTCCGGTTACGGTCGCAGGTAAGATTGTAGCGGTAATACTCCCGATTTCAGGCATGATCATATTCCCGCTCTTCACAGTCTACCTGACAGACTACGTTACCCGCACATTCAACAAGAAAAATGCAGAGTCATCATCAGCGGCAACCTCTACATCATCTTCGTCTGATTCCCAAAACTCTTAAAGAACTTGACCTCTGGGGCACTACATGGCATACCTGCCAGTGCTCATTCATTATTTCTTCTACATGAGAACCTCAATCAACAATCTGATAATGACCATCTGTCTTTTGGCAGGTGGCCATGCCGTTTATGCCGATGTGCCGGCATGGGGCGACCTCGGCGACGGGACATTTGCCAATCCGGTGCTCAATGCTGACTATTCCGATCCCGACATCGTGAGGATCGGCGACCGCTACTATCTCACCTGCTCCGAATTCCACTTCATGGGGATGCCGATATTGGAATCGGAAGATCTCGTCAACTGGCGTATCTTAGGGCAGATATTCGACCATATCAATCTTCCCGGATATTCCGAGATGACCAAATATGCTGAAGGCACGTGGGCTCCCGCCTTGAAATATCACGACGGCAAGGTGTGGATGTATGTCTGCACTCCGGAAGAGGGGCTTTTCATGAGCAGTGCCGATAGTCCTGCCGGTCCTTGGGAGCCACTTCACCTTGTGAAAGGCATAGCCAAATGGGAAGACCCATGTCCATTCTGGGACGAAGATGGCCAGGCATATCTCGTCAGAAGCCGTCATAGAGCCGGACCGATCATCATTCACCGTATGAGTGCCGATGGGAAGAAACTCCTTGACGATGGAGTGACTGTCTACGAAGGCCCGGTGGCAGAAGGCCCTAAGATATTCAAGAAAGATGGCTATTATTATATCAGTATCCCGGAAGGGGGTGTAGGAGAAGGATGGCAGACTATTCTCCGATCGAAGAATATCTATGGTCCGTATGAGTCGCGGAGAGTGCTTGAGCAGGGATCAACTGAAATCAACGGCCCGCATCAGGGTTCCTTAGTGGAGACTCCGGAGGGTAACTGGTGGTTTGCTCATTTCCAATCAGCCGGAGCACGCGGTCGCGTAATGCATCTTCAGCCAGTGAAATGGGTAGACGGTTGGCCGGAGATAGGAGCAGATTATGATGGCAACGGAGTTGGAGAACCGATGCATATAGTGCCAATGCCATCAGGAAAAGCTGGGATTGCTTTTACACCACAGACCTCAGATGAGTTCGATGGCGAACACATTGGAATGCAATGGCAGACCAACCACAATCCAGCCATAGAGTGCATATCCCTTACAGAGCGTCCCGGGTTTCTGACCTTGAAGCCAATGAAAGCCACGAGGCTTCGCGAAGCACGCAATCAACTCACTCAGAAGATAATGGGCTACAGTTCCCAGGCTACAGTCTCTATAGATTGGAGCGACATGGAAGTTGGCGACCGAAGTGGGCTCCTCTGCATAGGCAAGAAGTTTGTCGGGGCAGGCGTGACAGTGGAGCGTCAAGGAGGGAGAATTGTGCCGGAATTATATATGGAAGTAGATAGTACGGTCGTATTTAAGCAGGCATTGCCAGAATTAAAGAGAGGCAATGCTGTGGAAATACGTCTTGACATCGACACAGAAGCCAACCGCTACGCCTATTCCTACTCAGTAGATGGAGGCTTGACGTTCAATCAGCTTGGGGAGCCATTTGAGATGCGGGATGGTTTCTGGAAAGGTGTGCGCACCGGCATTTACGCATACACTACAGGAGAGACTCCGGGCAGAACACGATTTGACTTCTTCCGCTACATGCATGACGGAAACTGATGATTGTCGGTTTCCAGACTACGCTTAGTCAACGGAACGTCAGATTCAAGCCGGACTTGGCTTTTTTCTTGGCTTTGGTTAGGTGGCGGTAGAAATCCTCCTTCTCGGCATCGTAGGTGTTCGTGTATGCCTGGAAGAATTCGATATCCGATTTGCGCAGGGCATAGAAGTTCGGATCGGCAGGCGTCTCCCGCTTGCGGAATTTCTCGCGTATGTCGTGTTCAGCCTGGAAGCGCCCGGGGACCTCTATTGAGAATTCAGCATCTGCGGATGGATGCTGATGGTTGTTTTTCAGCAAATATCCTTTAGGACTACGGATCAGAGATATAAATCCGTGAGCCATCTTCTCTGCGTGTAGGCGCCGTTCCTCTTCGAAGATTGTCTCGAATTGGCTTATGGCCTCTTCGAGGGGAAGGTCGATGTGAGCTTCCTCTACGAGGGCATTGAAGAGCTTGATGGTCATAAGGGTATCGTTGGCCGCTGAATGAGCCTCTGATTCCTCCGAGAATTCGAAGCCGAGGAGTTCGGCACATTTGGCAAGGCGCGGCACTGAGCCGAATTCAATGTCAAGGTGTTTCCCTTTGTAATACCAGAACCAGTCGCGCACATCAATTATCTTGGTATTGTCGCCGACTTCAATATTGCTCCCCTGCAGGTAGCGTATATCATTGTCGATGGCGAAGCCCACGATGCCGTCAGCGGCATTGATTATGCGTTGGATAGCCGGACGTTCCTTCTTGATGGAGGGAGCATCTTTCACCATATTTGGGGAAATGTGGTGTACGGCCTGGCTGTTGGGCCATGTACGGGCCGTCGGTGGGCGGAAATAACTATGGTACGCCGTAGAGCAGTCGGCATGGTTAATTACCGACAGCTCAAGCATTTCGCCGTTGTCGGTGGCTTCTATGTCAAGGCAGATAAGATTCATATCATGAAATTTTATGCAAAGTTAATCAAAATAATTGAGATTTTGGGGGTGGAGTTGTGAGGTTGTTGGGTTGTGGGGGTATGGAGTTGTGGGGACGGGGAGTAAACTATATTGGGGGTGTGGGCGTTGAATTTTTATATAACCCATGAATCTACGATTCCCAAGACAATTAGAATTATGTTGAAGTTTACTAAGATAGTAGCCACGGTGTCTGACAAGCGATGCGACGTGGAGTTTATAAAGCAACTGGCTGATGCCGGAGTCAATGTGGTGCGTATGAATTCGGCGCACCTCGAACTTGAAGGATTCAAGAAGATAGTGGCAAACGCACGTGCCGCCGACCCTTGCCTTGCCATCATGATGGATACGAAAGGGCCGGAGATACGCACTACAGTCACTGAAACCGGTGAGCCTGTAGAGTTCCACGCCGGCGACAACGTGACATTCTACGGCAATCCTGACGGCAAGACCTCCTCAAGCGTCATATGCCTCAACTATGCTGACATAGCCAATGTAGTTAAACCGGGCGACCGTGTGCTCATCGACGATGGCGAACTGGAGTTCACTATCAAGGAGATAGATGGCAACGCCATACATGCCGTAGCCGACAACGACGGATCGCTGGGTTCGCGCAAGAGTGTCAACCTGCCTGGTGTCAGCATCGACCTGCCGGCCGTCACAGAGCGCGACAAGCGCAATATAGGCTATGCAGTAGACCTTGGCGTCGACTTTATAGCCCATTCATTCGTGCGCTCAGCCGACGATGTAAGGGAAGTGCAGTCTATACTCGATGAGCGCCATTCCCCCATAAAGATCATCTCCAAGATAGAGAACCAGGAGGGTATTGATAATTTCGACAGTATTCTCGATGCATGCTACGGCATAATGGTGGCCCGCGGCGACCTCGGAATCGAGGTTGCGGCCGAGAAGATTCCGGGCATACAGTCGATGATGATTCATAAATGCATCAAAGCCCATAAACCGGTGATTGTTGCAACCCAGATGCTCCATAGCATGATTGAGCATCCGCGCCCCACGAGAGCTGAGATTTCCGACGTTGCCAATGCCGTCTATCAGCGTGCCGACGCCATCATGCTATCCGGAGAGACGGCCTACGGCAAGTATCCCGTGGAGGCCGTGACCACTATGACCAAGGTGGCCGTAGAGGTAGAGACATCGCTTAGGCAGAAGATGGAGATACCCCCTCTGACTGATGATGATATCACATCATTCCTCGCACGCCAGGCAGTGCTATCGGAGACGCGCGTAGGGACAAAAGCCATCTTCACCGATGCATTTGGAGGAATTGCGGCAAGGTTTATCGCTTCGTTCCGCGGCAATAACCCTACGTTTGCCATATGCCACAACCTGGAGGTTTATCGTTGGCTGGCACTGAGCTATGGCGTATCGGCCTACTACTTCCCGCATGAAGGCAACGAGGATCCACAGCATTCGGTAGATGCCGTAAGCCAGATAGTATCGGAAGACCATATAGGGCTCGACGACCGCATAGCTTACCTTACGGGTACCAAGCGTGGCACCCGCGCGCTGGAGATCCTCACTCCGGGTGAGATACTTAATCCTTGCTGAGTCTTGAGTCTTAAGTCTTAAGTCTTCGGTCTTAAGTCTTCAGTCTTCAGTATTTAATCTTCAGTCTTCAGTTGGCGGATATGCTTCTGAAGGCTGAAGATTTGTTTATTTGGCGGGGATTGTGTAATTTTGCGGATACATTGAACCCACCTATACAATTATACCTATGTTGCGAAAACGATTTTTAGCTTCGGTTCTTGGAGTGTCGGCCATCGTGTCGCTCGCTGGAAGTACACTTGAGCCACTCAAAGGAGCGGAATGGATCACAGTGGAAAACGAATCACTCCCCATATATAAGGACTATCTGTCGGTGTTCCGGCTTGGATTCCGTCTTGATATGCCGAAAGACGACAATGCTTCCATACTCTTTGGAATAGACGATCCGAGACTTATGGATGCAAACAAGAACGTATATGGTATGGCTAATAAGGCTGGAGAAACTTATTTCCGCCTCCAGATGGAGGAAGACTCAATCCGACTGTTCAGGAGTGGATATCATCCGCAGGATGATCCGTCGAAGGCTTTGGCGGTGTTTCCGGTGGATAACTTGCGTCATTCCTGCGATAGCATTGAAATCGCTGTAAACTACGGGCATTTGGACGTCTTTGTCAACGGTAGGAAGGTGGGTTACAAGGGTGTCAATCCGCTTGGTAATGGTGGTGATTATATCGCCTTCCCGGTGCTTGGAGATATAGCGGTGGATATTCCGGAAAGTTCTGAGGCTAAAATCAGCGATATTAAGGTCAGCAACTTCCGCGACCCAAGGAATACTATAGTGCAACTTTCGTCGACGAGCCAATCTTCACAAGCCAAAGGGCAAATTGAGATACCGGAGAGGTCTATGCCTGAGATGCGGACGGTCATATCTGTAGATCCAAATAAGAAGATGATTAAGGCGACAGCCAATGCTACGGCTATGGGAATATATGACCTGTACGTAGATGGGAAGAGGGTGAATGACAACTATTTCCTTCCGGGCTCGACGCAATACAACAAGACGCATCTTTATCATACGTTTGACCTTACCGACTTCCTCAAGCCTGGAGATAATGAAATTCGGGCTAGATTGGGCGAAGGATGGTGGAGCGGACCTTCCACTTACATGGGAGAATACTGGAATTTCTTTGGTGACCGTCAAGCTTTCCTTGCCGATATAACCATAGAATATACGGATGGCTCAGCCGACCGATTTGTCACAAATCCGGCTACATGGGAGTATTCGGTAGATGGTCCGTTGAAGGTAGGAAGTTTCTTTCAAGGAGAGATCTACGATTCCCGTCGGGATGATATGGAGCGGCAGGCTTCCCAGTCTGCCGGAAACCGCATATGGCAAAAGACTGTCAAACTACCGTTTGACGCCACTATAGCTCCTGTCTCCGGAGGATGGTCTGACGTCAATTTAAGGCCTTCGTTTGGCGACCGAGTATTAGCCGTAGATACACTCACTGCAGTGTCTATGTCTGAACCACGACCTGGTGTTTACGTCTATGATATGGGGCAGAATATGGCCGCAGTGCCGTATCTGATTTTCAACGACCTTGAACGTGGGCAGGAAGTGACGGTAAGGCATGGAGAAGTGCTATATCCCGATATGCCGCAATATGCCTCTAATGCGGGAATGGTGATGACTGAGAATCTTCGCGCCGCCATGTGTGCCGACAAATATATCGCCTCGGGTGATCCTGTCGAGACGTTCTCGCCACGCCATACCCTTCATGGCTACCGCTTTTTGGAACTGACAGGACTTGACGAGCCGCTTCCGCTGGAGGCGGTGAAGAGTATTCCGGTGAGTTCCGTGCATGGATTTAAGGCTCATTTCGAGTGTTCCGATTCGTTGATAAATCGTCTGTGGGAGAATGTAAAATGGTCTACAATGAGCAATTTTGTCTCGATACCGACCGACTGTCCGCAACGCAACGAACGTCTCGGCTGGATGGGCGACATATCTGTATTCTCACCTACGGCCACAAAGATTGCAGATGTCTCGCCGTTGCTCAGGCAATACCTGCAGTCTGTACGCGACTGCCAGGCTGAAAACGGCAGGTTCCCGGATGTAGCCCCTACGGGCGTGGGCTTCGGTGGATTCCTATGGGGATCGGCCGGTATCACTGTGCCATGGGAATACTATCGTCAGTACGGGGATACCACCGTGCTTGCAGAGCATTATCCGGCAATGAAGAAATATATGGATTATATTTTCAAGGAGACTATCGAGCCATCTACAGGCGTGCTTGTGCAGAATAGGGAGTGGGGAGATCTTGGCGATTGGTTGAGTCCGGAGTATGAACGCAATGACAAGTCGCTGCTGTGGGAATGTTACCTTATATATGATTTAGCTATCATGCGATATATAGCAGATCTTTTAGGATTTTCAGAGGATGGGCGTCGTTATGAGGGGCTGATTGCCGAAAGGAAGAAGTTTTTTGCCGATACATATGTAGACCCGGTGACGGAGAAAACACGATGGTCGGCGTTCGATCCGAACCGTATTGGCCAGACGGTAGATACCCAGAGTTCTTATGCTTTGCCGTTGGCAATGGGGATATATAATACTCCTCGTTTTAGAGAGAACTTTGTTGCCACTATAGAAAGGGAAAACAGGGCTGATGACGGGAGTGTATGCCCTCCGCACTCACTGATGACCGGCTTTATAGGAACTGCGTGGATAATGGAGGCGTTGTCGAGGATTGGCCGAAATGACGTAGCCTATACACTGCTGACATCCACTAATTATCCATCATGGCTGTATCCAGTGACTCAAGGAGCCACCACTATATGGGAGCGTCTTAATTCCTATACCGATAAGGATGGTTTCGGGAGCAACAACAGCATGAACTCCTTCAATCATTATTCCTTCGGATCGGTTGCCAACTGGCTTCTTACGCGCTGTCTTGGCATAACAGTGAGTCCCGAAGGAGAGGTATCGGTAAATCCGACTCCTGATCCTACGGGACGCATCAAGTATGCCAAAGGATGGATTGATACCCCGAAAGGGCGCATCGAATCCTCTTGGGGCTACTGACTCAACTTTCGATTGCGAAAGTTGAGTTAAAAATTATTCGATATAGATTTTTTCAATTGTTGAGCCTTGACGGCGGATGAAGATGCCACCTTCGGGATTGCTGACGCGTACTCCTTGCATATCGAAGTATTCAGTGGGAGTATCCACGTCATCAGGCTGGATAGCTGAGACTCCGGCAGGATCTACGTTGACATAGTCGCTGAAGAAATAGAGTGATACCGGTTTGAAGTCCTTGTCTGAGTCATCTTTTTCCCATTTGGCAGCCTGGATAGGGAGACCGGACTGGTCATCGTAGGTCACCTCAGTTTTCTTGGTTTCGGTTTCAGTCTTGTTGCCGGATTGCCTGTAGTCGGTTGTGGTCTCTTCGTTGAGCAGACAGATACCGAATGAGTCGGCAGTGTTGGTTTCCTTCTTGCTTACGCGGCTTTCGATGTAGTATTGACCATTGTCTTCGTCAAACTCAACCTCATATGTTTCTGCCGTATAGCTGTAGCATTCGTCAAACTCTTCGCGTGGAGCGAACTTCTCGATGCAGTTGAAGGTTATCTCGTGTATTTTTTCGCTGCCCATCATCATGAGGCTATGGTAGCTGTCGCCATCGTATGTGGCGGTAAAAGTAGCTGCTTCAGGCAAGTCTTCAGATATCACTTTGGCACTTGCCACTCTGTTGGCAGAAAAATACATGTCAGAATCAAGGTCGTCATATTCCATCGAAAGGATCTGTCCATCGGTGGTGTCCCATACTATGTCGGTCCATTGCTCCTCTATCTCAGTGATGGTTTGGCCATTCTTCTGTTTCAATTTTTCATAGGTAACGGTTGTTGCCGTACCGTCTGAGCCATATTCGATGATCATCTGATCATCGTCGTAGCTCTTGTTTCCATTGGAGATATTGTAAGTGCGGACTTTTGTGATGTTTCCAGCATCGTTACGTGTGATTTCAGTGCCGTTTCCTGTGGTATACAGAGGTTCTGAATTGCCCTGATAGAAATATTCAGTTTCTGAGATCACAAAATTCTTGACGATAGGGTCGTATTCGTATTCTGTGGTGGTGACTGGTTTGTTGGCACCATTATATATGTTGAAAACTTCAACTTTTGCTACATTTCCGTCAGAATTGTAAGTGTAGATGGTTTTCTGTCCGGTCTCCTCCATGGTCTTCACAGTGCCATCGGCATTGTAGGTGTATTTTTCCACATTCATATCGCCCCATGTTGAATTGTGAGGCATATAGTATTGGTAGCTGACTGTCTGGGGTTTGAAGAAGCGTGCTGAGTCGTTGGCAGCTGCCGGAATCGTTAGCCCGGTCAATGCGAGGGCTGAAAGGATAAGTGTTTTTTTCATAATATGTGTGTTTAAGCTAAGGTGTTTTCTTAGGTATTAACAAATTAGGTGGATGAAGGTTGATAGTGTGGGGCTGATATAACATCATTAAAAGAAAAATAGAATCTATTTATCTGATTGAATAATCTTGCAGATGGAAGATTTTAGCCGTGGATTGCGATATTACAACAAGAATGACAGTAGACTCTGCAAAGATGATTTTTTAGTATAAATGTTGGGGGGATGATGTGAATTTATTAACTTTGCAGATGAAGTTGTTTAAACTTATCTTTTACTAAGATTTCGTCAGGTCTTCGAGCGGATTTTGCTTCATGAAGAAGGAGCTATACAAGCATCGTGACTTATAACTTTAAGCAACTTCGGTAATGTCGCGGCAGGATATTGAAGGTTTAGGCCAGGATATATCTCTTCCAATATCTAATTAGAATACTTTCTATGATACAACAAAAGATCTACAATATAATCAATCGAGACCGCAAAGGGATGTGGTATAGCCGATTGTATGACTGGTATATGCTTGTGATGATAATTGCAAGTATAGTGCCACTCATGTTTATTGAGGATTATCCAATATTTAAGGTGATAGAAGTAGTCACCGTGATTGCCTTCATCATCGACTATATTCTGAGATGGTATACATCGGAGATTCAGCTGAAACATGGCTGGAAATCTTATATCATATACCCTTTCACCCCTATGGCAATCATAGATTTGCTATCCATACTTCCCGGTTTCAATCTTATAAGTCCCGAATTCAAGTTGTTGCGACTGACGCGCTTATTAAAGATAGTAAGACTGCTCAAGATATTTAGGTATTCAGATAAGATTTCTATTTTTTTGAATGTCTTGAGGAAAGAGAGAGACGTACTTTTTTCAGTGCTTCTTTTGGCCTTATTCTATATCTTTATCACCGCCTTGGTTATGTTTAATGCCGAGCCGCACATAAATCCTAATACCGGAGCCGAGACTTTCCATTCCTTTTTCGATGCGTTATATTGGGCAACAGTGACATTGACCACAGTTGGCTATGGCGATCTGTGTCCGGTTACAGATATAGGAAGGGTGGTGTCGATGTTGTCTTCACTTTTTGGGGTAGCCATAATAGCACTCCCTTCAGGTGTGATCACAGCAAGTTATCTTGAAGAACTGAGGGAATATCGAAAAAATCGAGAAAAACAGATGATTGATAGATAATTATTGGGCAATAAGTAGCTCGCAAAAATTAATGATATGATAAATGCGAGATAATCATGAGGCAGCTTGGCTGCGGAGCGAAGGAGCTTAGCGAGCTAAGCGACTGAACGACAATGCCAAGATGGCCAGGATTAGCCGCAGTTATCATATCAAGACCCTTGCATATGCTTGGTTAATATATGTCGTTTAATTTTTGTGAGCTACTTACCTTGCAAAGCTGAATGCATAGGCGTTGTTATGCATTGTGCGTGACAAGTTTTGCATTAGTCGTTGGATAAGAAATATCTGAGGGCTGCAACGGAGTGTTGAAACTCCATTGCAGCCCTCATTTACTTGATAGGATAGTTACTGTTCGCATGCTTGTTTCTCAGCAGAAAAGTAGGCATGAGATAGGTATACTATGCCAACGCTTAGAGCTGGAGAAAAGATAAAAAATTCTTGGAAAATGGGAGAGGAAATGTTTAGCAAAATTTAATATCTCTTACTAAGAGATACCTAAATCCGAATACAAAGGTACAACAAAAAATCGGAATTTCCTCATTTTTAAGCAAAAAAGTTTTTCGAAATTTTTACAGACCGCATTTTTTGCGCCCCGTGAGACCCCATTTGTTTAGCAAATCAGAAAAATGGCTAATGTTTACTGTTTGATACTCAACTACTTGGAGGAAGTTAGGTATCTCTTAGTAAGAGTTACCTACTTTTCGCTAAACAATGGAAATCCATATGATTGAAAATCAGGAAATTCCGTTTTGGGCCCTCTCAGGTATCTTCAGTCAGAAGATAATTTAAGGTGAGGGAAGAAGGAGTGTATCTGGCCCTCTGGGGGCCGTTCACCGCCAACCAAATTTTTCTTTACTGATAATCAAACATTCCACCAATTCCCCCGTCGAAAGCCCAGTGTAGTGAGCGCCCTCCGGGCGCGTCCCCATATGGAACGCGGGGTTCCCACCCCGCACCAATATACTCGGAATCCCATACTGCGAAGCCGACACTGCGCAAAGCGCCGATACTTAATACTTCCACAAAATGTCCCCCATCTCCACCCTCACAACCGACCTCACCGCCAGCCTGAGACGCCCCTGCCGCAAGACCCTCACCCTCCTTGACAAGGCCCTCTCATACCTCACCCCCTTCGAATCTGTAAAGGCCCGGGCCGCCTCGGCCTATGAGAAACATGAACTGCTTGAGTTGCTGCATACCCACCGTCTGGCCCTGACCCCCTACATAGACATCGACCGCATAGAATCCAACCTCCGACGCCTCCAGTGCAGTTAGCACCCTCCGGGCGCGTCCCGTATGGAACCCTGGCTTCCCCGCCCCACTCCCACACATCGCGAAGCCGTTCTCGCCAGCAACTTTTGTTGCCAACTCCAAGCTGTTTCGCATAACAAGCCCCAAGCCCCATATTTTCAGTTGCACGCCAACCCCAATAAACCAGTATCCTCTCTCAAAAGCAAAAGCTAATCGTTGATCCCTCATCCTTCATCGCTTTCGGTTGTGTGACGTGACCAACGGTCACGTATTTCCTCTTACAATTTATAATTAACCACTCAAACGCAATGAAAAGAACAATACTGATCCTAATTCTCCTTCTCTTCACCCTCCTTCCAATTAGCGCTATCAAGAAGATTGAGGCGAACCCAATCAATGTGGCGTTTATGCTAGCTCAGGAGAGTGATTCTGCCAAAATGGCATCCATATGTGATTACTATGGATATGTTATTCAGCCATCACAAGAAGGATATATAATCTTTAAGCATCCTAATTCGTCTATTATTCGATATTCATTTAAAGAAACAAGCAAAGAACAGCCCTATCCCTATGTGGAAGTCAAATCTAAATTAAGTTCAAAGGAAATTGACTTTACATTGACAGATCTTAATTTTAAGAAGAACGGATCAGAATATGTGAGAAAGGTTGGACAATTTGCAAGATCTGTGTTTAATTGCAAGCATGTACCCAAGGGATTCCTTGGTTTTCATAAAACAGTAATTCAGTGTTTGGAATAGAACAACTAAAAGCAATGACAAGTTTGGAGGTTTTCCTATTTAATCCACACATATTCACCTCTAGCTTGTCATCGCTTTTTTAGAGAGAATGAAAAAGAATGGAAGAACACTAGTTCAAAATTGATAAGTATTTACTATATAGTGTTTTATTTTTTTAATAAAGATAATAAAAAATGAAAAGAATATTAGTAACCGGAGGAGCTGGATTTATCGGCTCTCACTTATGTGAACGTTTGGTAAAAGAAGGTCATGATGTGATTTGTCTTGACAACTTTTATACAGGAAGCAAAGAAAACGTATGGCATCTACTTGGAGAACATAATTTTGAAATAATACGCCATGACGTATGTCAACCATATTGGGCCGAAGTAGATGAAATATATAATCTTGCATGTCCAGCGTCTCCAGTATTCTATCAAAACGATCCAATTCAAACAACAAAGACATCGGTTTTTGGAGCATATCATATGCTAGGGCTTGCCAGACGAACAAAGTGTAAAATTCTTCAAGCATCCACCAGTGAAGTATACGGGGATCCTGCTATTCATCCTCAACATGAGGAATATTGGGGCAATGTAAATCCAATTGGTATAAGAAGCTGTTATGACGAAGGAAAACGCTGTGCAGAAACTATGTTCTTCGACTATCATCGTCAACATGATGTCCGTATAAAGGTAATCCGTATTTTTAATACTTATGGTCCTCGTATGGCAGAAAACGATGGAAGAGTAGTATCTAACTTTATTGTCCAGGCTTTGAGAGGTGAGGACATTACAATTTATGGTGATGGTAAACAAACAAGATCATTTCAATACGTATCAGATTTAATTGAGGGAATGATACGTATGATGAAAAGTGATGACAACTTTACTGGACCAGTAAATATTGGTAATCCTGGTGAATTTACAATGCTTGAATTAGCTGAAAAAATAATTACTATGACGGGATCAAACAGTAAAATTGTATTTCAACCTCTTCCGTCCGATGATCCGAAAATGCGCAAGCCTAATATTGAATTAGCTAAATCTAAACTAAACTGGGAACCAAAAGTCAAACTTGACGATGGATTATTAAAAACTATTGAATACTTCAAAAATAAGATTTAAGTGCTATGGCATTGGATTTATTTGTTCCAGGAAGGCTTTGTCTTTTTGGAGAACACTCTGATTGGGCTGGTAAATATCGAACGATGAACGCGGACATAGCTCCAGGAGCATCAATTGTAACTGGCATTGAGCAAGGCATATATGCTGAAGTAGAAAAATCCTCTATTTTTGAAATGTATAGTGAAGCTCCAGAAATATCTAATGTATGGCAAGATTTCGCTTGTAGGATGCAAGAACAGGAATTAAAAGGAATTGCAAAATCTGGTAGTTTCTTTAGTTATTGCGCTGGCGTTGCATCATACATGTTAGAATGGTATCATGTCGGTGGAGTAAAAATAACATTAAAGTCTATGACACTCCCTATGAAGAGTGGACTGTCTTCCTCAGCGGCAATTTGCGTATTAGTTGCTCGAGCATTTAATAAGCTTTATCATTTAAATCTCAATACAATGGGCGAAATGAATATCGCTTATTTGGGTGAATTACGTACAAATAGTCGATGTGGAAGACTCGATCAAGCTTGTGCTTTTGGAGTAAAGCCGAATCTAATGACATTTGATGGAGATGAAGTTGAGGTAAATACTGTTAATGTTAAAAAACATCTTTTTTGGGTATTTGCAGATTTGGGGGCAACTAAGAATACCATAAAAATCCTTAGAGATCTAAATCGAGGATATCCATTTGCATCAAATGATTATGAAGAAAGAGAACAACGGGCATTGGGAGAAGTAAACCAAAGTATAATCAATAGAGCAATAGCGTATATGGGCAACGGTAATGTAGAAGCCCTAGGCAAATTAATGACAGAAGCTCAAAAAATTTTTGATGAGAATGTTGCTCCTATGTGTCCTGAAGAATTAACGGCTCCAATACTTCACGAAATATTAAATGATAGTTATATCAAAAACTTATCTTATGGGGGAAAAGGTGTAGGGTCACAAGGAGATGGCTCCGTACAGTTTTTAGCAAAAGATAGGAAAAGTCAACAGTTAATTATTGAATATTTAAATTCTAAAGGAATGAAGGCATATCCGTTAACAATCCAGCCTGTTCATACTGTAAGGAAAGCCATAATCCCTGTTGCAGGATTTGGTACAAGACTGTACCCAGCTTCGCGAGCCATAAAGAAGGATTTCTTTCCAATACCAGATAAAGAAGGTTTTGTAAAACCTGTCATACTAATATTATTAGAAGAATTAATAAAAAGTGGAGTTGAGGAGATTTGTTTAATTTTAGGTTCCGAGGAAGACCGATTACAATATCGAAATTTTTTTGAAACTCCGATACAAAAAGAATATTACCATAAGCTAGCTCCCGAGATGCAAGAATTTGAGAATCATATTCTTGCAATTGGAAAAAAACTTAAATACGTTTATCAAAAAGATAAACGAGGATTTGGGCATGCTGTTTATCAAGCCTCTGATTTTGCTAATGGAGAACCTGTTTTACTTCTACTAGGAGACACTCTTTACCATAGCGATAGTAATAAGCCCTGTGCTCTTCAGTTAATTGAATATTATGAGCAATATAATAAGCTAATGGTATCCATACATCCCATACCACTCTCACAAGTATCACATTATGGTATTCTCTCGGGTACATGGGAAGATAAAAATGAAACAGTTTTATCTGTTAATCAAATTTTTGAAAAGCCTAAAGCATCCTTTGCTGAAGAATATCTTTATGTTAAATGTAAAGATTCTAAAAAGAAATACTTTTCAGTTTTCGGACAATATATACTTACTCCAGAAGTTTTTGACCAATTAAAGAAAGATATTGAAAACTCAGAAGACCTTAAATCTGAAATTGAACTAACGTCAGCACTTGAAAAAGTAAGAGAAAAATATGGAATGTTAGGAATAAGACTACAAGGAAAAATGTATGATATGGGAAACTATCAAGCCTTTATTAACTGCATTACGACCTATTCCATATGATAAGTATTCAACGAAAAAAAGATTTTGATTTTTGTAAAGGAGTACTAATTTTTATTGTAGTTTGGGGGCATGTATGTCCGACTAGTTCTGATTCGGAATACACAACTACTTGGTGTGCTTTGGCAAGAATAACATCTTTATTTGCAATGCCATTATTTTTTTTGCTAAGTGGATATTTTTCAAAATCAATAAAATCTTTCAAGGAAATCTATAATACAATAAAAAAATCATTTTGTAGATTGGGTATACCTCTTTTAGCTTGGGGGGTAATTGTGGTGTTCCTAAAAATTCAAGTCTTTGAAACAAATTTTGTTGTATCGAAAAATATATTTCTAACGATTAAATCATTTTTAGGATTTATATTAGGATTCTATTGGTATATATCAGCCTTACTCCTCTGTATTATTCTAGGTTCGCTTCTATCATATTTGTGCTGTCGAGTTTCACCACAAGCAAGAATCATGATAAACATATGTTCTATCATTATGATTCCTTGCATTCCTTTCAGCCTATTTCATTTTACTTTTGTATGGCCTTTTTATTTATTAGGAAATTTGATTGCAAATAATCGAAATATTGACAACATTTTTGTTCAGTTCTTAAAAGCGCCATTTATTTACATATTGTTACCTTATATTATTTGTATTTATTTTGGCTTTAGTTTCTATCCATATAAAACTTTTTATTTTTCAAGCTATAATCCAATTGAAGGAGGATATATAGTTATTTTAAGATTCCTATTATATCTTACCACAACTTTACTAACGTTCATAATACTAAGAAAAATATATAACCAGTCCAATAAACTGTTAAAATTTATTTCTGAAGTCGGGAAAGAGACATTGTTCATATATATGTGCCATATGGTTATTTTATTTTATGTATATAAGCCTTTGATACAATGGTTAACTGATTCCGCAGGATTACTTCCAAACTATCCTATTATAAGATACTATGTCTACTCTCCAATAATTTCAATAATATTATTTTATACACTTTTCAAACTCTCTATTCATATAAAGAAATATAGGATTCTCAACACACTATTTAATGGTAATTATAAGTAATTTTGTAAAAATATGAAATCTCCAATTCTATTTTTAATCTTTAATCGACCAGATACAACAAAAAGAGTCTGGCAGATTATCTCACAAGTAAGGCCTCCTAAACTCTACATTGCAGCCGATGGTCCAAGACCAAACAGAGAGGAAGATATTGCAAAGTGTAAAGAGACAAGAGAGATAACAGAACATATAGAGTGGCCGTGCGAAGTAAAACGCTTGTATCGCACAGAGAATCTAGGTTGTGGAAAAGGTGTGTCTAATGCTATTTCATGGTTTTTTGAAAATGAGCCACAAGGTATAATACTCGAAGATGATATTGAGCCTCATCCTGATTTTTTTGAGTACTGTGATATTATGCTAGATAGATACAAAGAGGATGCTAACGTACAACTTATCACTGGTCATAATGCATTTTATGATGGTATGGCTTCAAATACCACTTACTATATGTCTTCCTTATTTCATATGTGGGGATGGGCCTCTTGGAAAAGAGTATGGAGTACGTATGAATTTGATGCACAAAAATTAAATCAATCTGAGTTTGAAACCAAATTATCTCAGCGACATATATCAAAAGGTTATAAAAAGTATTGGATGAGTGTGTTCGAACTGATGAAAAATCATGGTAGTGACACATGGGATTTCCAACTTTTTTTCAATCAAATTTTATATGATAGATATTCAATCATACCATATAAAAATATCACAAAAAATATTGGCTTTACGCAGGATGCAACTCATACGACGAAAGAGAATGTCAATGAAATAAAGCATATGATATTTTCTCCTCTCCCAATAATCCATCCAACCCAAACATTAATTGATCGACACGCAGATCAAGTTTTTGCTAAAAATTTTGGTTTTTATCAATTCTCCTTGCTCGAAAGAACTCTAAAATTATTTAAAAAATTCATTAAAAATATCTAAATCATCGATATTATTTGTATAAGTATAAATGAAAAAGAATACAAATAAAATAATTGCATATAACGCTCTTTTATTATATATAAAATTATTTGTATCCATTGCTTGCGGCTTATTTATAACAAGATTTTCTTTAAAGGCATTAGGGATAGCAAACTTTGGTTTATATTCAGTAATAGGTAGCATTATTACGTTTGTCGCAATCATTAATACCATAATGGTTTCAACAACCCAACGTTATATAACAGTTGAAATTGGGAAAGGAGATATTAGTGAGATCTGCAACCAATTCAATATATGTAGGATTATTCATATATTCATTGCTATTTTCACATTACTGATTGCTCTTCCCTTAGGAGAGTGGTATGTTGCATCATATATACATTACGATGGAAGTATGCTGAATGCCAAAATAGTATTTATGATGTCAATCGTAGCATCAGCAATTTCTTTTATAAGTGTACCATATCACGGACTACTCACTGCAGATGAGAATTTTTTAGTGTTTTGCGTAACTGATATTATAACACATATTTTAAAACTTGTTTTTACTTTTGCATTAATATATTTTTTTTCTAATAAATTATTAGTTTACGCTGGAGGAATGGCCGTGTTTACGATACTTCCAACAATCATATATATAATATACTGCAAAAAAAAGTATCACGATATCACTGAATACAAATTTGTTAAAGATAGTAAAAGATATAAGGATTTTATTGGATTTTCAGCATGGGTTGGATACGGAGCTTTGGCATGGGTTGGTAAGAGTCAAGCCGCAGCGCTCTTAGTAAATATGTTTTTTAATACAGTCATGAATACGGCTTTAGGAATAGCCAACCACTTGAGTTCTTTTATTGGTCAAATGGCACAAAGCATTGCACAACCTCTAGCACCGCAGATCACAAAAACATATGTATCTGGTGACCGTACAAGATGTGATGCACTTTTAGTTTTTTCAACTAAAATTACGTATTTATTGATGCTAGTATTTTCTTCTCCATTTTTAGTTGAATGTAAATGGGTACTGAGTTTATGGTTGGGCGAGGTACCTCCGTATTCGGTTATGTTTACTATACTCATAATTATTGATACCCTAATAGATTCACTTAATTCAGGGATAAAGACTATTATTTTTGCAAGTGGGCATATAAAATTATTTCAAATAATACCTAGTACTCTAAAACTCTTAGCCATACTGGCAGCATATATTTTACTAAAATCTGGGTATCCTGCATATTCTTTATTGTATGCATACATTATTTTTTCCATTATAATTTTCTTTGCCAATCAATGGATATTAAAAAAATCTGTGAAATTTAATACTAAAATTTTAGTGACTAAATCATATTTGCCATCCCTATTCATAACCATATTGTTCATACCAACATACCTATTAAACTCATTTTTTCATCCAATTATTGTTATTTTGCTATCAATTATTTATCTTATAATACTAATTTACTTAATTGGCCTTTCTTATTCTGAAAAAGGATTGGTTCGATTACTTATTGACAAGATCCGATTAAAATTTGCCAGATAACTTAAAATCAAAGAATAATGTATGTCTAGTGCAGTACTTTTCTTTTTAATAGCGTCAATAGTATCGTATAAAGTATTTAAGAATATTGTTCATCCGGTCGTAGTGTTCAATATTATCTGGCTTATAGTACTTGCTACTTCTTCATACATAGTTGAAGATCTAGGATACTATAAACCCAGTCTTAAAATTTACAATATATTTTTATTGGGAGGTGTTTGTTTTAATGTAGGAGCGATTTTATTAAAAGTATTATTACCCCATAAGAGGTCAATTAAATCAACCAAACGTTTTACATCTATATCTAAAAAAAAGACCAAAGTATTTCTATTTGCTGAGATAATTTTAGCTATCTATTATTCAATTAAATCAATTTATATATTAAAGTTACTTTTATCAGGACAAACATATGATGCAATCCGAGATATGTATTTTTCTGATGAGATGCAGACCTCTCCAATTGAAATACTTTTTATTTTATTTATTTTTGATCCTCTATTAATTATCACAGAAATCCTATTACCTATAAATTTATTCAACAATATTTTCCCAAAAAAATTTAATTATATCATGCTGTTGAACCTTCTATTAAGATCCTTTTTTACTGCTGGGAGAACAGCTGTATTTGAAACAGGTTGTTTAATTTTAGTAGCTGCTATATATTTTGGAGCTTTTAAAGGAGCTAATAAACGAAAATTATTTGGATTTATCACTGGAATGTTTGCACTTTTCTATTCAATGGCACTCATATCTTCACAAAGACGAGGAGGGGAATTTGGTATAATAGAAATAGCTTTTATCAATTTGACATCATATTTTACAGGTTCATTTCCATTCTTTGAAGATTTATTAAATTCTAAAGATTATCTTCCCCCAACTTATGGAATAGTAACCTTTGGCGGCTTCTTCGATATTGTAATTCATTTTTTACGTATTTTTCATTTGACTAATATGCCGTTAACCTATATTAGTGTCGGCTCAATCTTAGCAGAATTTAGACCAATTGGTGATAATCTGTCTTATAATGCAATGCCGACAATGTATTACTATTTTTTTACAGACTTTAGGGAAACAGGTTTCATAATATTCCCTTTTTTATTCGGCTGTGTTTCGATTATTGTGTATCGCAAACTTAAACATTCAGGTACACTATTATCCTATGTATACTATTCTTTTCTAATGTTGCTAATCATCGAGTCGTCTTTTAATTGGCAACTCTCAAGAATTCCTTTTATTTTAGCAATACTATATGTCTATTTATACTTAAATAAGAAAGAACCCATAAAAAATAAAAGCTTAAAATGAATATTCTCTTTATAACAAAAGGTTCTTTTGGATCTAATGATGCAACAGGTGCAATGCTGAACAATATTTTTGGAGGTCTAACTAATTATAATGTTCTGCAATTTTCACTTAAACCCATAGATAAGGTTAAGATTTCGCCCATTTCCATAGTCTCAGAGATACCAAAGATTGAATACTCAATATATTATAAGTTAATTGGATATTTGGATAGGAAAGTCAAAAATAAATATTTAAATAAAGTATGGAAAGAACTCCGATCATTTCTTATATTTCTTAATGGAATAACTCCTCCGATACTTCTCAATAGAGAATTAGAATATATAGATACTTTTAAGCCAGAAGTCATTTATACTTTAGGCGCAGACATTAAGGTATTAAGAGTTTGCCGTTTTTTAGCAAAACGATGTAACATTCCAATAGTAATTCATAATATGGATGATTACTATGGTATGGATTATAAATCAATAAATTTAGTTAGACGCCTAAATAATTATATCTTACGGAAAGAATATCAACAGACTTATAAGTACAGTAAAAAGAGTCTTGCAATTGGTCCAAAGATGGCAACAGAATATACAAATATATTTGGGTTGCCTTTTGATTGGGTTATGAATTGTGTAAAAAGGAATCATTTGACATATAGATCCCCATTAAATGATGGAATATCTACGATTATTTTTTCTGGAGGTCTGCATGGAGGGAGAGCAAGTACCTTAGAAGCAATAGCAAATTATATAGAAGGAATTGAAAAGATTAATCTTGAAATTTATACTGGGCTTAATGATTTAAAAAAATATCAAAAATCATTTGAAAAATTCAAAAAAAGTAATATTTTTGAATATGTACCTAAAAATAATATGTTCGCAAATTTATCCAGAGCCGACATACTCCTCCATGTTGAATCTTTTGAGCCTAGAAATTTAAAGTATTTCCGGCTTTCGATGTCAACTAAAATTCCTGAATACATGGTAACTGGACGCCCAATTTTGTGTATAGGATCCCTCAATATAGCAACAGTTGATTATATTAAATCTAATGAAATCGGACATGTCATATCTAATGTATCAGAAATAGATACCGCCTTATCACTTATGGAGAATAAGAGTTATCGAGTACATTTAGTAAAGAAAGCTCTTTCCCTTGCATATAAGACATTTGATCAATCCTCTATGCAAAAAAAACTTACTGAAGTTTTAGAATATAATGTTTATCCTAAGAGTGATGTAATCTCAAACAAGTAATTCAATAATATCTTAAAAATATAATATCTATGGATATCAGAACTTTTATTAAACGAAATAAGGCAGTATATGCTTTATATTATTATGTAATGTCTGCATTAGTTAACTTGTATAAATTGTTTCTTAAAGCAGACGATAAACTTATATTATTTGTATGTTATGGAGGAAGACATTACTCTGACAGTACAAGAGTCATATACGAAGCTATGCTTAAGGATTCTCGTTTTTCTGACTATAAGATTTTTTGGGCTTTCACAAATCCTGAAAAATATCCTTTTATTCCTAACAGAGTGAATATAAATAGTGTTAAGTATTTCAATATTGCTTTAAGAGCAAGGTGTTGGATTACCAATGTAATTGTTGAAAGGGCTCTTAATTTTAAGGGAATTAATACTTTTTATTTACATACTACTCATGGAATATTATGTAAATTAGATGGTAAAGACGCCATAGATTCTAAAAATTTTAAAAGTTTATCCAAGGTCCATCGATGGGATTGTTGTCTAGCCTCATCTGAATATGAAAAATATGTTTACGCGGGAATGTTTGGCATTCCTATTACTAAAATGAAAGTAATCGGAATGCCTAAGAATGATATTTTAGTCAATCATACAAGTAAATTTAGAAAAGACATAAGAAAAAGAATTGGAATTCCAGAAGGAAAGAAAGCTATATTATATGCACCAACTTTTAGAGAAGAAGCCAATTTCAAAGAAGTCTTTGACTTAGATATTGACCTGTGGCAACAAATATTAGGAAATGAATACGTATTGTTATATAGAGCTCATCCAGTTGTTTCTTTTGACAAAAAGATAAATAATGAGTTCTTTATAGATGTAACTAGTTATGAAGTAGTTGAGGATATAATGATTGCAGCTGATATTTTAATTTCGGATTATTCTGGCATAATATTCGATTTTTGTATAATGGAGAAACCTATTTTTTTATGGACTTATGACTACGAACAATATAATAAAATAAGGGGGCTGTACTTTGATATTCGTAAAGAATTACCCTATAATGAAGATCAAGCTGAATTAGCGACCATGATAAAAAATATTGATCTGAAAGATGTTGTATCAAAGTATGTGGTTCCTTTCAAAAATAAGTATGAAACCGAGTATGGAAATGCCACTACTCAAGCCTTAGATATTATTTACGTTAATATCAAAGAATCTAAAAATAACTAACTATTATGTTGAAAATACTTGTATTTTCTCGCACTCCATGGAGGACTGATAATAGTTTTGGGAACACTTACTCAAACTGGTTCTCAAAGATGGATGGGGTAGAAGTCGCTCATATCTGTCTAGCAGATGGAGTGTTTAATAAGGAGGTAAATGTAAATCGTTATTTTCAAGTATCTGAAAAAGCTCTTACTAAGTCTATTTTTACTCGAAAAAAAGTTGGAAATACCACTTCAGCTTTATTACAAGTATTAAAAAATGAAAAAAAGGACAAGTCTTTCTTTGGAAAATTGGTGGGTTATTGTAAAAAGCATAGATTATCATTATTCTTTTTATTACGAGAACTAATTTGGAAATATGGGAAAGTTAATTATGATGGTATGAAATCATTTATTAAAGATTTTAATCCAGATATCGTGTTCTTTCCAATGTATTATGCAGGATATGTTGACAGAATAGCAATAAAGGCACTTGATGGAATGAATGTACCTATAGTTTTAGAAGCTGCAATTGATGTGTATTCTCTTAAACAGATATCCTATGATCCATTTTTTTGGATAAATAGATTCTACGTACGCCATAAAACTAGACAGATAATAAAAAAAGCACACTTATTATATGTAATTTCTGATAAACAAAAAAGTGACTATGGTCAATTTTTCAAACTTCCAATAAAGGTAATGTATAAATTTCCTGATATGGAAAGATTGAAATTTAACTATGAAACAAGTGAAAGACAATTGAGATATCTATATACAGGCAATTTAGGACTAGGCAGATGGAGACCTTTATCGATTTTAGCAAAAGCATTAAAAACAACGGGAGGTGGTGTTCTCGATATATATTCTGCAACAGAATTGTCTGATTATCAAAAATCATTGTTAAATATTGAAGGAGTCAGTAAATTACACGGCCCTATTACCTCAAAACAAGTTGTAGAGGAACAAAATAATGCGGATATATTAGTACATGTTGAGTCTTTTAATCAAAAGACCAAACTTTCAGTTAGATACTCTATCTCAACTAAAATAATGGATTATATAAGCGTAGGTAGATGTATTTTAGCTATTGGTCCTTCAGATGTGGCTTCAATGGAATACCTAAGTAATAATGATCTAGCAGTATTAGCTAATTGTGAAAGAGAGGTTATTACTCAAATACAAAACTTAAATTATAATAGAAATATAATTGAGAGAATTGCAAAAAATAATATATTATTTACTCAATCTTCATTAAATGAGAGAAATCAAAGAAAACAATTTAAAATGGATTTAGAAGAAGTAGTTTCAAACACACATCAATATAAGACGACAATAAGTTAAGAAATTTCTATGCTTAATTTAATGTATATAACCAATAAACCTCTCGTAGCTAAAATCGCAGAGTCCGCTGGAATCGACTGGATTTTTGTTGATATGGAATTTATTGGTAAAGATAATCGTCAAGGAGGACTTGATACTGTTAAAAATCATCATACCATTGAAGATATCCGCAGTATCAAAAGCTGTTTAACCACCTCAAAAGTAATAGTACGAGTCAATCCTATCCATGATTCATTGCCAGATTATTATTCTTCTGAAGAAGAGATTAACGCTTCTATCGAGGCAGGTGCAGATATAATAATGCTGCCTTTTTTTAAAACTATTGCAGAGGTTAAGCATTTTTTGAAAATTATCAATGGACGAGTTAAAACTTGCTTACTCGTTGAAACTCCAGAATCAATAGTATTAATTGATGAAATTTTAGAGTTGGAAGGAATTGATATGATTCATATTGGCCTCAATGATCTTCATTTGGCACTTGGTATGAAATTCATGTTTGAACTGCTAGCGGACGGAACCGTTGAACGTGTATGTTCAAAGATAAAAGCCAAGGGAATCCCATTTGGCTTCGGTGGAATCGCCACCTTGACAGGAGGAGCAGTACCTGGTAGTATGATTCTAAAAGAACACGTAAGACTAGGTTCTTCAATGGTCATAGTTAGCCGTAGCTTTTGTAATACTGATATTCTTACAAATAAAGAAGAAATCGCTAGGATATTTTCTATTGGAATAGCTGCGATTCGAGAACAGGAAAAAGAAGCAATTGAGGCTTATAATTATTTTTCCAATAACAAAAAAGATGTAATTGACGCTGTTGCAAGAATAATAAGTTGATGGCCAAGAAAGTTTTTCTTTTTATTATACTAATTCGAGCATTAGGAGCTATCATAATCACGAATTCTCACTATACGGGAGTTTACCCTACAGATCTCTTGGCAAATGGAGGAATGTTAGGAGATGTACTGTTTTTTTCGGTTTCGGGATTTTGTCTGACAAGTGCTAATAATAATTGGGGGAAATGGTATTTAAATAGGATTATTCGAGTCTATATCCCTTCTTGGATTATGACCATAATTTACATGGTATTAGGATTTTATCTGATTAAAGACTGGCAAGATATTTTTACTTTTTTTATTTGGCCTACACATTGGCATTTTGTTGCTAGTATAATTATTCTTTACATTCCTATTTATTTCATTTCAAAATATATAGAAATGAATTCAATAAATTATAGGTATATAGCAAGTATATTATTTCTATTTCAATTGATAATATATTTTACAATATACGATTTCTCTTATTATCATATTGATACCGTTAGGGAACCAATGATTGAATTCATATTCTTCCAATCTATGTTATTAGGATTATATTACAGATGGAAAGTCAAAAAGACACCCTATAAAAATAAACAATTGCGAGCCTCTATGATATTGATTTGTTTGGTTCTTTTGACAGTATATTTTTCATCTAAATTAATATTTGTTAAAATCGTAACAATGGCACCTTTTCAGTTAATTAATCAGATCATCCTTTGGCTTCTACTTTATGTAATTTTTGATATTTTTATGAGATTAGAATATAAACTTCACCAAATAGAATCGACTAAGTTTTGGACGTGTATCAAATTTATATCAGAGAGAACACTTGAAATATATCTAGTTCAATATGTAATACTCGATAACTGTAAGATGGGACCTTTTCCTGTTAATTGGCTTTTACTGACAGGATCCATCATAATAACTGCCATAATACTTAGATGGCTTTCCCAACCTATCATAAAATATTTATCCCAAAAGATTCTAAATTAACGATTATTAAACATTACTTCTTTTAAATCATTCGACATGAACTTACTGTTAACAGGATGTTTTAATTATTCTCTTGAGCAAATAGAAGCTTTAAACAATTTGGGGTACTCATTACACTTCTTACAGCAAGAAAAAGAAAAACTACCTATACCGGCTTCAGAAATAAATGCCACTGTTTGCAATGGACTTTTTCTATTCCATCCTTTAAACAAATTTAATAATCTAAAGTTTATACAACTTACTAGTGCAGGTTTTGATCGTATTCCAATAGAAAAGATTAAAGCTCGCAATATAGAATTACACAATGCAAGAGGGGTATATAGTAAACCCATGGCAGAATGGGCAGTATTCCAGGTTTTGCAACATTATAAACAGGGATGGTTCTTTAGAGAACAACAGAATTCATATCAATGGTTAAAGCATAGGGGACTACGAGAAATTGTAGGTAATAAGGTAGCAATAATTGGTGCAGGAAATGTCGGTCAGGAAGTTGCAAAACGTTTTCAAGCATTAGAAGCAGAAGTAACCGGTTTTGATATCCATACTAAAGAAACCCCTGGATTTGACTACATGACTAATATTTATGACTTAAAAAAGCGGATAATTGATTTTGACATAGTAATCATTACCGCACCCTTGTTGCCTTCCACTAAAGGGATAATAAGCCGAGAAATATTATACTTAATGAAGCATGATGCAATGTTAGTAAATATAGCAAGGGGTGGTCTAATTGATCAAAAAGCACTTTGTGATGTTTTGACTGAGCGAAAAGATTTATTTGCTGCCCTAGATGTTTTCGAAACAGAGCCTTTGCAAGAAAATAATTATATTTGGACACTTGAGAATGTCGCTATAAGCCCTCATAACTCTTTTGTATCAGATGGTAATAATACCAGAATGTTTAATCTTATTTATAATAATTTAAAGAATTTCATAAAAAATAATGAAAAAATTTATTCTTATTTCCCCAAAGAATAGATCTGCATATAATTTCAGAGGAGATCTTATAAAGGATATTAAAGCAAAGGGTTATGAAGTTACAGTAACTGGTCCTAATAAAGAAGGAGTTGATAAAATTGAGGAATTAGGAGTTAATTTTATTGAAATTCCTGTAAATAAGAATGGTATAAATCCTTTTGCTGATATAATATATTGTTTTAAATTATATAAGGCCATAAAAAGAGAAAAAGCAAATGTGGTAATGGGGTATACTATCAAGCCTGTGATATATGGTTCTATTGCAGCATATATGGCACGAGTACAAAATCGAATTTCAATGATAACTGGTGCGGGGTACCTATTTGCATCTAATAATTTTAAGGCAAAGATAATCAAACACATCTCTTTTGCTCTATATAAAATTGGATTAAGTGTGGCAAATAAAGTAATCTTCCAAAATATCGATGATTTAAATGAATTCGTAGATAATAAGCTGGTAAAAAAGGAAAAATGCAATGTTGTAAACGGTTCAGGTGTTAATATGAAAAAATTTTCTCCATCTGAATATCCCGCTATACCATCGTTCTTTTTCCTTGGACGATTGGTATATACAAAAGGAGGAATGGATTTTGTTAAGGCTGCTAAAATCGTAAAAGATAATTATCCAAATACACGCTTTATGATTTTAGGGAAATTTGAACATAAATTACCTGATGCAATCACTAAAGAAGAGTTGATGCCATATGTAGATGATGGAACAGTGGAGTTTTTTCCTGAAACTGATAATATCTCTAAATACTACGCTATGTCATCAGTGTTTGTACTGCCAACTGCGTATAGAGAAGGAACTCCAAGAGTCATTTTGGAAGCTTTAGCTTCTGCTAGAGCTGTGATTACCACTTTTACTCCAGGATGCAAGGAGACCGTAATTGATGGGAAGAATGGTTTTTTTGTTCCCACACATAATCCAATGGCTATAGCCGAAAAGATGACTTACTTTATAGAAAATCCGGATAAAATTGCAAAAATGGGTGCTGAAAGTTTAAAGATATGTCAGAAAAAATACGAAATATCTATAATCAATAAAAGAATGCTTTCCATAATGGGAATATAATTTTCTAAAAATGCATTACTTTGTTCAAAATCTATAAAAAAGGGATAATATTGATTAAAATAAGTTATGTATAAGTATATTAAAAAAACATTAGATTTTATTATTGCACTTGTAGCCTTAATTCTTCTCTCAATACCTATGATAATAGTAGGACTCCTCATAAAAATAGATAGCAAGGGACCGATTATATTTAAACAAGATCGTTTGGGTAAACATGGTGTGCCATTTAAAATTTGGAAGTTTCGATCAATGTGTGATGGGGCTGAGAAACAAGGCACTGGGGTATATTCATGCAAAGGAGATGCACGGATCACAAAAATTGGAAAAATCATTAGAGCTACCTCTATAGATGAACTACCTCAATTAGTTAATATTCTTAAAGGTGACATGGCTTTGATAGGACCTAGACCAGCTTTAACCTACCATCCATGGCCATATAACCAATATACAGATCACCAGAAACAGATGTTTGATGTATTACCTGGAGTAACTGGATGGGCGCAGGTAAACGGAAGAAAAGAAGTCCCCTGGCCTGAACGTATAGAATTAAATATTTGGTATGTAAAAAATATGTCAATAAGGCTTGATCTGAAAATCTTCTTCATGACAATTTTTAAAGTTGCAACCAATGCAAACAATGAGAATATAGGTAAATCAGTGAATATTTAATCTCATACAACGCCTAACTTGTAAAATAACAACCACATATTAGTTGACATTTTCTAACTTTATGTCTGCTACAAAGCGGAACAGATCCCTGTACCTGTCCAATCGCGTAATTTGGTAGGCTCAAAAAATTAGCAGTAACTTTG
>CAYSMP010000006.1:0-57746 GCA_964432215.1 uncultured Sangeribacter sp.
AGAATTATTGGAAGACTATGGTGATTTTCTAAGACAGAATAGATTAAACATTTGGGATAAAGATGATGAGAGGACTATACAAGCAAGAATATATTGCATAAACAACGATGATCCTTACGTATTCGCTGATAAATGTCGTGGTAGGAGTGATGAGACAGTAGCGAATATTATGATTACACAAATAAGGCAACTTGATGCGATGCTTGCAAAAGTATTGAAGAAAATCGAGTTGGAGTTTATTCGAGATGGTGGTGTCAGAGAAGCTATGTCTAAAGCACGCAGACAGAGCAGAGGATACTGAACATTATAAATAATTAAGAATCAATAAAGAATCAGGTTATAGAAACGACAATTTTATAACGAAATAATTTTATGAAGCGGCATTTTAATACACATCTTGAAGGATTGAACATTCAGTATTGGCATGACTTGATAGAAAGTCATGGAAAACTTCTGTCATTGAAAAAAGGTGAGTATCTATGCCGTAGAGGGGAGCCGACAAATATATTTGGGTATTTAAAGTCTGGATATCTAATCTATACGGTAGCCGGTGAAAACGGAATTGGAGGCTTTACTTTTCCTCAGGCGCTTTTTGGCGACTATCCCGCTTGTATGCATAATGATCCTGCTATGTTTGATATAATGGCCGGCTCAAAATCCGAAGTTTGGGTCTGCGATGCCACAATACTCCCAACCCTGTTTGATGAATCCGTCCAGGCAAATAAAGAAGGACGTTTGTTTATGGAATCTGCATATTTATCTCTCTCCAAACGATATTATGCTTTATATGCCAAGACAGCCTCAGAGCGATATGAAGAGTTAATTGAAGAGTATCCACATATAGCCCAAGACGTCCCATTAAAAGAGATTGCAGAATACCTACAGATCAAACCGTCCAGCCTCAGCCGCATCCGGAAGAAGCTTTTTGGCAAGTAAACAAATTTCTTGAAAATGCAAATTTTTTCGAAAAAATATACATAGGTATATTTTTTGCCTCGAAGATGTAAAAAATCAGGATATTATTTGCCTTCATCAAATATTTATACGTATATTTGCGAATTATAAATTTTAAGTTCGTGATATATGAAGAAACTTGTCATTGCTGGGAGTCTGATGGCAGTTGCTCTTGCATCTTGTCAAGACGATAATACGCTATTCGATGCCCCTAATCCTATCAGATCATATGAGGCTGACGCTCGAATCATGGCTCAATTTGTGGAAGTAGATACCAATTCTGGAATGTATGTGCTTAATTCGGACAAAAAGATCACACTTTCAGATTATGTTGTAGACACAAGTAGAGAGGAGCTTCTGATGGTCAGTGATATCAATAGATCGCGATTCCTCGATGAAATGGATGAGGTAAACAGTCAAATATCAGTCGTCAGGCGCTCCGGGCTTGCGAGTGCTTTCATCTATGCTACTCAAATGTCTGATGCTTTAATTCCGGGAAAGAATAATTCTGACATACATATCTCCAGACTTGCGGATGAACCATGGGGGATGGCTAAACTTGCAACAATTTCATTGGAGAATGGGAAAACGATATCAAAGGATTTTTTTGCAAATTCAGATATAGTAATGACGGTAAGTGCTTCGAGTGCTTCAATGTTCTATTGTGCACAACTGACAATTGGAGATCAAACCAACAAGGACGCAGAGACTATCATTATTTCCGGAGTGAAATCCTATATACCTATTCATTCTTATGAGTTGTCAATGTCCGGAAAGCTTGATGATAATAAGACAGTGAGCGGAATATCCTTGATTGGCTGCGGAAATATTAACCTTTCCTTTGCAAAATGAAACGCTCAATTTATTTGATCGTTGCCCTTTTTTCCATCCTTTTTAGCTCCTGTGAAGATCGGACAGGATATTATGACGGTTATCAGAATGATAGGATAGCGTTGTTGACAGCTTCGAAATGGTTTATGTATTATCAACATCGTCCACCATTTCAACCGGAAGAATTCGATTCGGAAGGTACTGTTTGTAGTTTTAGTTCTGATGGCAAAGGTATTCTCAAAGTTGTTGATAGTGAGGGAGAGCTCCAAGAAGGGTATAAAGTCCAATATTTCCAGTGGACTTTCACTACAGATAATTTTACTGTGCTTTATCTTGGAGGAAACATGCAGCAATTTTGGCTTATTGACAAACTGACTCCTTCCGAACTATGGGTGCATTGCGGTGCGCAGGATCCAGCAATTTATCCAAACACAGACCAAATAGAATATAGATTTAGAGCTATAGAATAAATGAGATGAATTTCATTGAATTAAAATTGCTGGCGTTTATAATGAGCCTCCTTGTGATAGTGGTAGCCCTGCTATTCACTGCTATATTCCTGAACTGAGTAATTGGCTTGTTAAAAATTAATTAGAATTTGTATGCTGACTAATGCAGTGTTTTAGAGATTTTAATATCTATATAATAAAGAAACTTAAAAGACAGAATAATGAAAAAATTAATCTATCCAACTATTACCCTTGCCTGTCTTTTCTTGGCAGGCTGCAACAATGCTGATGAACCGGAAACGAAAGATGTAACTTCGACTGTAACACTTTATGTTGACTCGCATAAAGAAGATATGGCGTTTTTGGGAGGGTGGAATGAATGTTTGCGAATCAAAGAAGAAAACGATACTGAGTGGAGCAAGTATGATGGCATCATTGGTTTTCAATATGAGAAAGGCTATCAGTACCAACTTAAAGTTGAGAAAACCGTTCTCTCTAATCCGCCTGCTGATGGGTTTAGTGTTGAGTATAGGTTGCTTGATGTTATTTCCAAAAAATTTGATGGATACCACATAGCATTCAAATATTATATAGACGCCGATGACACTTGGGCCATTGAGTCTGATCTTTTGTCAGCAAAAGAAGAAATGTCGAATTGGTTTTACATGTTGTATAATGGCTTTCTGAAGAATGATCCGGTATCGATCATTGAGCTGATAGATACAAACGGTGAAAGCAAATTCAAATATGGAATTGAAATGAGAATGATGGATGCCATAGACCACAAATATTCTTCTTTCTTGCCTGAGGGGCAGATAGTATGGGCTGGCGATTGGATTCTTCATGAATCTATTGAAGATGAAGGAGTCGACAACTTATTTGTAATCTTAGAACGAGTATCCGGATTTACAGTAAGATCCGAACAACCTCTTTACGTAAGACACTGGTTATATAAGGATATGACCGATTATTATCGTGGAATATATCCTGAGGCAAATGTCAGATCGGTAATTGTGGTCCAAGACAATGATTATAAGCCATTATAGTAAAAGTTATTTGTACTCATCTTGGAATCACGACTCAGCTCTATGAGCTGAGTCGATTAGTGGTAATGGCTTAGTAATAATTTGAAAAAATTCCATTATGAAAGTGTTGAAAAATTTATTAATGGTTTTGTCAATAATTCTTTCGTGTATCTGTGCTTGTTCCCCTCGGCACCAGACTGCCGGATGGTACCCAGTAGCGGATTACCCTGATAATACAATTATCGGAAAACCTTTGGCAACAGTTAAAGATTTCAAGATGATAGTATTTCAAAAAGATACTCTCATTATCGAAGGAGACACTGTCCGTCGGATGTATATTTACGGAGAAGTAAAACCGGAAAATAGAAATTCATGGGCGGAAGGAACGGAGAGACTGATTGGTCATAGACTTGGATTCATCTTTAATGATTCCGTCATCACTGCTCCAAATGTGAATGCCAGAATGGAAAGCGGTTCGTTTGAAATTATAAGTCCAGACACTTCCCTCCTTAAAAGAATCTATCAATCTTTGATAACTGAGATGCAATCTATTTAATAATATGATCATAATTAGATTAAGTAGCTCGCAAAAATTAATGATATGATAAATGCGAGATAATCTTGAGGCAGCTTGGCATTTATCATATCAAGACCCTTGTAGCTACTTTGTTAATATATGTCGTTTAATTTTTGTGAGCTACTTAATATGTTGATTATACTTAACAATAGGAGCAACTACCGGCACAAGTCATTAAAAATATGAGAAAATTTTGGATAGTAGTAAGCATGATCACGATAATGATTGTAGGAGGTTGTAAAAACAGCGTTGAGATTTCAGGAGTTGTATATGATGAGAAAGATGGGAGTCCACTTTATCGGGCATTAATCACCGATAGAAGTTCAGGAAAGACAGAAGTGTCTGATAAGGATGGTATATTCTCTATATCTGTTGAAGAAGGAGATTCTGTCAATATAAGTTATGTTGGGATGCTTTCTAAGACTATTGTAGCGAACCGTAAGGATTCGATTCATTGGAAGGTGGGACTAAAAGAATTTGGACCCATTATTGAGCCGGCTTTACAACATAGTCATTCTACTTATGATGGAGTGTACCTGTCTGTAAAGAATCTTAATGAGCTAACAAATCCGGTCGATTCTATAGTTCTTTCAGTAAAGAATGATACGGATGAGGCTGTTATGTTTGGAGAAGATTATGAGTTAGAGAATAAGAGAGATGGACGATGGCAACCGATGCATTACAATAGGAAATATGCGGAAGGAGAGTGCATTCAGGTGTTTTCTATGGTAGGATATTTGTACGCTCCTCACTCCGAAAATACCAATGTGAATAACACTATGGTTTACAGCGAAAATTTTGAAAAAGGATTCTACAGAATGACTAAGACTTTCTTTGTAGGAGATTCACATAGCAGTGATACCATCTATGTTGAGTTCGAAATCTTATAAAATCATTGAAGGAAATCAAAATGTTTAAGCATTTTTCCCTTGATAGTAAATCTCAATAATCTGTTTATGATGTATTCAGAATATTTAAAAGACTTTTTTCGTAGAAATAATCTGCAAATAGTCATTATGCTTTTGCTTTTGTCTTTTATCATCATTAGTTGTGATAGAGAAGAAAATGATTTTATTCCACATCCAACGGAAACATGCACAACAATAACGGGATATATTAAGACGCCGGATGGCACTCCTTTAGCTAATATTCCCGTTACTTTTGACTATAAAGAACTGGGATTTGGTTCCACGCTTCTCATTCATAAGGCAAAAGGGAAAACCAATAAATCCGGATTTTACATATTATTTTTTGAAGCTGATGAAACACCTGGTATGGGTATGCAAAACGGATACTCCTTTTCAGTCGACTTTTCAGTGCTTTCATCTGATAAATATATTATCGCAAAAAAGATTGATTTTGATTTACCTATTAATAACTCTGAAGAATGGAGCGGAAGTACAATTACCTGTAACTTTTCCATTCCTCTCAAAAAGCTTGTTACAGTGAGGGTCGTAAATGATGGGAAGTATGTTAAAGCAGGGAAATATGCAGTAAAAAACATGTTCCCTTATTATACCGATGGCGACATCTTGTTTGATAAGCAAAATTTATGGGATGAGGAAGGAAAATGGCGTATATTTGAAAGTATTGAGATACCTAATCAAGGTACTGTTTCTGCAATTATCCCCCTTGCGATCGGAGTTGAAAACGCTGTCAGAGTTGTATATCAAGGAGACGATTCTATCGGTTACCTGAATGGAATTCCAGCCAGTGAAGGCAAAGTCGTCAACGGTTCTGAAGGATTCAATAATGAAATAGAACTAAATTATCAAACTCCTGATCTCGATAATCGTTGGGAGAGTTTAAAATACTAAGTAGCTCGCAAAAATTAATGATATGATAAGTGCGAGATAATCATGAGTTATTATATCAAGATCCTTGCAGCTACTTTGTTAATATAGGTCGTTTAATTTTTGTGAGCTACTTAACATCCAAATTACAGCATTATAATGAATATATTAATTATTGGGGCTACTTCCGGTATAGGTCGTGGTCTTTGGCAGTACTATACCACACAAGGGCATAATGTAGCTGTCATCGGTCGAAGGAAATCAGAAATTGATTTAATGATAGAAGATTCCTCTTCTAAAACCATAGGTTTTCCCTGCGATATTTCTGACATACATGTATTCAATACTTCTTTTGATGATATTATTAAGGAATTTGGATTTCTTGACTTGATAATACTTTGTGCCGGAGTAGGAGAGCTTAATCCGGAACTTACAGTTGACACAGAATTGGAGACCGTTAGAGTGAACGTTGGTGGATGGACAAATTGTATGGATAAAGCATATAATTTATTTGCTAATCAGAAATTTGGACATCTCGTCGGAATTACCTCTGTCGGAGGACTGCAACCGACGGCTTTGGCTCCAGCATATAGTGCATCAAAAGCATTCCAGATCAACTATATCAAATCACTCCAACAAAAATCCAAAGGAACAGATATTATTGTGACTGAAATTCGTCCCGGGCTTGTTGATACTCGTATGGCTAAAGGTGATGGCCTGTTTTGGGTCATGCCATTAGATAAAGTAGTAAAAGAAATAATAAAAGCCATCAATAAAAAGAAACGAACAAAGATTGTTACAAGAAGGTGGAAGGTAATAAATTGGATTTTGAAACATTTCGCATAATCAGTTCCCCGATTTTTTGAGCCGTTTTGGAAAACTGTATTTAGTAGAAAAATTCAATTTCATTTTTTGCAGTATTAAAATAATTTATTATTTATGATACTGGACTCCTTTGTTTTCTTCTTGGAATTGAAAATCCTCAACAATTGGTCAGCCATCCACTTAAAGGAGCAATCTTTGAGAATATGGCCGTTGTAGAACTACTAAAAAAGAGATTGAATAATGGAAAGCTTTCAAATTTATATTTTTATAGGGAGAATAGTGGAAGAGAGGTAGATATAATTAGGATTGATTCTGATTGCCTTGATGCTTTTGAAGTAAAATCAGCTCAGACTTTTAATAAGACCTTTGTAAAAAATTTAACATATCTAAAGGAATTGATTGGGGACAAAATAAGAAATACCTTTGTGGTGTATGATGGGGAACAAATTCCTCCAAATATATTCAATATAAGAGAAATCTCAAAAATATAACAAAAAATCATGTAAATTTAAAGTCTGACTTTAAATTTACATGATTTTTTTTCTTTGATAAAAGAGTTCTAAAAGAATTCATTCATTCAAAAATATATACCTGTGTATAAATATACCTTTAGCAGAATATTATATTTCATTTTTTGACTTTTTCAATTATACGTATTATCTTCGCAAGATGAATTCTGATTTTATGTTAAATTGTATTGTCATGAAACTTTTTTAAGAAAAAACGAAACAAAGTATCATTTGCACACTTTTGTGTGCATGATGTTTGATAAATTTGAACTAATTTTGCAATTGAATTAATAGTGGTACAAGAAAATGATTAAAAAAAATCTTCCGAACGTAATTGTTTACGGTATTAAAGAGTCTGTATAATAAAAACACAAGCATATGAATAAAATTTTAATTACACTCCTTTTCATCGTAATCAACTTACCTTTCATTGTATCGGGTCAAGAATCTGATTCTATAGTCGGACGACCATGTAAATCGTTCAGCACTACAGCATTTTGCTCCTATAGCAGTTTTCATCCCTCTCAATATCTGACTGATAGTAATTGGGATATCCTTTGCGCATTTATAGAATCCGGTACGAAGGAAAAATTGGATTCGCTCGGAATTCCTTACAATAAAAGTCAGTTAAGATTATTGGAAGTAGGAGATTTGCTTTCTTCTGACAACGGTGTTTATACTACTAAAATGCCAATTTTTGGTAAAACCGAAACTCAGACAATCCGTCAGCAGTCAAAAGAATTTGCAGACAGTATCTTTCCAATTATCGAACCGGAAATAAAGCAGTTAATTGTTGATTTTGAGAAAGCAGGCTACTCAAAACAGACCTTTACACTCGTATTTTCATATCTTCTTGATGGTTATATATGGGATGGCGGCAGGCTACCATCGCCAGATAAATGTGAAGATCATGGTACTTGGTCAGGTGGATTTTGGGCTATGTTCAACCCACGAGAGCATGCGAAAGTTGGAACTAATGGCTATGGTCCCCTCTCTCATAGTTGGACAGAGGAACTTGGATATTGGTTACCCTCCCGCAAACTTCTATCTTTTGCTAAAGAAGCCAATCAAACCAATGGCAAACGAATCGAAAATAAAGAAGTGATAGATGCTGTTGAAGGTTGGGGTTTGACAGATGAACAAGGAAATATTCTAATCCCAGTCATTAGAGTCGGAAGTAATGATAATATTGATTTACTGTGCAAGAGCATTGCTACGAAATTGAGCGATGCAGTAAAGAATTATTGTCACTCATGGAGCAAGGCATACGATATTTCTTCGGAACAATTGGGGCAAATAATCTTCTACCATGAGGTAATGTGGGATTTACTTGATATACTTGAAACGAAAGGACTAATTTCTATGCCTTCTATTCTTAAAGGAGAAGAAGTTGGCAAAGAACATTTTGGCGACATTTGCTTTATCGTAATTTAAAACACTCTAATAAGATGCGAAATAAAAATCCCGCTATCGTGAATACTTCATGATAGCGGGATTTAAAAATTTGTGAGCCGTAAGTTATTTATCGTATCGGAGGAATTGACCTTCTGAGTTGAATTTCATTTCTACTCCATTGGAGAGTTCAATCTCATATCCTGACCGATTCTTTTCTATTCCTGTAATTTTTACTTTTTTCTGATTCTGTTTTACGTAGTCGGCGATAGATTTTGGAATTAAAGTTGAAGGCACCGATCCATTCTGTCTAACCTCAATATCTTTCCAGTTACCATGCCTATCAAAAGTCACTTCTGTTCCGTCGGTAAGAACAACATCGTATTCCTTGATCTTTCCAAAATCTTTTTCTATCTTGATATGGCTAACTTCGGCCTTGAAGTTGTTTTTCAAGATAGTCTGTGCTGAATTAGGGAGGTCAGCAGGATTATGCGAATAATTATTTCTTGCCGTGGCTGTAAAAAATCCCATAATCACAGCAAAAATAAACAACAGTTTCCTCATGGTGATTGAAATTAATGTTAAAACTTTTTCTTCTAACAAATCCGCAAACCTAAAAGTTCGGATTTATTTTTGGATGAGATATAAATATGACCGAATTGTTACCGGTTGCCGACTGTGAGGCCGCGGGAGCCATGCTTTTTTATTGCCGTTTATTGGAAAAGACTTTGCAATTCAAAAATTATTTGTAAATTTGTATTCTCAATTTGATAAGGTAAGTAGCTCGCAAAAATTAATGATATCATATCAAGACCCTTGCAGCTGCTTGGTCAATTTATGTCGTTTAATTTTTGTAAGCTACTTATGACTGATAAAGCAAAAGAAATAGAAGAGATATTGATTGGCATGGCCGATGAAGCACAGGCAAGGCATTTGATGCGATTCTTCAAGTGTGCACCCGGTCAGTATGGTTATGGTGATAAATTTCTCGGAATAAAGGTTCCTCAGACTCGTGCTCTTGTCAAAGATTGCAAATCATTGGTTGGAATTGAGGATGCCGTGGATCTTGTGAAGTCAGAATGGCATGAAGTGCGATTGGCTGGTTTTTTGTTTTTAATAGAACTTTATAAGAAAGCCGTCAAAGCCAAAGATTGCAAAACAATTGATGATATTTTAGCAGCGTATTTAAATCTTATCCCTTATGGCAACAATTGGGATCTCGTAGATCTGGTCGCTCCAAAGATATTAGGAGATTATTTGGTGACACGTCCGGAAAAAAGAATGATCTTGGATGATTTGTCAGAACGATGTGATAGCATATGGCATCAACGCGTAGCTATTGTTGCTACCTGGACTCTTATTTGTAATGGCATATATGAAGATACAGTTCGATTGTCGAAAAAATATCTGGGTCATTCCCATGATTTGATGCATAAGGCATCCGGCTGGATGCTAAGAGAAATGGGAAAGCGGGGAGGGGAGAAGCAATTAAGAGATTTCCTCAATAGTTATGCTTCAGTCATGCCCCGCACAATGCTACGCTATTCCATAGAACGTTTTCCTGAAGAGGAACGAAAAAATTATCTTAATTTTTCGAGAAAGTTATGAGAATTGGTAAATACGAATTTGGTTTAGCTCCGCTTTCAATGGCGATGGTTTTTATTATCCTAACCTTTTGTGCAATTTTTTCGGCTTTGCATCAGGCAAGGCCTGAATACCCGATGCCTCTTTCAGGTCTTATTATTATTAATGAGGGTTTAGCCTTGATTGCTACTCTTGTATATGGGATATTTCTGCATCTTATTATTTTATGTATTAAGTGGTACAAGTCACGCTGACTATAGCAACAATGGAAAACTTAGAATCTGTGCTCAGCAAGCGACTGGGTAAGTTTGAACTTGAGAATATTGCAGAATGGGCATCTAATAATGTAGAAAACAGAGAACGTCTTTTTTCGCTTGTCTCTACCGACGATGGTAAAATAGGTTCTAATGCTTTATGGTGCATGACCCACCTAAGGAAGAACTGCAACGACTGGCTTCAATCCAAACAGGATTGTATTATCGAATTGTTGCTTAAAGAAGTGAAAACGGCCCGTAAACGTATGCTCCTTCAGCTCCTGCGGGAGCAAAAGTATAATATTGAAGATATACGTGTTGATTTTCTTGACTTTTGTTTGTCAAATATTAACTCTGAATGTGAGCCCTATGCAATCAGATGTTTTTCTCTTTATATAGCAATTAAAATGTGTCGATATTATCCTGAGTTACTGGAAGAGTTGAAAGAACGTATATCAATGCTTGAGAGAGAGCCATTGTCTCCAGGACTTAGATGCGCTATAAGAAAAGTATCTGCAGAAATCCAAAACTTCTATTAATTCTCCCTGATATCTTGTAAAAATGCATCATCGTACCTTATCATTTTTGCAAAATCTGCAAGAATGCATCATCATACCTTATCATTTTTGCAAAATCTGCAAAAATGCATCATCATACCTTATCATTTTTGCAAAATCTGCAAAAATGCATCATCATACCTTATCATTTTTACTAAAATTCTTGTAACTATTACCAAAAATGATTATCTTTGCATATAAAAAATCATATTTCATATGAATCTTATTAATCGACCGCTTTATATAGACCGGATTCTCAAGCTTATTGATAAAGATGTAATGCTATTTCTCATAGGGCAGCGCCGAGTGGGAAAAAGCTATTTGCTTCGTCTTATGCATGAATGGATACACAATAATATTGAAAACGCCAATGTGGTCTATATAAATAAGGAATATGAAATCTCTGACGAAATAGAAAATCACCGACAGCTTTATCAGTATGTTATCGAACGTTCACCAATAAACGGACGAAACTATCTGCTTATTGATGAGGTTCAAGACATAGAAGAGTATGAAAAAGCTCTTAGAAGCTTGCATGCAGAGCGTCGTTGCCAAATAATTGCAACCGGATCGAACGCTCAAGTATTCTCCACAGAACTTGGCACGAGGCTTGCCGGAAGATATATTGAAGTACCAATCTACAGCTTGAGCTATCGCGAATTTCTAAACTTTAGAGGAATTGAGGACTCAGATAAAAACCTTCTTGATTATATGCGAGTAGGTGGACTTCCAGCATTGATGCATTTTGATATTTCGGATGAAGGGCAGGTAAGCGATTATATCTTTGGTGTTTACAATACCGTGATGCTTCGGGATATAATAGCTCGGGAGAAAATAAGAAATTTGCGATTTATCCATAATCTCAGTAGATATATTGCCGACAATATTGGGAAACTTTTTTCTTTACGTAATATTGGAAACACTCTAAAAGCACAGGGTGATTCAGTTGCTTCAACATTGACCGGTTCGTATATTGAGTTTTTGAGAAATGCTTTCTTGATCAAAGAGGTAGATCGTTATGATATACATGGTAAAAAACTCTTTGAGAATATTAGCAAATTTTATTTTTCTGATCATGGCATCAGAAATCTGCTTGCTGGATTCAACTTGCGCGGTAGTATAGAGAAAGTCATGGAAAATGTTGTATATCTTGAGTTATTGCGGCGTGGATACAAGGTCTACGTTGGAATACTTAGGGTTGGAGAAATCGACTTTGTGGCAACCAAGCTTGATAAAACCATTTATATACAGGTTACATATCTTTTGGCCTCCGACGAAACGATAGCAAGAGAATTTGGAAATCTCGCCGCCATTCCCGATAACTATCCAAAATACGTTATCTCTATGGATCCTGTAAGCGGAGGGTTCCCACAATACCCAGGAATACATCATTTGCATCTACGCACATTCTTACTCTCGGACTTATAATTATCTGACATACTGGCGCTGCCTACATATATGTTTTATTAATATTTGTAGTTATAATTTCTGTGATTATGTCAAATCTAAAATTAATAATCGGCATCAATGGTTGACTTCTCAACCATCTTTCTCCACGAGCGTTTTTCTCTTCTGCCAGAGATAGTAATATTGGCGAGGGAGACACATTTTGATAATCTCGCGAGAAAGAGCCGTGTTCAATATCAAAAAAAATCCTGGAAAAATTTGCATCATCAATAATCTTTCACTAACTTTGCGACTGCATATCGCACGCGGAGTCCCGATATGGGGTGACGCGGCGGGTGCAGACATAACTATAGAGCGTTTATCTTACGCTTATTCTTGACAGTTAGAAATCTGGCAGTTTCATAATCTGAGTCAAGGGTGAGACAACGATAGGCGCCTTCGGGGTATGATATACCTATGCCGGAGTATGTAGCGATACATCCTCTTGCTCTTCGTATATATCATACAGCGTGAGGCTCCGCGTTGCTCGTTCTACTCAGATGGGCACATGCCAGAGCCTCTAACTGTGGAGCGAGCAACAGATACAGACTCTCACGCTCTTTTTGTACATGACCTGCAAGGAGAGGAGGCTGGTCGCTCAATATCACTAAAAAGCAATGAAAAAAGTTCTACTCATGCTTCTTGGAGTGCTGATGACACTCCCCATATTCGCTCGAGACTTCACCTATGAGTATGAAGGCCAAACCCTCACCTACACAGTACTTGATGAAGATGCAAAAACTTGTATGACTAAGGAAGGAGTACCTGCTAATTATATATGGAATTGTACACCAGGCAATAACGTTTCAGGTGCTCTTGTCATTCCTTCCATAGCTAAAGACGGAGAAACCGAATATACAGTAACAACAATAGGTTACCTCTCTTTCTGCGTAACCGCTCTCACCTCCGTTGAAGTTCCGAACACAGTGTTAACAATTAAAGACTCTGCATTTGGTGAATGTGGGTTAAGTATGATAAGTATTCCCGAATCAGTTAATACTATAGGAGCCGCCGCTTTCGAAAGAAGTGGTCTGACATCTATCGAGATTCCAAATTCAATATCAGTTATTGATGAGTATACGTTCAGCGGTTGTTATAGTTTGACTTCCGTAAAGCTTTCTGATACTCTAACTTCAATTGGAGTAGGTGCTTTTCAAGATTGCGCCAATCTGATTTCAATAGAACTTCCAAAATCTGTCGAAATCATCGAAAATAATGCTTTTTACAATTGCATTAGTTTGAATTCAATACAAATTCCAAACTCCGTAACAACAATAGAAGGAGGAGCTTTCTATGGATGCAGTAGTCTTAATTCCGTAGACATTCCGAATTCAGTATCAGTTATTGAATATTGTGTATTCGAAGGATGCAGCGGATTGACTTCAATAAGAATACCTGATACTGTCACTGAAATCCACTATAGAGCCTTCTCTGGTTGTAGCAGTTTATCATTTGTTAGTATTCCCACCTCCATAACAATTTTAAATAATGGAGTTTTTGCCGGGTGTACAGGACTGACTTCAATAACTATCCCTGAATCTGTCACAAGAATCGATAACTGTGCTTTTATGGATAGCGGATTGACTTCTTTAGAGATTCCGAGTTCTGTCAATGAAATTGGTGAGTACGCTTTCGCGAACTGTAGTGGCTTTACTTCTATCAAGATTCCTAATTCAGTTACGTTAATTGAAGGAGCAGCTTTTTCCGGTTGTAGCGGTATGACCTCGATTGAGATTCCTAATACAATCACTGAGATTTATCCTAATACTTTCGCCGGATGTAGAGGATTGACTTCTATTGACATTCCTAATTCTGTCACTTACATATATTGGGGAGCATTTGACTCATGTACAGGATTGACATCTCTAAAAATTCCAAACTCAGTCACTACAATAGAGAGCGGTGCTTTCAATGAGTGTACCGGTCTCACCTCTGTAGAGATTCCCCATTCTCTTTCAATTATCAATGGATTCAGCAACTGTACAGCACTAAAATCAATACACATTCCTGAATCTGTCACTACAATCGGGAATTCTGCTTTTTCTAGGAGCGGTCTAACTTCCATAGAAATACCTGAATCGGTCACGTCCATTGAGGATTATGCTTTTTCGGGTTGCAGCGGTCTGACATCAATAAAAATCCCAGACTCCGTCACTTCTATTGGTGGAGCAGCGTTCAGCTATTGTAGTGCTTTGACCAATATCAAACTACCAAACTTTATAACCGCTATCTATAGCGGTACATTCGACCGCTGTACTGAACTAACTTCAATAGAGATTCCTACCTCAGTAACTACAATCTTTGACAATGCTTTCGGGGGTTGTACAGGATTGACTTCTATTAAGCTTCCTAACTCATTAACTTCTATCGAATATGGTGCCTTCTGGGGTTGTACCGGATTGACTTCTATCAAGCTTCCCGAATCACTGACTTCAATAGGTTGGGATACTTTTGGAGGCTGCACGGCTCTGACTTCAATAACAATCCCTGAATCAGTAACTTATATCGGTGGAAGGGCTTTCGCAGGCTGTACGGCATTGACTTCAATAAATATACCCAACACTCTGTCGGTCATAGATGAAAGAACTTTCGAAGGATGCAGTGGATTGCCCTCAATAAAGATCCCTGATAGCGTAACTTCAATCATTGGAAGAGCATTCGCCGGGTGTAGCGGTCTCACCTCAATAGAAATTCCGAACTCTGTCACTATAATTGAATGGGAAGCTTTTGAAGGATGCAGCGGTCTGACCTCGGTAAAGATTCCAGACTCTGTCGCTGAAATCGGCTGGGGAGCCTTCCGCGAATGTCCTGAAATCACCAACATTTATTACAATACAGAAGACCCAATCAGTATTTATATTGAAACATTTGATGATGAAATCTATAACCAAGCATATTTATATGTTCCGGAAAACGCACTTGACAAATTCAAGGAAACTGAAAGCTGGTGCTATTTCAAATCAATAAGCGGGCATGATTTTGATGGAGTTGAAGAAATCTCACCAGATTTCGATTCAAATCTCCAGTATGATGTATTCAGAACAAGCGGCGAATATGTCGGCAATAATACCGAAGGGCTAACACCCGGAATTTACATCCTGCGTCAAGGAAACACCGTAAAGAAAATCTCAGTGAAATAATCACACTTCCACCAAATCCACCCACAATTACCAAAACGGATGTGCAGTTTCATCATAAACCGCGCATCCGTTTTTATCTACATTGCCCAAAGACACCTCCAACACATATCCTACTTCGCTATCCGCTTGCTACGCATATTAAATGAAAGAGCCGTTAGCGTCTGTAGGCAATTTTTCTAAATCTTTTTGGATAAAATAAATATTTTCATTAACTTTGTTCCTATGAAGAAAAGATTCTTCGGCATAAGATAATATCTACGATTTTGTGAGCTACCTAATATTAAACTAACTGATACCTTATATGAAAAGATTCTTACCGATAATATGCTCCTCGCTGCTGGCTTTGCCGCTGACTGCGGCATCGGCTCTACAACCCGATTTTAGAAACTGGGCACCTACACCTCCAATGGGATGGAACTCTTGGGACTGTTATGGCCCAACCGTAGTGGAGAGTGAAGTAAAGTCCAATGCTGATTATCTTGAGAAGCATCTCAAGGATTATGGCTGGCAATACGTCGTGGTTGATATCCGATGGTATGTTGAGAACGATAAAGCCGGTGGTTATAACCAGACAAATCCCATCTACGACTATGATGAATGGGGTCGTTACATTCCCGCTACCAATAGGTTTCCATCATCTGTCGATGGGCAAGGTTTCAAACCCCTTGCTGATTATGTCCACGACCTTGGTTTGAAGTTCGGAATCCATATCATGCGTGGTATACCCAAAGCAGCAGTTAATAAAAAACTTCCTGTTAAAGGAACTGATGGTATTACAGCCGACATGATTGCCAACAATGACTCTACATGTACTTGGCTACGTGACAACATGAAAGTTGACTGGCGAAAACCGGGAGCACAGGAATATTATAACTCCATCTTCGACCTTTATGCCCAGTGGGGAGTAGATTTCATCAAGATCGACGACCTTTCACGTCCCTATCATACTGCCGAGATCGAGATGATCCGCAAGGCTATTGATCAATGTGGTCGTCCGATTGTGCTCAGCATCTCTCCCGGTGAAACACCGATTGAAAAAGTTGAACATGTCAAAAATCACGCCAATATGTGGCGGACTGTCGATGACTTCTGGGACAACTGGAGCCAACTTAACTATCAGTTTGGTATCTGCGCTAAATGGGCATCTCACATTGCTCCCGGCAACTGGCCCGACGCTGATATGCTTCCTCTCGGAAAGATTAGTATACGAGGTGAGAGGGGAGCTGAACGCTACACCAACTTTACACCTGATGAACAAAAAACGTTGATGAACCTCTGGACTATCTTCAAAAGTCCTCTGATGTTTGGCGGAGACCTTCCGCAGAATGACGAAGCCACCAACAATTTACTTACAAACCGCAATGTCCTTTATATGCATAGCCATTCCGTGGCAAATCGTCAGGTATCAAACATTAACAACCATATCACATGGAGTGCCGTAGACCCTCGAAATGGAGATATATTTGCAGCTTTGTTTAATACAGGCGGAAATGAGTTTCTCGCAACAAAAGACGCTTTATGGCGCAGCGGTACGATATCCTATCTTACTACAGGCCACTCTGTGAATGCGGAAGTCGCTATTCCTGAAGGTAGCCGGCAGCTTGTGCTTGCAGTGACAGATGGCGGTGACAGCTACGATTCAGACCATGCTGATTGGATCAATCCTACAGTCACGCTTAAGGATGGATCAAAAATTGACTTGACTACCCGGACGATACTTAAGAAAACAGCTGGATGGGGAGAAGTGCATGTCAATTCTAACCTGGAAGGAGGAAAACTTAAGATCGATGGAAAGGAATATGAAAAAGGTATTGCCACTCATGCTAATTCCATTCTTATTTTTGATCTTCCGGAGGATGCGGTATCATTCTCTGCTCTTGCGGGCATTGACAATACCGGCAGTGACCAGGGAAGTAAATCGTCTGTTGAGTTCCTGGTATTTAACTATGATCCGACATTTAGAGCGGAATACACTGATCAATGGAATGGAGGAAACGTACTTGTTCAGGTAGATCCAACCAAGCAGTTGGCTACCAGCGGCTATATGTGTCGGGAAGGAGAAACGAAGACGGCTGCATTACGGGCTGAAATAAAAGGCGCCGAAAAACTCTATCTTGTAGTGACGGACGGCGGCGATAATCTTTCATATGACCATGCAGATTGGCTTGATCCGGTTCTTGTTAAAGCAGATGGAGAAGAAGTTTCTCTTACAGATATGGCTTGGGACTCAAATCCGGTGAATGGATGGAATGCTCCTAAGAAAAATCGAAGCAATGACGGCAATAAGCTAAAAGTCGATGGAACTGAGTATGACAAAGGTTTTGGAGTAAATGCTCCATCAGTCTTGACATTTACACTTCCCAAAGGCCATGATTTCGTGGAGTTCAGAACCAAGGCAGGTATTGATGATGAAGTATCAAGCGCACCCTTTGGAGCAACAGTTGAATTCCGTGTCTTCACTGAGGATCCGGCACCCAATAACGATGCCAATGTGACACTCGACCTTACCGCCATAGGACTCAATGCAGGACAAAAAGCGAAGATAGTAGAAATGTGGTCGGGCTCTGAGGAAGGTATTTATTCTGAAACAGAATTCTCACCTTTCTTGCGAGAACATGCAAGCGGACTGTATAGAATAACTACTCTCGGTCGCATAGAATCTGCAGAGCTTGGACTCTCTGTAGAGGAAGATGAAGAGAATGGAAGCTTGACACTCAAGGCCACCCTCTCAGGAGGAGAGATTGAAAATGCATATATCCAATTTGAGTGTGATGGCAAGATTCTTGGATACGAGAAAGTCGGTTATGATGGAGTGGCTCTGTTCACTATCCCTTCCTTGCAAGGAAAGCATTCCTATCGTGCCTTCTATAGCGGAACGTTAGAAGTGGCTAACACTGAATCTAACGAATTGACATTTGAATCAGCAGGAGTGGACTCTCTTGCGTCAGATTTTTCTGACTGCCTGATTGTACCAAGAAAAGGAGGAATAACTATAGATAGTGACAAAGGCATACTCCTGAACATCTATTCAGTAGCCGGAGAGCTGATCAAGACAGTAAAAACCAACCGAGCCTCCCTATTCGTATCCCTTTCCCCCGGACTCTACATCATAGCCAACCAAAAATTCCAAATCGAATAAGCCCACCCTGTCTTAACAATAAGGGTCGCAGGAGAACATCCCGCGACCCTTATTTATATAACGATTTTTATTTCTAATGCTTAACTCAATCTATGGGGTGGATAATAATGCATTCTGCATTATGAATTCTGCTTTAAATAAATCAGTTTCCAAGCGGCTTCTCAACCTTTACAAAAGTGGAGAGTGGCCAATAGAAAGTCTCTGGATCATCCGGCTGGCTGGGAGAGTACTTAGTGTAGGGTTTCAAGTGCTTTGCAAGTTCCGGAAGTTTCTCAGAAATACCTTCACGTACGCACTTTGCCACTTGGGTAGCACCATAAGTATTGAAATGTGTATTATCGGCAAGCTCCTTGTCCTGACCTTTGAAAGTGCCGGCAGGATAATGCACAAGTGCTTTCTTGCTTCCTTCTACTCCAAGCGTCTCATAAAGGGTGGTGGTCATATCTGTAATGTCTATTACAGGCACTCCTTCACGCTCTGCCACTTGCTTCATAGCCGCCGGATAATCGCCGTGAGTGTTCTTGTTCTTTCCGTTTTCATCAAAGCTGCGTCTTGCAGTAGGAGTCAGAAATACAATGTTTAAACCTTTTTGGCGGGCACGGTCTACAAATATCTTGAGATTATGGGCATAATTGTAGTAAGCTCCCGATCCAGGTCCCTTGTCTTTTTCATCATTATGACCAAACTCTACAAATACGTAATCTCCGGGTTTTGCCATAGAAAGAACTTTTTCATATCTCTTGCTTGCGAAGAAAGAAGAAGTTCGTTGGCCACTTTCAGCTTGATTTGAAACGGCTATATTATTATCAAAATATGCCGGGATAATCTGTCCCCAACTTGCCCAAGGCTCCTCGGCTTGATCTACTACAGTGCTGTCTCCGCAATAAAAAAGAGTCGTTACATTATCTGATTCTTCTACCGGACGAATAGAAATGCTTTCTACTGCAGGGGCGTCGCCTGTAAATTCCAAAGTCAGTTTATCATCCCAGTTGCATACTCCTATTTCCCTTGGGTTCAGTCTGACTGTATCCTTTAGATTGATACCGGGGGAGCGTTTATTGACGATGAATGAGTATTCCTCAAATTTGTTCTTCGGCAGAGCGACGGCATCAAGCATGAGTCGGCGGTTTTCAGCTCTGACTACAGTGTGAGACTTACGTTTTTTATCCCCGAGTTTCACAGTCACCATGTAGTTGCCGTCAGGAACCCTGACTGAAAAGAAATAGGGATCGTTGCCTTTTGCAGATGGTTTAGAACCGAAGTCATAACCATATCCGTTGAACTCATCATAGGCGGGAACAGTGGCGTCTATGACGAAAGTCTGAGGATACGTAGGCAAAAGGTATTCCTGAAGTGTGCAGTCTGTGCCTCGTAGACCTTCTGCAATACTTGCGGCATTAAGTCTGGCCCCCTTCTTAGACGTGTGGGTATGGTCTTTTTTGAAGAAGGGGGGAGTGCCTGCTTCTGTAAGTGCTTGGAATTTCTTTCCGGAAATGGAATTGAGGTCAATATAGTATGCACCAGCCTCGCGGGCTGCATCTTTCGCCCACTTGCCATAGCTATCTGCATTACTTTCAATTTTGCCGTCTTTCCACTTATTTCGTGGAGTATGGCTCAGAACAATAGGAATTGCACCTTTCTCCTTTGCATCCATAATGAACTTTCGGATATACCAACCATAAGTATATACAACTTGATTTATGCCGGTCTTCTCCATCTTGAACACTTTGCTTTCCGGACCCGAACCATGGAGTTCGCCACGTGCCTTACCGGTATTGATGTCGCCACCGTCGTTATGGCCAAACTGCATGATAACGTAGTCTCCCGGTTGAAGTGCATTATAAACTTTATCCCAACGTCCTTCATCGAGGAATGTACGGGCACTGCGCCCTGCCATTGCATGGTTTTCCACCTTAATCTTTTCCGGATCGAAAAGTTCGGCTATGACGCTTCCCCAGCCCCACATGCCATCCTCATCTTTATCCTCATTTTTAACAGTGCTATCGCCGATTGTAAATAGAACCGGTTTCCCGGGCTGACGTGTTTTGCCGGTAATCGTGTCAACAGGGAAGGGGAGAAGATAATCCTTAAGTTCAACTCCTTCGAGGGCTGCGATTCCTTCAGCTGCAGACTGAGCGTTGACTTTGGCGCCGAATGCGGAATTATGTATACGGTCTATATAGAACATGGTCTTCACCTTGTCTTTACCGAATTTCTCAAATTTTGTAGCAGTTATGTCGTTGAGGTCTACAAAGGGGACATTCTCAGCTTCTGCCACTTGTTTTGCCCACAGACCGAATGTCTGGTTTACACGGGTCACTTTTGTGCTGTCCTTGTCGTCCCATGCCATTCGTGGTGTTAATGAGAATAAAATAGGATGTGCTCCCTTGGCCTTAACCTCGCGCACATAGCGGCGCATATATTCTCCATATGAATACACGGTGTCGCGCACGCCGGTCTCCTTTATTACAACAGGCATCACCTCATCACCGATTCCTTTGATAGTGGCACGGGCTCGACCGCTGTCGAAAGGTCCATTGTCATTGTGTCCGAGCTCGATGATCACCCAATCACCTGGACGCACACCCTCCAGTACATCTTTCCAAAGAACATTATAGAACGTACGGCTGCTCATACCTCCTAGGGCATGGTTCTCAACAGTAATTTTACTCTTATCGAAGAAATCAGGAGCGTAATATCCCCATCCCCATTGTCCGTTATCTCCGTTTCCGAGTGTCCCTGTTCTCATTGTAGAATTTCCTACAAGGAAAAGCACCGGATTGTTGCCAATTCGGGATGAACCCGATACTGGGCGTGCTGTGCGAGCCTTGTTGATGCTATCAGGAGTATTGTCTACTACCTGATTGACATCCGGCATCGGTTGCGGTTTGTTGTCTTGCACTGACCCGACGGCTAATGCAGCGCAAGCCAGTCCCGCTACCGAGAAAAGTTGCTTCAAAGGTTTCATGTCTATATTTAGAATATCAAATTTTATTATTTGTAATTGAAATTTCTTTAAATGGTTGCATTCATTTTCGTCCTGACGCGTGTCGCGACTTCAAGATAGATCTATATTTCTACATTTTTACAATTGAACATCACAATCTTTTCGATTCCAGGCTCTGTAGGAGCATCAATGTCATCAATTTTTGAATCTCTGACATCATCGAGTACTACCGCAGGCCGAAATTCCGGTCGATCGTAGGAGAATGTTATGTTGTCGACGTTGAGGCCAACTACATGGCGTGCGTAAAGGCCATATGCCGGTGTCTGACCGGCAAATTTTGGTTCGGGATAGTTGGTGCCTTGTTCTCTATAATCCTTATTCACGAGTTCTTTTGCGCCTCCTCCTTGGAACTGCAGACGTATATTATTAAGCCAAACATTTCTCACAGGCTCGTCAGGCATTCCTGTCACTATTATTGAGCAGAGTGAGTCGCAATCGTCAGCCACGACGTTTGAAATCTGTATGTCGCGTGCCGATGATCTGCGTGTCACTTCCTGTGGGCCCCGGTTGCGACATCCCGTTGTGATATAGATAGGATAGTGGTGAACGTGGCTCATGGTTATATTTGAGACCACAATATTTTCCATAATACCCTGATCCACTTCTTCAAATGCAAGTCCACTTGAATACATGAACGTAGAGTTTGATAGCGAAATATTTCGGTATCCCCCGTTTGACTCAGTTCCAAGTTTAAAACGGCCGCATACCCAATTCACTTTCTCAGGAACATAGGTACCGTCAAGAAAGGTGCCACATTTATATCCTGTCACGTTACAGTTGCTCACTGCTATATGTTCACACATCACGGGGCGTTTAAGGGCATAAGAGCTTTTAAGAACTATGGCATCATCATGGGGCGTATTGACCTTACAGTTAGTGATGGCCATGTATTTACAGCAATCAATGTCGATTCCATCTCTATTGGTGTCAATCGTAAGATTGTCAAGTGTGGAAAGATCGCAACCCGTCATAATGATTGCAAAGTGCCCACCTCTGTAGACAGTAAAATCCTTTAGTGTAACTCTTCGGCACTCCTTGAGAGCAATTGCTTTGTCGCCGGTGCCTATAGATCCACCTTGAAGGTTTCCTGCCCGCTCTGTATCCTTTTTTGTGAGACCTTCGCCATCGATCATTCCGGATCCGGTTATGCTGATATTTTCTTGACCTTCGGCCCAAATGAGTGAGTTGTGAAAAAAAGTATGCCCACCATCTTGATATTGAGGGAAATCGCCCCATTCCTCGCTGTCGTCATAAGCCTTCATTTCGGCAGGCGCTGCCAATATTACGCAACCGGGAGAAAGATGAAGGTTGATGTTTGATTTAAGGCGAATACTTCCGCTCAGGAAAATTCCGGCAGGAAGAAACACTTGCCCACCCCCTTCTGCAACAGCTGCTTCGATGGCAGCATTGATAGCGGGGGAGTCAAGAGTCTTTCCGTCACCTTTTGCGCCGAAGTCAATCACGTTGAACACACCGGCTGCATAGGATACAATGGCGGAAGAAAGGGTTGCCAAAGTCGCAATAAGTCTCATTGTCTATGTCAGGTTTAGTTATTCAACTGCAAATTTAAGCATTTTTTCTTAAATTATCAACCATCATTCTATTGTTCGTGGTAAAAAAATGCCACTTGCGCAGTAATCTTCATAAGGATATTGCTTATATCGTTTTATTTTTATAACTTTGCAAAGTAAAGAAGAATTATGGAAAATAAAGATATATCAAAAGTAATCAAGAAAAGCCAGAACCATGCCATTGACCTTAGAAATCAGGGCTATGGTTGCGCCCAATGTGTGTTGATGGCGCTGGCAGACAAAATAGATCTTTCAGAAAAACAAGCTGCACGTTTGGGCGCAGCTTTTGGGTCAGGATTTGCCGGTTCCGGTGGGATATGTGGAGTAATATCCATTCTTGGCATTGCTGAAGGTCAACTCTCAAAAGGTTTTGGACCGGAAGACAAGGCGAAAGTAATATGGAACACTAAAGCTCTTCTTGACAGATTTTCTAAAGAGAATGACGATCGGTATCTTTGCAATGATCTTAAGGGAAAAGAAAATACAAGAAAATGTCCTGAGCTTATCAAACAGGGCATTCAAATATTTTTAGAAGCACATCCTGAACTGGCTCATCACCACAAAGGTATCCTGAGTGAAATCAAAGAGGCCTTACAAAGCTGATTTCTTATTTTTTAGTCGTGGTGGTATGGTTCACCTTTAAGTATAGTCATGGCCCGATACACTTGTTCAGTGAAGAAGAGTCGAATCATCTCATGGCTGAAGGTCATTCTTGAAAATGACACTTTTGTATCAGCACGTGAATAGACATCCGGGGAAAATCCATATGGTCCCCCCACTATAAATACCATCCGTTTTTTCCCTCCAAGCATACCTTTCTGAAGGAATTTGGAAAACTCGCGTGATGTCAGCATCTCTCCTCTCTCGTCAAGAAGTACCACATAATCAGATGCCGATAGTTCTGCGAGTATCAGTTTCCCTTCCTCATCCTTTTGCTGGATTTCTGTGAGTTTTCGGACATTCTTTATATCTGGAAGATGTTTTATTGAAAATGGAATATAACGTTTCAGACGCTTGCAATACTCGTTGATTCCTGTCTGAATATAGTCGGTAGTGGTTTTCCCCACTGTGATTAAAGTTATGTCCATATTTTTTTATTCTTTGTAAAATTCTCTTCTTTTGCAAAATTAGTGAAGATTTTTGAAATATGAAAACTAAAGACGAACTTATTGATGCTCTTCTCGATCTCGCTTTTGCTGAAGACATAGGCGACGGTGATCATACCACTTTATCTACCATACCTGCTGATGAGATGGGCCGGTCAAAACTCCTTATTAAGGAAAAGGGGATCCTTGCAGGTGTGGAAATAGCCAAAAAAGTGCTTCATAAGGTAGATCCTTCCATTAAGATAGAGGTAATGATTCAAGATGGAGCAGAGGTAAATCCGGGCGACATAGCTTTCATTGCAGAAGGTCCGGTTAGAAGCCTTCTTGTGGCAGAGCGCACTATGCTGAATATAATGCAGCGTATGAGTGGTGTTGCTACGATGACGCGCAAATATCAGGACCAACTGACTGGACTTCATACGAAAGTGCTTGACACACGCAAGACTACTCCGGGGATGCGTATGCTTGAGAAGGAGGCTGTAAAAATCGGTGGAGGTACCAACCATCGTATTGGCCTTTTCGACATGATTCTCATCAAAGACAATCATGAAGACTTTGCAGGTGGAATAGAGCAGGCTGTAGCCAGGGCCAAGGAATACTGCAAGGCCAACGGTAAGGAAGACCTCAAGATAGAAGTGGAATGCAGAAACTTGGATGATATCAAGAAGGTTCTTGAGATTGGTGGAGTAGACCGCATTATGTTTGACAATTTCACTCCTGAGCTCACACGAGAGGCAGTAGCTATAGTTGATGGTAGAGTGGAGACGGAATCTTCAGGAGGTATAACGTTTGACACTTTGCGCGCCTATGGAGAGACTGGAGTGGATTTTATCTCTGTTGGTGCTTTGACTCACAGTGTCAAGGGCCTTGATATGTCATTCAAGGCGTTCTGATTGTAACCGTTAATGCAAAATGGCTGATAAGAAGCGCGAATTGGCAAAGGAATGGGGTCGTCAAGCCGAGAATATCGTCTGTGAATATTTGATAGCAAAGGGATACGTAGTCAGAGAACGAAACTGGCGACCAAATTCCTCCAAAAGTGAGATTGACCTTATCGCCCAAAAAGACGATACTTTAATATTCGTTGAAGTAAAGGCGCGTTCAGACAGGGATATAGATCCTGCTGAGGCTTTGACTCCCGATAAGATAAGAAATGTAGTGCGAGGGGCTAATTCCTATCTTTTGGCTCAGGAGTATGCTTTTTTCTATCGTTTCGATGTGGCGACTGTCAATGGAGATCAGTATAATTACACTCTTGATTATCTTGAAGATGCTTTTTTGCCTCCTCTACGCAGCAGATAAGAGAGTATCCTGTCTGCATAAGAATCTTTATGAGTAAAAAAATCTCACAATTCCGTTTTAAACAGTTCTCCGTCAGCCATCATCGAAGTTCCATGAAAGTTGGGGTTGACGGTGTAATGATAGGTTGCTGGGTAGATATTAGTAAATCGCATAGTATACTCGATGTTGGCACCGGTTGCGGGCTTATAGCCCTTATATTGGCGCAACGGGCTCCGGAGTCTACGATTGATGCCATAGACATTGATATCCCTTCTATAGAGGAAGCGCGGGAAAATATATCAGTTTCGCCATGGAGAGATCGTATTAGGGCACATTTATGTAGTTTTGCTAATGCCGGTTCGTTGCTGACTGATATAAAACGTGGTTACGATCTCATAGTTTCGAATCCTCCATATTTTGATTCTGGTGTCACAGAAACGATCACTCCAAGGGAAAAGGCGCGGCATCAAGGTGAACTCTCACCATTGGCGTTGCTAAAAGGTGCAAAAGAAATTTTGAATCCTGAAGGAAGTGTTGCTATGGTCATACCTTCTGAATATTCAGAAGCTCTTGAGAAACGTTCATTTGACCTTGGTTATCAATTGATTGGTAAATGTCTCTACAGAGGCCACGAAGGTGCTCCGTATAAAAGGTCACTATTGCAATGGAAATTTGAAAATTCCATTGCAAAGAATATGGAGATTGAGACTCAATACCTCACTCTTGAGACGGCTACCGGGCTTCCTACCGATGAATATAGAAAGCTCTGCCGGGATTTTTACCTAAGATTCTAATCCTGTTAAACCAATTGGCATAATATTTGTCTTATAAATAAAAAACTAACACAATCGCGCTATGAAATTTAAAAATTTACTACTCCTGACTTTGTCGCTGGGTTCATTGGTTCCGGCCGACGTCTTGGCCGACGATTATGTTGATGATATTTACTACAACCCTAAGAAAGACAATTTCGTGGGTGCTAAGAAGAAAAATCCGAATTATATCGAGAATTTTAGTGATATGGATGTGGATGCATACAACCTTCGCGGACAATATTACACCACACCGATCGATACTATTGGAGCTAAAGTCAGTTCCGAAGAGGATTTCGTATACACACAGCAGATTCAAAAATACTACAATCCGACCATCGTACTTGATAATTCCCAGCTACTTGCCGATGTGCTTCAAAACTCATATGGCAATGTAGAGATTGTCTACAATGGTCTGACTCCTGCTTTCCTTCCTACCTATGGTTACGGCTGGCCTTATTATAGAGGATATTACGATCCTTGGTATTGGAATGTTGGCTTCGGCGGTTGGAGTATTGGAGGATGGTATGATCCTTGGTATTGGGGCCCATCTTGGTCATGGGGACCCTCATGGGCTTGGGGCCCTTCCTGGGGTTGGGGTCCATCATGGGGTTGGGGACCCTCATGGAGCTGGGGTGGTCCTGGTTGGGGACCTGGTCCTTCTTGGGGTTGGGGCGGACCTAACGGAACTTGGAGCCCCGGTGGCAACCGTCCTATAAATCCAGGTACAGGTTGGGCAGGCAATCACCGCAATCCGGGAAGTTCAGCTAAACCTGGAAGCAATCGTCCGGCTTCTTCCGGTTCTCAATGGAGCATAGCTGGCAACCATCGTGGATCTTACGGAACTGCAGGCACAAATTCCAATAAGCAGAATGCTCCTTCCTCAGGCAACAATCGTGGCTACACTATTGGCAATGGTGGCCATCGTTATACCGGCAATGGAAGCGGAAATGTAAGTAACTCTTCTAATAACAATCGTTATACAGGCAATTCAAGAGGTAATTCGTATAATTCCAATACGAACACTAATCGGAATAATAGTTACAATAATAATAATTCTAATAATACACGTAACTCCGGTAGCTACAATTCCAATCGTTCGAGTGGTAATGGTTCGTTTGGTGGCGGAAGCTTCGGTGGTGGTCATAGAAGTAGCGGCGGTGGCGGCGGTGGCCGTGGAGGTCGCAGATAATCACTTTAATATTGATCTACATGAAAAAGATATATTTCTTTGCGGCTTCAATGGTCATACCATTTATAGCTGATGCACAAAGTGCTATTGACGGGTTCCGTTTTTCTCAACCTGATTTAAAAGGCACCGCACGCTATATGGGAATGGGTGGAGCTTTCGGTGCTCTCGGTGGGGATCTTAGTGCGATTTCAACCAATCCTGCAGGTATTGGCGTATATCGCCGTAATGAACTCGGTATCACGATGGATATCGATATGCAGAATGCTACCTCTGAGGCTCAAGGCGTTAAGAATACTCAGAATCAGACAAAAGTACTTCTCAATAATGTTGGAGGAGTCGCAACATGGAATCTGATGAATTCTGTAATGCCCAATATTAATATTGGCTTTACGTACAACAGGGCTGCATCGTTCAATGCTCATTATGTTGGTAGTATACCTCAACTCCACAACTCGCTTACTAACTATATCGCAGGAGTTAGTAATAATGAAGGTGTGACTGTAGCAGACGTATCTACTGTTTTTAATACAGATGGATATGTTTCGTTTGATCCCTATAATCCTAACGATGGTGGCTATGCAGCTCCATGGCTTTCCATTCTCGGTTATAATAGTTATTTCATTACTCCCACTGGAGATGATGATCAGCCGAATTGGATTGGGCAGTGGGGTACTACTACATCTGGCTCGGGCGCATTTGATGTGCTGACCACCGGGGGTGCAAACGAATACAACATTGCTGTTGGTGGCAACATTGCAAATAAAGTGTTCTGGGGCGTAGACCTTGGTATCGTTGATATGAACTATAGCATGACTGCTAAATGGGGTGAAGATCTTCAAAATGCAGTCGTCGACAATCCTAACGGCATGGAAAACAGCTCGTCAAGGTGGGCGATGACAAATTCCTACAATGCGAGCGGAACAGGCTATAATATTAAAGTCGGTATCATCTATCGTCCTATTCAGGAACTAAGATTGGGCGTGTCGTTTGCATCTCCTACTTGGTATTCAATTAACGAAAGCTATATGGCATCGACCAACTTTAACTATAGCGTTAATATTCCCGATATGACTCAAAATAGAGCGGTGACCAACGATGGACAATGGGGACTTAACTCTTATAATTTCCGTACACCTTGGCGTCTGACCGCCAGTGCTGCCGGTGTTCTTGGTCGAAATCTGATAGTGAGCGCAGATTTTGAATGGCAAAGATATGATAAGATGCGCTTCTATAATGGAGGTGGGGGCTACTATGATTATGATGGAGGATTCAATGATTGGGATTTCCCATACTATGCTCCTTCCCAGAAGGCGTCTCCTTTGGTGAATACAGATCCTTGGTATGCTACCAATGCTGATATTGAGGATTATTATAAGTCTACTACCAGCATCAGAGTTGGAGCGGAATATCGTATTACACCGCGATTCAGTGTAAGAGTAGGATATGCCAATATCTCTTCTCCGGTGCGTAAGGAAGCAAAAGATGGTTCTATGATGATTTATACTTCCGGTACAATGCCAAACTACCGCATGGATAACTCAACTGATTATATTACTTGTGGCTTGGGATACAATTTCAATAATTTCTATATTGACGGGGCATTCGTGCATAAGAATATAAGCAGTGAATATCATGCTTATACTCCTGATCCGGCTAATCCTCAGATACCAAGTCCGACTTCAAAATTGAGTTTGAATAACAATCAGATTGTCCTATCTGCAGGTGTCCGATTCTGAATAATTAAAAAAGACCACTCAAGTGGTCTTTTTTTTTGACTTTTTTGAACAATACATCACATGATGGTGTTTATAGGTTAAATTATAAACTTAATCAATACTACTATGAAAAAATTGTTACTTACCCTCGTTGGCATTGTTGCCGCTTTCTCCTCTGCTTTCGCAATCACTCCGTTCGTAGAATTTCAGCCGGTGATCGCCGGTGGCAATACTTGCCGCTTCAATGTTCAAGGAGGTATCCATGAGATGATGACAAAGAATATCGGTCTTGGTGCCGGTATCGGTATCACTGAACAGTGGAACTTCGACAACGGTCCCCTTATCCCTATCTTCGTAAGAGGAGACATCAGCGGAAAGATGGGTGGATTCAAACCCTTCTTCTCTCTTGATCTCGGTTATGCTATCAATACTGAGCACACTGATTGGGGAGCAGTTGTTGTCAATCCAATGATAGGCCTCGATTTCGGAAAGGTTTATGCTGGTATTGGCTATCAAGCACTTTGCTGGACTCATGACGATGCTGGTGCGACCAACTGCTTCAATATGAAGATAGGCTATAAATTCTAATTTATTTTCTTAATAGGAAAAAGGGTATCCTGAGTGTCGGGATACCCTTTAATCGTTATATATGTTTGATCTATTTTTTCTTTGGAAACTTAGGATTGATTTTAAGGTTGCTCATAGCTTCATACCATGAAATTCGTTTTTGGGGTATTGACTTAATAAATGATGTAATATCATCTCCATATGCTCTTTCAGAATAAAAGCATAACACACTTGCTTTTCTTCCATCGATTGTCATCTGTTTATAATGATGTATATTGACCTCTACAGTGTTGAGCGAGCCTTTATCACAATCACTGACGATAAACTCAAGAATATACTCTCCGTCATTTTCTGCTACCATATAATTTACGACCGGATCGGTTTTCTTTCGTGCTTCCAATTCTTCGATTTTTGACTTAACAGCCTCGGAAGGAGATTTCTCCACAAATAAGACACTGACACTAAACATTTGATTGAAATGTTCAAGAGATTCACCCTTAGGGAGATACTCCTGTAAATAATAGTTTTCAACAGGATTTGTTGCCCATGCAAGATAATACTGTTTCCCACAATAATCAATGGGATTGCCGACATTGAAAAATTCTTTTGTGGTCTGAGCAGATATGCTCAATAAGCAAAATAATGAGAGGATAAATGACAGAAATACTTTCATGATTCTTATGATTTTCTACGAATGTACTTAAAGATGCAAATATAAATATTTTTTTGCAAATTGCAATATCTTTTGCGCTAAAAAATGAAGTTATTTCAACTTATTTTTTTATTAATCTTTCTTTTCATAATTATAAATAATTTTGTAAGTAGCTCGCAAAAATTAATGATATGATAAATGTGAGATAATATTGAGGCAGTTATCATATCAAGACCTTTGTAGCTACGTTGTTAATATATGTCGTTTAATTTTTTGTGAGCTACTTAATAGTAATAATTATTCATATTTTCTTGATAATATAAATTTAAATAGTTAATTTTACAAAAAATATTGTTATGAGAAGAATCTTATCTATAGTTATACTGTTTACCGCTTTTTCAACTCAAGCTGTTGAATTTAAGATATCATTCTATGATCTTCTGGATAAAGGAGATCTTGAGCTTGCTGAGATTTTCCTTGAAGAATGGGAATCCAATGATAGTGGAAATCCAGACCTTTTTTTAGCTAAATATAATTTACTGATGTCAAAAGCATTTCAACCGGAGGAAACTTCTAATAGCAATTCTGACCCTATCCTTGATAATCCTTTGGCGGTGTTAGAACCAAATGATAGTATTCTTCAATTGGCCATAGGAGCTATCAAAAAAGGTGTAGGAGTTTTCCCAAATCGTCTTGATTTTAGATTAGCAGAAGCACAAGCTTACCAATATGCGAATGACATGGAATCCATATCAAAATCAGGAATCAATATACTGGAGCATAGTCGTAACAATGGTTGTCGATGGTATTGGAGTGATGGGGTGGCTCTGAATGCTGAAGAAGGATTAGAAAAAATGCTTCAGGGTCTTCATTCCATAGAAAATGCACTTATGCACAATTCTTTTCAAGACGCTCTTCTTGGTCTTAATTTAAAATATTATCCTACCGATGCTGAGGCCTTGCTAATTAAAAGTATGGCTCTATTGGATGCAGAGAAATATGTAGAAGCTCGTAGCTGTCTTGAATTTGCTCATGAAAATCATCCGGATGACGGTGCAGTAATGTTTTATCTTGGAGTGGTTTATTCAAAAATGGGTGATAAAGAAAAGGAGGATGAAATTCTAAAGAAGATAGTTGAAAGTGATAAGGCTGACGAACATTTAAAGGAAACTGCAAAAGCAATACTTGAAGGACAAGATTCAAACTTGAAAGAAATTGATCTGTATCAGTTCGAATTCAATTTTTTAAGAAATGTAGCCAATACATGCAGTCCGTCGGTTGAAAGCATAGAATTTCTATCCAACAAAGATGATGAGATATTTTATGTGCTTGAACAATTAGGCTATTATCTGCCAGATGAACATAAGGAGATTAAAATTAAGGTTATTGGCAAGGGCGATGATGGTATAGTGGTTTGGACAATGCCAGAACCTAAAGAGATGCCTCTTGCACGTTACATAGCGTTTGTTCCCGACAAGGAAGCAAACCATTATAGGCTATACACTCTTGAACGTTCGATTAATTGGGATGGAGAGGGGCCAGCGTGGATACTGGGCTATAGCTATAAAGATGGTCATTCAAATTTCGGAGATGTCCCATATCCCTCTACTCCGGAAAAATTTGTGAAGGAAGTTTTAAAAGTAATAAACTCAACGAAATAGGAAGTTAATTTTATGACGACTCGACGTGGATTTATAAAAGGGTGTGCTGGATTGGCGTGTGCTTGCTGGTTTGGCTCTATTTTTGATTTTACAGCCAGAGGTAATGAAGTGGAAAATAAACCTGAAATTAACAGGGATGAGGCTTTTGCGCTCCAATGGATTAGTGAACTGCTTGACTCATTGACTAAAAATAATATTCCTGAATCTCAGTTAAGAAATATAGTAAAATCCACTTCCTTGGCCCACCATGACCTGCTGAATGTACCGGAAATGGTGAAACCATATATTGGAAAACCTGATGAATTCGTCGAGTTCTTGCAAAACTCTTGGGGATGGGTAGTAAACGATGATCGATCCAAACGCATGTTGATTGTAGATGAGAATAAACCAGTCTGCGTATGCCCTCTTTTAAAAAACGTTTCCGATAAGCTATTTCCGGCATTGTGTTATTGTTCGGAAGGGTTTGCGGAAAAAATGTTTTCTTATGTATATGAGCATCCTGTAGAAGTAACAGTGGAAGCCTCTGTTCAGAGAGGCAATCCATCTTGTATCTATCATATACATTATTAAGTACGGCTCAACTAAAATAAAGATAATCCCGGAATATAATGACCACTATATTCCGGGATTATCTTTATTTTCTCTAAAAAATTAACTCATAGCGTCACGGAGCGAAACGCTCTCATGCATCATGAATTATGAATTAAGAATTCTTACTTCAGGTATTTGTCAAGGAATCTGAAGAAAGTACGCTGCCAGAGGATTGCATTCTGTGGCTTCAGAATCCAATGATTTTCATCCGGGAATATGAGCATTTCTGCTTCAAGACCATGCATTTTGGCTGCGTTGAAAGCCATCATGCCCTGAGAGGCAAGGATACGATAGTCAAGTTCTCCGACAGTCACGAGGATAGGAGCTGTCCAGTTGTTTACAAATTTATGCGGAGAGGTAGCGAAAGTGCGCTGTGCAGTTGCATTGTTTGTATCCCAGGGAGCACCACCCATGTCAAAGTCGGCAAACCACATTTCCTCTGTCTCAAGATACTGAGCCTCCATGTTGAAGATTCCTGCATGTGCCACAAGAGCAGCAAAACGACCTTCATGGTGTCCAGCAAGCCAGTATACTGAGAAACCACCATAGCTTGCGCCGATAGCACCGATCTTCTTTTCATCTACATAAGGCTGGGCGGCAATATAGTCAGAAGCCGAGAAGTAATCGCGCATGTTCTGACCACCATAGTCACCTGAAATCTGACGGTTCCATTCCTCGCCAAAGCCGGGAAGACCGCGACGGTTGGGAGCAATAATCACATAGCCATGTGATGCCATGATACGGAAATTCCAGCGATAGCTCCAGAATTGGCTTACAGCCTGCTGCGGACCACCCTGGCAATAGAGAATTGCGGGATATTTCTTGTTGGGGTCAAAGTTAGGTGGAAGGATCACCCAGCAGGTCATCTCTTTGCCGTCTGTTGTAGGCACAAGATGCTTCTCAACTTTTACCTCAGCAAGCTGAGAAAGAATATCTTTGTTGATTTCTGTCAGCTGTTTTACATTGCCGCTCTCGGCAACATAAATATCATTTGGCTCAAGCATTGAGTGGCGCATGCAAGCTACCTTACCTGTTTCGCCGAGTGGCTGAACACCAACATAATCATACTGGCCATCTGCAATCACATCAATTTTTGCGTCAGCAACATTTATCTTGAAGATGGGCATGACACCGTCACTGTAGCCATTGAAAACGATCTCCTTGCTATTGGGGGTCCAAGCTATCCCTTCCGGCCAGCGATCCCAACCTTCGGTTAGGTCTTTAACGCTACGCGAAGCCATATCCATTACCATGAGTCGCTTTTTGTCGCTCTCATATTTAGCAGTCTTCATAGAAAGGAAAGCAAGGCTCTTGCCGTCGGGTGAGAATGCTGGATCGGTGTCATATCCGGGCCATTCTTCTCCAGGAGTCAGACATTCAGTCTTGCCGCTTTCAAGATCATAGAGGAAAAGATCGCTGTCAGTAGAATAGGCATAATCCATACCTTTAAGTTTACGGCTTACATACACAAGCTGTTTGCTGTCTGGGCTCCAAGCAAATGACTCGGCGCCACCGAAGGGCTTCATCGGACACTCGAATGGTTCACCGGCCATAATATCTTTGGCGCCTGTGATGTCTGCACCGTCGAAATCAGCAACGAAGGGATGAGGGATTGCTTCCACCCATTCGTCCCAATGCTTATACATAAGGTCGTCTACAAGGCGTCCGCTGGTCTTGTCAAGTCCTGCAAAGAGGGTTGAATCTTTTTGGTTGAAATCTTTGATTGAAGTGGAATATACCACCTTCTTTGAATCAGGAGAGAAAAGGAAGCATTCCACACCGCTTTCTACAGCAGAATGGCATGACACGTTTCTGCCATCTGGCTGCATAGAGAAAATCTGCATTTTTCCTTGAGTGTCTTTACCGAGATATGCAAGACGCTCTCCTCCGTTTATCCATTGCAGATTACCTTCTGAGCCGGCTGTGTGAGTAAGGCGAGTGATCTCTCCGCCTTCTGACGGGACAATATAGATTTCAGAGTTCCCTTTGTTTTCCTTTACATCCTCATACTTGATGGTGAATGCTATGGTCTTACCATCTGGCGAAGCAACAGCCCCATTCACTTGTCCGAGTGCTTCGAGAACTTCCGGGGTCATCTGTCCGTCGACAATGTTGATTTCGGGCTTTTCTATCACATTTTCTTCCGTGCCCCCTTCCTTACATGAAGTAGCAAAGCATAGCGGCAGAATCAGTGCGCCCATTGCGAAACTTGACTTGTTCATTTTCTTGTTTTTTTGTTATTGTGTTTATTTGGGTTATTGAAATTTTTATTAGTATTTCCAGTTGATTTAAATGTGGTTTGATATCCCGGATAAAGTCTTGTTATAAGATCCGGCCTGTGCAGTCGACGTAATTCATCAGTGATCTGAGCCTTCATTTCGGGCTTATACCAGAAAAAGAATTGTCGTTGGGCGAGTTTCTCTTTTTCAGTTGTGGCCGTAAAGACTTTTTCTCCGGTATATGGATGGATTCCGGTATAATATATCTCGCTTGCCACTGTCATGGGAGTCGGAGTGAAGTCCTGCACCTGCTCAAGATGAAAGTTCAGGCCTTTAGTAATGCAAGCAAGTTCTGCCATGTCAGTTTCCCTGCATGCTGGATGCGAGGATATGAAATAAGGGATAAGTTGCTGGTTTAGGTTATATTTGCGGTTTATACCGTCGAAAATCTTCTTGAATTCATAAAATAGATTGAACGAGGGTTTACGCATACAATTCAAAACCTTGTCAGAAGTGTGCTCGGGAGCAACCTTCAGGCGCCCACTTACGTGCTTTGAGATTAGCTCATCCAAATATTCCGCATTTGCACGGGTCTTTTCCGGAGAATCCGTTGCTGCCATAGCAAGATCATAACGGACACCACTACCAACAAATGATTTCTTCACTCCCGGCAAAGCATCGACACTTCTATAGATATCTGTAAGGGGGGAGTGGTCAGTGTCAAGATTTGGACATGGTTTAGGATGAAGGCACGACGGTCTTACACATCGCTTGCAGGCGTCTTTGTTTTTTCCACCCATACGGTACATATTGGCTGAGGGTCCCCCCAGATCAGATATATACCCTTTAAAGTCCTCCATCTGAGTTACTTGACGAGCTTCTTTAAGAATGGACTCCTTGCTACGGGAAGCTATGAATTTCCCTTGATGAGCAGAGATAGTACAGAAGGCACATCCTCCGAAACAACCTCTATGCATGCAGATTGAGTGGCGGATCATCTCGTAGGCCGGTATCGTCTTGCCTTTGTAGCGTGGATGAGGGATACGGGTGTAGGGGAGGTCGAAGGAAGCATCGATTTCCCCTTCGCTCATAGGAGGCCACATCGGATTGATGCGGATCATTCTACCCCCGGTAGCTTGATATAAGGTCTTCCCATTCCACTTGTTGCTTTCCTCCTCAACATGCTTGAAGTTTATCGCCTGTTTCCTTTTATCAGCGAGGCATTCCTCAAAACTTGACAAAACTATTGAATTGGCCGTGTCTACAGGGTCTTTTTCTAAGTCAGTAAAAAAGACTGTCTGAGGTATATCTTTTATATCTGAAATTTTCTCTCCTTTATCAAGCCTTTCAGCAATCGCAAGCATGGTTTTTTCACCCATACCATAAGAAATCATATCCGCTCCGGAATCTACGAGAATCGAAGGACGCAACTTATCTGCCCAGTAGTCGTAATGAGCTACTCGGCGTAGGGATGCTTCTATTCCTCCCGCTATAACAGGAACGTCGGGATAAAGCTCCTTAAGTATTTTAGTATAAACAATCGTTGGATAATCCGGACGCATACCATGCTTCCCTCCCGGAGTATAAGCATCGTCATGACGAAGCCGACGGTTGGCAGTGTAATGATTTACCATTGAATCCATAGCGCCGGCAGAAACTCCAAAGAAAAGACGAGGCATACCGAGTTTTTTGAAGTCACGGAGATCATCGCGCCAATTGGGTTGAGGAACGATAGCGACTTTGTAACCCGCTTTCTGAAGTGTACGTCCTATGACGGCAGCTCCGAAAGACGGATGATCCACATAGGCATCACCGCTGAAGATGATGATGTCAGCTTGTTCCCAGCCAAGCATCTTCATCTCATCTGCTGTAGTAGGAAGGAAATCTGTCTTCTTATACATTGCTGTCAGTTTCTTTAGCCGTTGCGAGATCCTTAAGAGCGAGAAGTTCGTCGCGCAGACGGGCCGCCTCCATGAAGTCCATGGCTTTGGCAGCCTTTGTCATATCCGCTTGAACCTTGGAAATACGGGCCTTAAGGTCTGAAGCACTCATATACTCCACTACAGGATCAGCCACAAGAGCGGCCGCCTGATGCTCCTCCTCATAATATGGTCTTGGTTCAGCTTTCGTTTTAACAGCGGGCTTCTTTACGTTGCCGGGTTTCGATACCATTGGCTTTGATGGAGTCTGTCCCGGACTGTCGTTCGTGGTTCCTTGATAGAGGTCGATAAGATCGGTGTTGGTTTTCTTGATGATTGGAGTAGGAGTTATGCCGTGTTGTTCATTATATAGTTGTTGTTTGGCACGTCGACGCTCGGTTTCATCAATGGTTTTTTGCATTGAGTCAGTAATCTTATCGGCATACATTATCACCATTCCGTTTACATTTCGAGCCGCACGTCCCGCAGTCTGAGTCAACGAGCGATGGTTTCGCAAGAAACCTTCCTTGTCTGCATCCAGAATGGCCACGAGCGAAACCTCCGGAAGGTCAAGACCCTCTCTAAGAAGATTGACACCGATGAGGACATCATAAGTTCCTTCCCGTAAATCATTAAGAATCCTTATTCTGTCAAGCGTATCAACGTCAGAATGGATATAAGCACTTCTGACGCCAAAACTCTGCAAGTGGGCATCGAGCTCTTCAGCCATTCGTTTTGTGAGTGTTGTGACCAGGGTTCGCTCGCCACGTTCGATTCGAAGTTGAATCTCTTCAAGAAGGTCGTCGATCTGATTCATTGAAGAGCGTACTTCAATTTCCGGATCAAGAAGTCCTGTAGGACGGATAATTTGTTCGGTCACTATACCTTCTGATTTCTGCAATTCATAGTCACCCGGGGTAGCACTGACATATATCGTCTGAGGTGTGAGTCGTTCAAATTCGTCAAATTTGAGAGGTCTGTTATCAATGGCTGCGGGCAGACGAAAACCATACTCCACGAGATTAAGTTTTCTTGCAAGGTCGCCGGAATACATACCTCGAAGCTGGGGGAGAGTAACATGGCTCTCGTCTATGATGGTAAGGAAATCCTTGGGGAAGTAGTCGAGGAGGCAGAAAGGACGCATTCCCGGTTCGCGTCCGTCGAAGTAGCGGGAGTAGTTCTCGATTCCGGAGCAATGCCCGAGTTCTTTAATCATCTCGAGATCATAGTTTACTCGTTCTGTGAGGCGTTGTGCTTCGAGGAATCGACCGTCATTACGGAAGAATTCAGCCTGAGCACCTAAGTCAAGAGCTATTTGGTTTACAGCGTTGTTGGTCCGTTCTTTACTCGCAACAAAGATATTGGCAGGATAAATATTGAATCCATCGAGCTCACTTAGTATGATTCCCGTCTGCGGATCTACTGTCTGAATCTTTTCTATTTCATCTCCCCAGAACACGACTCGAAGCTGTATATCCTCAAATGAGAGCTTAATGTCTACTGTATCACCCTTGACGCGGAATTCACCGCTGCCCAGATCAACTTCCGTGCGACTGTAAAGTGAATCTACGAGCTGACGGAGGAAAGCATTACGGGAAATACGTTGTCCGAGTTCGATCCTTACTACGCTCTTTGAGAAATCTTCCGGATTTCCCATACCATATATGCAGCTGACCGATGACACAACTACCACATCACGTCGTCCACTGAGCAGTGCAGCTACAGTCGAGAGTCGTAATTTCTCGATCTGATCGTTGATCATAAGGTCTTTCTCGATATATTTATCGCTTGAAGGTATGTAAGCTTCAGGCTGATAATAGTCGTAGTAGCTTACGAAATATTGCACAGAATTTTCCGGAAAGAAGTTTTTCATCTCTCCGTAAAGCTGTGCAGCCAGAGTCTTATTATGGCTGAGAATCAAAGTGGGCTTCTTGACCTCTTGGATTACGTTTGCCATAGTAAATGTCTTTCCGCTACCAGTCACACCAAGCAATGTCTGTGAAGGATGACCATCTTTGACCCCCTCCGACAGCTCGGCAATAGCCTCTGGTTGATCGCCCGTAGGCTTATATTTTGATGTAATTTTAAAGTCCATGATAATATGCCTCTTAAGGCAGTCCATAATTCTTACAAAAGTAGTGAAAACAATTGAAAAATCAAAATTTATGATGTATAAATCGCAAAAAAGAGAAGGCGTCCATCGCGGAGCCTCCTCTTCCATTGATGACTACGGGTTTAGTAAGATGATAGTTTATTGTTCATTTTTTTACCATGGACGGTTACCTCCTGGGAAGCCACCCCCTCCGGGACCGGATGAAACTCCTATTGTAGTGATAGTTCCCTTAATCGTGAATGAACCCACAGAGCTCCCGTCGCTCCAATTGCCACCGTCATACCAACCATTCCATTCCTGAAGAGTATTTGATATCTTTCCATTAGAGCTGACTTGATAAGTGGTGCCTTCCTTTAGGTCTTTCGAACTGAAGAAAAGACTGCCGTTTAAAGAGCGTGGAATAGCATATGCCATTACGGGCTTCTCTTCTTCATCGAGAATGGCTAATGTCTGATCTTTGGCAAACTGTATACCATTGTATATGACAGTCTTTTGAGTGCTTGAAGTAGAGGGTGCAATGGCTGATCCTCCAATACCAATCAATGTGCCGCCATTCACAATGAAATTGTTGGATCTGTCGCAATCAAAAGCCTCTTCGGGAGCCCCACTGCCGTTGGAGATTGTCACTCCTCCATTGAAGGTCAACATACCGTTTGAGTCGATTCCATCGTTATTGACGGCATATGCATAGATGCGTCCGCCATTGACTGTTATTGATTTTGCAGCGTTGATAGCATCATCGTAGGCGTACACATAAATATTACCACCATTCACTGTCAAATCGGCTTTGCTTTCAAGACCTTCAGATCCATCGCTTATTCCTGACACCATTATGTTGACTGTGCCGTCGTCAATTGTTATGTTGCCATCTGCCTTTATTCCTTTGGGTGATGAGTCAAGGTCAAGAGCGGCATTATATACAAATTTTCCGCCTGTGGTCACGATTGTTGTCTCACCTCCAGCGACATTCAAGCTTCCATCAGCATTGATACCTTTTCCTCCGGTGCCGCAACTCTTTATAGAAATAACACCTCCACTAATCATTACATTACCGTCTGTCTTGATTCCGGCTGCAGAAGATGTGTCGTTCTCATCAGCATCATAAATAGCGTCGCCTTTGGTGTTAAGGTCGAGTTGGCCACCTCTTATGTCGACGTGATAGTCAGTCTTTATTCCTTTACCTGCTTCAGCTTCTGAAAGAGTGTAGATAAGACCACCGGTGATGATGACTCCAATATCGTCAGATTTGTCTCCCTTTATGTGAATCGCATTTTTTGCAGTTTCAGTTACTGCTATTGTCACACCGGGACGAACGTACATATATCCGTCGGAGGCAATTCCATGTTTCTGTTTCCCTGCAACTATCAGACTGCCTGAACCACTGAAAATCAGATTACCTTCGCTGAAAAGAGTTCCCTTTCGGTCTTCATCATTAGATGTATTGCCATTGATATAATAATGATCGTCAGAATACCGGGGGGTATCTGTTAGTTTGTTGATTGTACCGGAGGCAAGGTTTATAAACAGTCGTTTTTTACATTGATTGTTGATTGCGGGACCGGTTTGCGATGTCAATTCGACTCCATTCAGATTGAGAAGAGTCTTTTTCTCACCATAAATTTTCAGCGAGCCATTATCACTCTTTCCGCTTACATTTATTTCAACTCCACTTACAGAATTAGTAAGCATATCAATGACTACATGGCTTCCGTTAATGTGAGAAATTATGTCGGTGCATTCAGTTTCTACAATAGCATTGTCTCCGGAATATGTAATATTGACCTTGTTCTTAAACTTATTGGCTTCCCAATATATGTCTTCATCTGTTCCGACGATGTCTTTGTCGGCATCTGTCGCTGTCTGTCCCTGATAGGGTAGTATTTGGGCATCAAAATCCGGAGTGATGCCATCGTCAGCCCCCGGATTGCCTGGCATTCCGGGTCCATTGCCCCATTCTGGTGGTCCATCAGGAAAAACCGGATCATTGGTTGAGCATGATGCCAGTGCAACTAACGATAACATTGTCAGTATAAAATTGATCTGTTTCATTGTGTAATAATTATGGATTATTTATGTCAAAGTCCGTGCTATTCACGGTTTATATTATGTTCCTGAGGCATTGGGAACATTCTTTTTAGTTGCTCGTTTCTAATAGCTTGCCATTTAGAGAAAATAGCCGGATCTTTTTTGAATAGCTTTTGCATTGATTTTACAAGTTTTTCTTCTTGTTTTGCACGCTTTTTCTCCATTTTTTGGAAATCCTCTGGTTTTGGACCTATTCCATTGTGTGCGTCATTTCCCGGTCGATCAGGTCGTTGCCCTTTGAAATCCGGGTGTTCACCGTGGGGTGCCCCATGTCGGCCACCATTAAAACCAGGTCCGTTGCCGGGTCTGCCTCCGTTGCCGGGAGGGTTCCCCATGTGTCCGCCGGGACGCCCACCAGCCGGAGGCGCGGGCATAGTCATTCCATTGGATTGGTCTCCAAAGACAGCCTTATTATATTTCTCATAAGCCGAGTAGACCTTTTCAAATTGAGAGTGGTCAAGATTAAGCTGTTTTCTTACATCATCTGCCTGCTCGTAAGTTGATTGGGGTTGTCTTCCCATTGGTTGCGATAATGCCAATAAGGAAAAAATCGTAGATATGGAAAAAATTATTATCCTTTTCATTTTTTAATGATTTAATCTGGTTGTACTGCAAAATTAAATCAAAAAGAGTATGTGCGCAAAAAAGTTCTGCAAACAGGTCTTTTTATCAAGTGAAAAGGCTTTTTTATGGGGTTGAATCGATGAGCTATCAGCTTAATTTTTCAAATTAATTTTTGAGTAAAGAGCGAAATATTTCCATAGTGGGGCTGCCATCAAAGCTTGTTTCATCTCATCGGCAAGAAGCATGTCTAAGACTTCCTTTTCTGTAAGAAGTCTTACATCAATGTCTTCTGTTGAGTCCAGGTTTTGATTGTCGGTTTTCTTTACTCCTCTTGCCAGAAAACAATAGGTGAGATTGTTGCAGGTCGATGGATTTTGACCGATCACCATAAGAAGTTCCCATTGTCCTCCGGAATAACCTGATTCTTCAAGGAGCTCCCTTTTTGCAGCTTCAATTGGATCTTCTCCCGGTTCTGAGACCCCGGCAACAAGTTCAGTAAAAACGTCACGCAATCCATGACGGTATTGCTCAACCATTACAAAGTGTCCATCTTCTGTAATAGCTATCACGTTAACCCAATCAGGATATTCAAGTACATAGTGTTCAGGATTAATTCTGCCATCCGGCAGCCTAACTTTGTCTCGTCGTGCCGTAAGCCATGGACGCTGAATAAGATATTCGCTGTCAATAATATCCCATTTTTCTTTTTTCATTCTTACTCATTGTATATCGTTCAAATAGAAGTTGTTTAAACAACTTCTTATATAACGTTATATTCTATAAAATATTAAGTAGCTCGCAAAATTTAATGATGTGATAAATGCGAGATAATCTTGAGTCAGCTTGGCTGCGGAGCGAAGGAGCTTAGCGAGCTAAGCGACTGAACGACAATGCCAAGAGGGCCAAGATTAGCCACAGTTATCATATCAAGACTTTTGCAGTTGCTTAGTTAAAATTTGTCGTTTAATTTTTGTGAGCTACTTATAGTAATTCATCATGCTGCAAACAGGCCAACAGTCTTTTCCTGTACGTTTTGGATACAGGTATCAGATGATTTTCATCTAAGAGGATTTGATTCCCTTCAATAGTTTTAATTCTTCTTATATTTACTGCAAATGATTTATGAACTTGTTCGATTCCTCTTTCAGATAATGATACAAGAAGCTCCTTTAAAGTAGATCTTATAATGAGCTTCTCATTTTGAGTGACAACTTTTACATAATTTTCCAGAGACTCAAGATATACAATTTCGCTTATTCGTACGCGATGAATCATTCTATCAGCTCGAAGGAAAATGATGTCTTCTTCCATAAGGCCTTTTCGATAACAGACGTAATGTGATGTCTTGTCAATTGCCTGCAGGAATCGTTTATAAGATACCGGTTTCAAAAGGTAGTCGCATACATTAAGTTCGTATCCTTTGACAGCATATTGTTCGTATGCTGTCACCAATACGATTGCAGATTCAAGATTGCCGGATGCAATTAAGTCTAAACCGGAAATTTCAGGCATCTGTATATCCATGAATATTATATCAGGAGCTTTGTTCCTCAGAAGAAAGTTTTCCAGAGACATTGCATCATGAAATTCTCCAACACATCTAAGTGATGGAGTCTTGTTGACATAACTTCTCAGACCATATCTTGCCGTCTGCTCGTCATCTACGATGGCAACTGTCAGTATAGGTTTATTCATGATAAATTCAGTCTCAAATAAGCGTTGAACTCGGTTTCATTTTTTTCTGTTTTAAGTTGAAATCTGTTTGGATAAAGCAGTTCAAGCCTTACTTTAAGATTAGCCAGGCCTAATCCGGATTCCTCTTTACTTACATTTCTACTTTCTGCTATGGTATTGACAACAGAGAGTTCCAGTAATTTGCCATTCCCTGACAGCTTGATTGCCACTCTTCTTGGATTACCTCCAGAGTGTTTTACAGCATTTTCAATAAGAGGTAAGAGTAAATGAGGATGTATTTCCACAAATTCGTTTTTAACATTAAAATTGCTCACTATTTCCAATGAATCTCCAAACCTTACTTTGCATAGTTCCAAATAACTGGTAAGAGCAGATAGTTCCCTCTCTAATGAGATTGTACCATTTCCTTCATAAAGTTGCAACCGAAGAAGATTTGACAGATTCTCTATAGTCTCTCTGGCTTTTTCGTTTCTTTCGTCTATGGTAAAATATATAGTGTTGAGCATATTAAAAAGGAAGTGTGGATGAAACTGAGCACGGAGAAGCTTCAGTCTTGATTCAGCGTAAAGCTTGCCGAGATACTGATTTTTAATAGTCAAATATAGCCATATTGACATCAAAACGGTGATAAGAATTGGTATCACTAAATCTGGAATTTCCGTCATCAACGGCACTTCGTGAGAAAGAGCCATTACCGCAATAGCCATGACTGCGGGAACAATTAACACCACTGCATACTCTATAAATGCTGCCAAATGTCTTTCAATTGAAAAGCGAATCCATTTCCAAATTAAGCTATAGCATAAAAAACTGCAGCCTACTACTCCAACAAGTTCTATACACATAAACTTCCAAGAATGCAAAAAGTAATTTGCCTTTATGGGCACGTCATTTGCAAGCCTGATCATCAGGAACAATATTGCTGCAAATAGCAGCGGGGTAGTCAAGGATTTTCTCATATCTTACAAATTTACACGATTAAGTTCATCTATCCAAACATTTCGTATCTCTTTTTTAGATTTTCCAGTGCCTCCATTGATTCGCCAAGATAATGAAATCCCTATCTTTCTCATATCCTCATATTCCTTTTCGTAAAGCTTAGCCTTCCTTCCGGAAAGCGAAATCGTAGAATTGAAATGATTGGAATTAAATATATCCTTAATATACAACGACACCGACAATCTTCCATCGTAAAAGTTTTTCCGAAATCCGGCATATGTGTTCCAAACGTGGGAAGTCTGAGCCTGTCCAACTGCCATCCTTCCTCTGAAAGAAGCATTTATCTCCGCTGAAATCTGATAGGGGAGTCGGAAGACGTTCTTTAAATCAATTATCGGGGTCAAGAGTGTATTAGGGCTCAGTCCTGTATCATTTGCAAAATGATAGTTTGTGTAAATGAGATTAGCAGTGGCCGATACCGACCACCATGATGTAAAGCTGAGATTACTTCCATTCACGGAGAGAGACAGTTGAAGATGTGAAGGAATGTTCTCAGGCGTAACATATACAACTCTGTCGCTTAATTCTCGGTAATACTTCACTATATCGTCAGATATAATTTCTCCGGCAGCCATGAGTCGCCAATGATTGTTGTCACTCCATATTAAATTGAGTGAGTGACGGTTAGTTTCCTTCAGATTGATATTGCCTCCGATGTGTGTAATATCGTCAAAAAGATGTATGAAAGGATCAAGGTCAGAAAATCTTGGACGTGTCACTTTATTTGCATATGCGAACATCCATGCTCCAATATCTGGTGAGGAGAGTAGTAACGACAATGAGGGATATAGATGAAAATATCTTTTGGAGATGTCACGACTTTCCGCACTTTCGTTGCCTGAGAAAAAAGTGTTGAGATGACTTTGTTCTCCCCGTATCCCTACGGAGGCACTAAATATTCCATAACCTAACTTCCCTTCAGCATATAGAGCGTTTACATTTTCATTATATCCAAAGGAAGAATTGAGATTGTCTATATCAGATGTATTCTCAGTTGTTGAAGAATAGTATCCAATATAGCGTCCTGAGCTATTCATGTCTACATAGGATACTCTACCACCAACTGATATTTGCCAATGCTGAGAAAGCGACCTATTGTAGTCGAATGAACCAACTAAGCCGTAGGTATTTCCAGTCATATCTCCATCTATAGACATACCGGTATTGTCTTCCATAAGTTGACTTTCCAAGGATTTGTATCTGAAGAAATCGAAGGCAGCCACCCAGTCGCGACTATTATCTTTTGAACTTCTTTTAATATATAATTCTCCGAAAATATTGTCTGTTATGAAAAGAGCATTGTTAGAAGTGACGATGGGTGTTGGGATTAATGGGACATATGTGCTCATCATCGCCGGTTCTCTTCGTCTGAAATAGTTATAATTAAGGGTAGAGCGAATAACCGGACCCACTGAAGGACTGTATTCATATGATACTGAAAGGAAATGAGAAGAATCTCTTCTTTTTCTATCATATACCTGATTAAGCCTTTCCTGAAAGTCAAGATATGGACGGTCAGTTAAAAGTTCGGATGGATTTCGCGCCACATAACGTGAATAATTCACAGATAAACCATGCCCATTCCGACAGTATTCACTGAATAATGAGCTATATATTTGCCGTGCTTTCCATACTTGTCCGTCGATATTCGCACCGATTGAGTAACTGTCATCTTTCTTTCTACGTTTTATTAGATTAAGTATTGCTGTGGGATCAGCCCCATCAGCTTTAGCACTTGCAGACGTGATGATTTCAATATTTTCAATATCCGTAATAGCAAGTGACTTAAGGAAATTTATAAGATTTTCTCCTGTTAGGATGGTTTTTCTTCCATCAATATTAAAGGCAACTCCTTGCATGCCATTTAACGTAATTTCCCCGTTTGAGTTGATCGTTACCCCAGGGAGAGATTGTATAGCTTCATATACGTTGCCGTGGCTGCCTGACACCATGAGTGTCGGGTTATAGGTCACTTTATCAGCTCTTAATTTGACAGCCGGATGCTCTGCCGTGACTGTAAATTCCTTTAATTCTGAATAGATTATCGAGTCCGTTGCAAGCGAGTCGGTAAGGCAGATGGAATTCGAATCTGCAAAGTAACCGCAAATAAATCCGATAATCAGAAGATGTCTTGGTATTTTCATTATAAGATGATAATTTACTTTGATGCAAAATTATCATCTTATAATGGTTTATAGAAAAATCAGTGACAAACTACATGAATCATGTGACGAAAATTAAGTTTTCAATCCAGGCTTATCGGTTGGTCTTTTCCTTTCCAAGCGAGGATGCCACCTTTGAGATTAGTAACATGGTATCCTTTTTCAGATAGTTTTCGTGCGGCATCCGCCGAACGCTTGCCGCTTCGGCAATAAACGGCAACCGGTTTGGATGTGTCCAATGCTTTCAGAGACTTGTCGATGAAGTCCTTATCAAAAACGTTGATGTTTTTTGCTCCCTTGATGTGACCTTCAGAAAATTCTTCCGGTGTACGAACGTCTACGAGTTGAACGCTGTCATTAACCATATATTTTGAGAATGCTTCTACATCCATGTCTGTATAAGACTTACCCTGTGCGTTCGCACAAGCATTCAATCCTAATAAGGAAAGAAAGATAAAGAATAATTTTTTCATTTCATATGTCGTTTAATTTTTGTGAGCTACTTATTCTAATGATTTAATCCATTGGGTAATTATGTCTAAGACGTCGGGAGAAATGGTTTCTTCAATTGTGGCATATTCAATGGAGGAACCCGTTTTGCAATGCTGAAACAGATGATTTAAACCATCCATTGGCATTACTTTATTCAAATTGTTTGAAGGCAATCCTTTATTTAAAGCTCCTAAGTTATTCTCATAATATACCTGAGTATCCTTCGTCCCATTTAAAGCCAAGACAGGACAGGTAATCTTTCCTAATCTGTTTCTCACATCTGTCGCAAGGAAATATTGCATATAAGGTGTTTTTAATTGGAATAAGGCCGCTGACATATTCTGTTTTAATTCTGTCGGTAAACTTGAATTATCAAGTTGCTTTAGAACAGCCTCATTGCCATCAAAAGCCAATGTCAGAAGTTCGCAATACTCGTCTGCTACATGCTGTGGATACCCGGCTTGGGAAAGTGCGTAGCGATTTTGATCTAAAAGTGTTTCCTTTCCGGAAACGACCATGCCAGCCAAACTGATAATAAAGTCAACCTTGTTGTCAACCCCTAACATAAAGGAAATCGTGCCTCCCTCACTGTGTCCAAGAACACCAACTTTGTCGAATCTTTGCCGTAGGAGATTTATGCCTGACAAAGCATCATGCATCAAATCTTCAGTGGTGCAGTTAACAGCGTCGCCTGTTGACTCTCCAAATCCGCGGTCATCGTAACGAAGAGATGCAATTCCATTTCTTGCCAAAGCATCTGCAATGACTGCAAAGGGTTTGTGGTCAAAAATCTCCTCATCACGGTTTTGAAGACCGCTTCCGGTAACCATAATCACAACAGGAGTTTCCTTATTATACCCTTCAGGTAAAGTTAATGTACCTTTCAACACAGCATCTCCATTAGTGAAACTGACCTGTTCTTGATGATATGGGAATGGGGGCTTAGGCGTTTGTGGTCTTTCTGCAACTTTGTCTCCGGGAATGAGGGTAAGAGGAAAAGTCATACCACTCTGAGTAAATTTCCCAATTATTTTATCACCTAAACTTATTCCAGTGAAAGACGCACCTATTGTCGGAATACTAACTGTCAAGCCGACGGGAGCTTCTTTAGTAATTTGAATTGGTATTCCTTTCACACCCTGGGATGGAGAGTCAATGGTAGGGTTACCGTCGTCTAAATGAAATACTATGGGCATTTTAATACCTTGCACTTCCAGATCTCCTGACCATATACCGCTTTGGGCATATCCCAGCATAATCCCGATCAATATATTCAAAAATACTAAAACAGTCTTTTTCATGATATTTAAGTTTAAAAAATTTTTATCGAATTGTATATCCTACTCCGAGCATAAGATTCTGCGGATCTTTGAAATTTCCGAGACGATAGCCTGTATTGATGTAGATATTTTTAGTGATGAATGTCTTCAGCGTCAACGACTGATAGAAGGCTCTGTCTCCCTTCGGATTAACAAAGTCGTAGCCTAAACCCGCATTGACCGAGAAGATAGGCATCGTCAGTTCAGCATGAGCAGAAACCCCTACGCTCACTTGCTTACCGAAGGAGGGACGCAAGAATCTGATCATATCTCCAGTTGTCCCTTCGATCCAATAAGGGGATAGTCCACCACTTTCATCCCATTGCAGGTCGAGCGACGGACCTACCGCCACCCAGCGATTAAGCTTGCGCATAGGCGACAGCTGCATTCCGAGAATACCGAACTTTCCGGGACACAATTGGGGCTCCGATGGATCTCCTATATTTACAACTCTTTTTCTCCATGCTCCGTAGGCCATTATGTCGTAAAGCCATTTCCCCCTGTCAGCTTCTGCATATATTTCCTTATTGCTGACAGTCTCGCTTGCCTGCGATGGATTTATAGAGTATTCCAAACCGATAGCAGCTCCAATGGAATTCAATCCAGCGTTTGGCCACGATGTGTTGCCGTTGGAATAGTGCTTTGCCATTAATCCGAAAGTCATCTTCCATCTGTCAGACAGGCTATAGTGCAGTTTCAATCCAAGACCCATATGGGCAGTTACGGAAGTGCTTATCACGGCGTTGTTGTCGGGTGTCTGTTGATCAAAATGCTTCCATCCGCAAGCTGCTCCGAACTGCCATTCATATCCAAGCCAAAAACGGGAAGTAAAATGGACTATTGGAGCACCCTGATAGGCATAGACCGAAACAGGCGTGCCAAATAGTTGATTGGAGAAATATGTAGAAGCTCCCAACCCGATACCTTGATATAGACCTTTGTAAAGAATGCCTTCTCGTGAATAAGGATTGAAGCTGAAGTCGGCACGTACACCACCGGAAAATCCGGAGTTTATTCTCTTCTCTTCCGGATTGTTTCCTTTAAGGAATCCGTTAGTAGCCAGTACACATGACGGAGAAACCTCGACACCGATACGCCATTCAGGAGTCTTTGAAAAACCGGAAGGTATGGAATCTTGAGCACATATAATCTGAATCATTGTCAGTAACACTGCTGCAGTAAAGAGGCGCCTATTCATAATCCACTGTAAAATCATATCGTGTAGCATAAATCGATGTGGCTTTGAAACCAATTTCAAACTGTTGGTCTGCCACCACATTAGTAATAAAAAATTTACCGGTTTGAGAAGCTCGGGAATAATGCAATGTATAGTTGACAGTTGCTTTTGTGTAAGGAGGAACGTCAACTGTAATTTTATCGTAGACATATTCCATTGGAGAGAAAGTTTTTCGGTCACCTAAATATATTAGCTCATAATCTTCCAATATCCACACTTTTCCAGTATAAGTAGGAATCGGCATATTATCTATTGCCATCTTATTTAACCATGATTCATCGGGAATCACTTCATAACTGCAGTTGCAATTGATATAAGGATATATCTCAAATTTCTGTGTCAAAGAACTATTATTTGAAAATGATGTACGATGAGATATCTCTTCGATATTATCTTCTACAGTCATTTCTCCTTCGGGAAAACAGAAGAAATTCAGTTGCTTTCCTTCAGTAAATGTAATGTGGATTTTTTTCGTTCCTCCATAGTCGTATTCCAGAAGGAGAACAATATAATCTTTAGGATAGCAGTTGTAATAGCTATTTATACTAAGTTTCTTGCCATAAAAACTTATTATATAATGCTGTGCCGGATTCTCAAAGATAATGGCTCCAAGCTCAGAAACCGGACAGTCAGGATTCACCTTATTGTCTTTGTGATCGTAATAGGTGAGATAGCCCTTCGTGTCACGATAAGGATTATACATTGTAATCTTTTTCAATCCATCTCTCGGAATAGTGGTAGACCATGAGCCACCATCACCCTCTAAGGTGATCTCAGTGGTATCAGGCAGCGGTTCGGCATCTATGAAGATATCATTATTGCATGCCGTAAGAACGAATGTGATAAGTAGAGTCAATATCTTTGAAATCTTTAGTATATTCATGTTTCTACATCTCATATTTGATAATGAAGTTATTTAAACTTATTTACGAATTCAAAAAACTCATGCAATACGCAAAGTGTCTTTTATTCTTTTGATGAGTTGCTCCAGACTTTTAAGATCTCTTACATCTACATACTCTTTGACTATTTGGCCTTCCGGGTCAACCAATATGTAAGTTGGATAACCATCAACCTTTAAATATTCTTCAAGTGCTTTCTGTTGCTTTTTCGGCAGATTATAGTGCAACACGTCTTCTCCTATGACATTATACTCTGAAACAACGGTTTTTATTACCTCATCTTCAGAACTATTGGCAAAGAACAAGAAGGCTACCCCATAGGGGGAAAGGGTTTCATATTCCTTGATAAATTCCTTCATAGCTTCCTTGCAAGGACCACACCATGTACCCCAAATGTCAATGAGCACAAACTTACCTCTATATGGCTCAATAAATTTCTCAAACAAAGCCTTTCCCTCTGAGTCCTCACCCATATCATTACCCTTGCTGATTACGAGATCAAATGTATTGGATTTAGCTTTCATCTTTTCATATTTGTCATTCTCACGCAAAATAAATTCTCGAATTAATGGATAAGTGATGACCGAGTCGACGCTGTTTCTAAGGAAGTCGCTCAATGGGGTCACATTGTGCTTCATCCGATTGATATATAAATCTTTCATATAGAGATTCTTCACTTCCGAAGTTGCATTCAAATCCTTTAAAATATCCAGATGGCATTTCAACTCTTTATATTGATATTCGTCTTCTTTGGAAACTCCCTGAGACTGTACGAAATCACTTATCTTATTAGCTATTTTGCGATCTACCGATGAAACACTGTCTGGAATCTCCATAGCAAAATCAAGATTACAGTCATTTAGAAATTTTGTATCCGATTTCAATTCATTGACTAATTCCTTAGGTATGCAAGTGATTAAAAAACTATTTTCATATTTTAGAAGTAACGTGTAATCCGAGTTATATAATTCACTATCCACAAAATCCCTTATAAACGTTAAATAAGAGGGATAGAGTGAGATGGGATGTGGCATTTTATCCCAGAAATTCTTCTTTGCATAATCATTTTCAGAATCAGACAACATAAGTCTTGGAGATAAAAAGCGAGACTGTCCAAAACGACTTGAGCTTCTTGATATTTCCTTGTTGTAAATGAAATCCAAAGCAAGGTCTGATAAAGTTGGTACTGCAGATCTTAGACTATCAATGGAGTCATTTAGCGTCACCATCCATTTATCAACTTTTTCAATATAGTCTTCATTTTCCGTTTCTTTCATGGGAGGATCCAAGGCAATGTCGAACGCCATTATCTCGTTTTGTATTCTTGTGTCTTCACCCATCATCATCCTCCGTCCTGTATTGTCCCAAAGAAGAAAGTATTCTTTACCCGGTTCTACAGGGACGAAGAGTGAACCTATATTTATTCCTAATGAGTTGACCGCAGGAAAAGAAATGGAGAAGAATCCTATAGAATCCAATTCCGCTGAAATCGTTTTGAACCCTTCTAAAGGTGTGTAGAATATAGAGATTTTGTTATCCATTTGCTGAATAACATCAGATGAGAAACCACGAATCCAACCTGAAATTGTCACAGAATCTTCCCGTTGATAACCAGTATCTATAAATTTAGTGCGATAATCCTTGGATGGATATGCAGGCAAAGTTTCTCCTGTGATACGACTTAAGATACAAGTTTTTTCTGCCCCTATCTTAAAACTGCGTTTACCATCTTTCTCCTTTCCAATCTTTATGCTTAGGTTCTCGTTGTCGTCATTATGCAGAAGCATTTTCCCGGCTTTTTCGTCTCGGTCTGAATATTCCCAGAACTTACTTTTGTAGATAACACCTTCGGGATATATTCCAATAATCCAATCGCCGGTGATGTCATCACGCCAGCAACTTTCCTCCAATAGCGGTGATGAAATATTTTTAAAGATAAAGCCATTAGAATAATAAGCAATTATACTGTCGGATATATCAAAGATATGTCCATTTCGATATGTCCCGGTTATATTGCCGTCTTTGTCTTGAATATACCCATTACTATAATTAGCAAGCATATTATTATCCTTATCCAAGATATACCCATTTTGCATATATCCTGCTATATCTCTCTTCATGGAGCACCCACAAAGAAAAGCTACTGTCAATAAAAGGATTATCCTATTCATATCAATAATCTCAATAATTGTTTTATTATTTGATGCGGATATTTTTGATGGCGAGGTAGCTGCCGGGTGCTTCCACATATGTAAAGGATTGAATTTCTTTGGGCAATGGCTCATAAATCAGGCTGAAATGACCGGTGCCATTTTCATCTATACTGAGCTCTTGTCCCGGAGTTATTCCATCACTACCTGTAAGCTTCAACTTTGTTCCCTCAGCTGTAAGCAGATATGATTCCGGTGATATCGTAATTCCCGCTCCATTGGCAAAGAAATCAACTTTTGTTCCGTTGTCAGATATCTCCACGCACTCCACATCAAGCCGTCCGAGCGTCTCATTATAGTCATATTCAGGATTTTTGATATGTCTGACGCCTTCAATCTCTAAATATTCCGGCTGTCCTTTATCGCGTGAGAATAGTTTGAATTGCTGGCCAAAACTTCCATAATTGTACAACATCCATTTTCCCTTAACCACTCCTTCGGGAGAAAGCAAGACAAATGTCGGCGTTCCGTCAGCGCCAAATTCTTGGTATAATCCCATATCTTCCTTACCCTCATTCCAGTTGTTTACATCGATCTTGACAAGACATTCGGACGCCCATTTCCACATCTTTTCATTGTCCATTGAAAGGCTTACCACTACAACCTGATCAGAATTTTCTTCTTCAAATTTTTTGAGTTCAGGGAAAGCCATTAAAGCACCATAGCATCCTGACATCCAGAAATCGAGAAGTACCCATTTACCCCGCAACTCTGATAGCTTATGCCTATTGCCATCAATGTCAATAAACTCTTCATCCGATATTTCATCACCTGCTTTTAACTCAGCAGGAGGATTAAGAATCACATTGGCTATTACCGCTTGTCTTGAATTCTTATCTGATTCATTAAGATTTTGATATAATTTTTGTAATCTTCCCTTAAGCATTTCAGAATAATCTTCATGGAATTGAATCCTCCTTGAAACGTCTTCCATCTTATCAAGCCACACTGTAGTGACTGGCATCTGTTGAAGTAGATCCAAATCCCTTATCATAGTGACGACATTCAAAGAATCACTTAATGACTCATTAGAATTTAATTCTGAAGAATACTTTGTTTTGAAATTTGACGCAGTAAGGACGGAGCGCGTAAAGTCATTATCCTGTTGCAGCAAGTCAAGAATCTCTTTGCTCTCAGAGACGAAACGGTCATACTCATTCTGTTCCGGTACATTGCTCTTTACATTCCACGTTTGTACAAAAGGATCTGATGCATTGATTTCTATTTTTGCATCCGGACGAAGATATAATGTTCGATCTCGACTCACTTGATCGTCTTTAGAAAGATATATCGTCGTTTTAGTCAGGCCACTGTCGACAGGAAAAGATAAACGGAAATTTCCATTTATGACTGTATCCATTGCAATACTTATACCCACTCTACCTTCATAGCGAGATAGGACAACTACAGTGCTGTCAGGAATATCACGGACCTTACCGGTTATTATGACGTTGTCTGAAGCGACAAGACTATGTGCGAATGCCATCAAGAAGGCAATGGCAAAAAACCTGTTGATTTTCATGATCTGATTGTTTGTATAGACATCGCAAAGTTAATTCTTTTTTTACAAACAATCTATACACCTATGTATAGATTTATCATGTAAGAAGTTAAAAAATGAAAACAGGTGAATCGTTTTGTTAACTATTGTTAACCAGTGACTTTTGTGAGTTGCATAAGTAACCTACTTGGAAGGAATTAGAAAGGGCGGAGTATTGCTGAGTTGATGTTTGATTCAGTTTGTATGCTCTCTCTTTCGGTCTTCTTTCCATATGGAAGCATATATGTGAGATTCAAACTTATATTGCGTCCCTTCAGGTCGCTTAATGATTTTGACAGAGATTTATATACGATGTAGTCTGCATCGGTACGGGTACACGCACGTTTGGCAAGGAAGTTTTCGATATTGCATTCAGCCGCCCAATTTCCTTTCTGCCAACTGAGAGACAATCCGTATTGGGCAGGATTATGGATTTTTGTTCCTTCAATTCCGAGAACACTGTATGGCAAGGCATACACCCCTTTTAGCTGCCAATCCCCAAACGTATAGGATGCACTGAAATCTGCTCGCCAATCGTTGCTTTTTGCCGGCCTATATTCTGAGCCAAACCTGTTCATGCTATAGATGGCATTTCCTTTGAGCCTAAGTTTATTGTCGATCAAATTAGCAGTTAACCCAAAAATCAATTTGTTGTAATGAAAACTGCCGTCATTTATAAGTTGATGATACATAATGTTGCCGTCGGCAAAATAACGATTGGAAGTGTTATGAAAATATTTGAGGAAATCGTATGTGAATGAGAATCCGAAATGTCCAACTCTTCCATTATAGCTGATAAGATTTTGAAAAGCTTTCAACTGTTCAAGTTCCGGATTTCCTAAAATCGCTTCAAAAAACGATGTCTGAATTTTATTATCATTCTTATACGAAGGATCATATATACTATGAACGTAAGATCCTGTCAGCGAGACAGAGTGTCTTTTGTTTATGGCATACGTAGCGCCATAGAATAACTTCGGTGACATTTGATTATCAGTGTAGTTTCCGAGAGAAGAATAAAGATCATAGACTCCTAACGATACGTAATAGGATAATCCGCAAGATAGATTTTGGTCAATATGAAATAGGGCACTTGCTATATTGTTTGTCAGAGTCTGTGTACTGTCGAAACTCCCGGAATACCTGTCATGGTAATACGTCAGATATTCGTCAAGTGTGACCCCAAGACTGAGACCGGATGCAAAAGATTTGAAATAGCCAAGCGTTGCGCTTGTGAGTATATTATCCTCAAGAGTGTTATTCTGGATTTCATATACGTTTGATTCCGAATATTTGCTTCGGAAATTGGTATGTCCATGTCGAAATGTACCGTTAGCCATAAGAGTATGACCATCCGGCAAATACAAATTGTAGTGCAACTTCATTACAGGCGACAAACCATGCTCCTTACTGTTGCGGGTAGCGGTGGAACTGAATTCATAAAGGCCCGAATAAGTGATATTGTCTGTTATGGAGTTTTTTGGGGTAGCTGTTCGGATTAATGCAAGGGCAATATCAAAAGAATGGTTCTCATTTGCATGGGCAAACTTGAAGTTGACATATTGGGAATTGGTGCGTGTCTTGTTTTCAACCGGTATAATCGACTGATTCAATACTCCATCATTGAGTAAAATTTTGTTTTCCGCACTGTTCCTTTGGGAAAAATAATTCCACTCTCCGTTTGCAGTAAGCGTGAGAGTGACAGCCTTTTTCTTGAAATTGACCATCCCTGTATAATCACCATGTTGGCGTGCGAGCCCCTCCTCAGCCGAAAGATACACATTGCCCCCATAATCGAATTGCACAGTTATGAAATTTAAGACAGCACCGCTTCCAACGTATTTTCCTCCCGGATTTCGTTGATAGTCTATCTGCATAATCTCAGAAGCTGCCAAAGTAGCCAGTTCTTCCGGCTGCGCCTCAACTCCGTTTACGAGTATCACCACACTTCTTCCTGACAGTGTCAATATTGACTGTGCGGAAGCGTCAACATTCAAATCAGGAAGATTCATATTCTCTAAGAGCTTATAGCAGTTGGTGCTGTGCTTCTTCTCCAATTTTGAAGGTCGGAGAATGACTTTATGAGATGTTTCCATCTGCGTGTCGGCAGTCACCATCACTTCATCAAGAGAGGTAGAAATAGAATCGGGATTCACCTCCAGCTGCGCATATGCCATCAGCGCCGTATGCATCAAGATAGTAATAAAGAACTTTTTCATGCTTTGTGAATTTTTCTGCAAAGCAAATGAAAAAAGCTCATTCAATCATCAAAAATTGTCTGACTTTTGTCTGACTTTTATCTGACAATATTATATATCAACTGTTTACACGTAGCTGATAGGAGTCTCCTCGATTGCATATTATTTCGATATTTGCCTCCGAAAGGGCTGTCTTGGTACGTCTGACAAGTGTGTAAAGCGACTCCTCTGCGTTACTTTTATTGCCCCAAAGAGCAGTACATAATGTAGCTTTATCAACTTTCTTATCCGGAGCTTCGAGCAGCATTTGTGTTAACTTCCGCTGCATGGGCGTGAGTTTGATACTGTCAATGTTTGGGGTTGCGGGAACCGGATCTACAACTTCCGTTTCTAATTGGAAGTTTTCATTTCTTCTCCATACATACAGACTTGCCATAGACAAAATGGAGAGTGAGAAAAGTAATCCGGGCATAGTCTTGTCTGATAGTGCCAACACAGAAGCTATTGAGCATTCTGCAAAACCTTGTACTTGTATCGCCAATCCATCGACAGATTTTTCCGGTACAAGCATTATTGAATCGGAAGCAATTTTATTTCCTGTAATTTTTCGGCCGGCATTCTTCTTGTCAACTAATATAAGGGAATAGTATGCCATTTCTTTCAGGGCTTCATTTTTGAAGTTTAGATCGGAAGCCTCATATATGATAGGTTTGTGGGTCGTCTTATACATATGGCGTAAAGCGACAATGGTGTCTTGACGGGTCCATAAACCACTCTTTTCTTTTACCAAGGCAATCATTACTTCATTCAAATCGTCAGTGATGTTTTGCTTTGCATTAAAATATGCAAAGCAACCGGATACTATAGATGATATCATCAACACTAATGGTATCAGCAATCCATAACGTAGATTCATCCTTTATTATTGTTAGGGTTATTCCAATAATCTGAATATATTCTATAATAATATACAACAGCACAAATTATCGAGATTAGAGCAAAGACTCCGGTAAAACCTCTTAACCAAAGTACTGTCCTTAATGACATATTTCCTGGTCCGAACAACATCCATAGAAGGAGAAAGAGCATGATGCCGGCAGAAACAAGGGTTGCAATCAACCACTTACGATTAGCCGGAGTATGACCATATTTAAAAAATGCGATGTTACGGCTATTCCGTCTTCTCCAATTATTATTCATATACTTTTTTCTAATAATTACTGTTATAAAAGCAAATAAAACTCAACTTTCACATGTACTGTTAGCCTCACGTCGCCAGAAGCTCGCAGATTAGGGAGCAGTTTGGGAGTGCTTCTTGAAATTACGCTCGAAACATCCTTGTTCATAACCCATCCATATTTCCTTAATTACTCCATCAGGAGAAACCAATACAAATATTGGAACACCACCATCACCAAATTTTCTATAAATACCCATATCTGCTTTGCCATCAATCCAATTA
>CAYSMP010000007.1:0-56507 GCA_964432215.1 uncultured Sangeribacter sp.
TTTTTCACATGAAGAAGCAATCTCAAGCAATTGCCCTATAGCACTTGCTTTAAGTCGTATGATTGAATTGGAAAATTCAATCATTGATTTAATAGATTCTTCAGTCATATCAATCACCCCGGTAGATATTTTACTCTTAGGTTCTATATATTGCAGGAGGCATATGCAAAATTACATAAAAATATTTAGATATACAAGTCAGTTGCTATCCGTCTGTTAAACATATGCTAGCAATTAGCCTTTAATCGGGATGCATTTTGTCGATTATGTCTTGTGGATAGAGGATGCGGATGCCTGTGGCGTCATCTTTAGGTGTATGTTTTAAGAATATCACTGGGATGATTTCCTTATCACTGGCGAAGGGGAGTTTAGATATCTTGTCTATCATTTTGCGGTGCAATTCAGAAGCGATCTCTGGATTTGTCCATTTGCATTCCCCCACGAGTAGTGCTTTCCCGTCGATAGATTCCGCCATTACGTCAAATTCCATTTCGTAAAATTTACCTTTTTCATTTCCCGGAACGGTTCCCCACCATCGGGATGCCTCTTTCCAACGGAATCCGAACAATCTGTTGCCACTTACAGCTTCACGACAAAGATTTTCCCAATGTCGCGCCACATATTCGGTGAAAGAAGATTCGATTTCCTCCATTACTAAGTTTTTTCTTCCACGAGCGAGAGAAGACATATTGGGAACAATGAAAGAATAGTAAAAATCCATCATTGGATCGTTTATACGATATATACCGCGTTTCGATTTCTTAGGACTTTCACCGAATGGAATCTCCCTTCTTATATACGACATTTGTATAAGTTTGTCAAGAGGAGCAGAAAGGGAAGTGGCTTCGCGCCTCATTCTGGCGGCTATTTCCGATAGTCGGTTTGCCCCTCCTGCAATTACAGCCATCAAGGATTCTGATTGCACCGATACTTTCATATCGTCGAGAAATAGTTTCTTTGGTTCATCATACAATACTGTAGAAGGACCAAGCATCATTCCTATGATAGCCTCCGGAAGTGAATTATATTCTTCCCTTAATTCCCAATATCTTGGCACTCCTCCCCAGACGCTGATTTCCTCAATTGTTGCTACTGGAGATAAATGGAGAGCTTCTTGCAGATAAGGTAAAGGAATTGGACGAATATCAAGAATAGCATCAGCACGTCCATAGAGAGGTTCGCTCTGGCTGAGAATCATTTCTTGCATCATACGTTGTGAACTTCCGCAGATTACCAAATTATATTTCAAATTTTTATTATCCATAATTCTTTGTAGTATTGATGGCAGCTCTGGGGAATGCTTCACCATATAAGGAAATCCGTCTAAGCATAGAGTAAATTGTTCTGTAGTCAATCTGTTGAGCATAAGAAACAGTTCTTCCCATCCGGAAAAACTTGCCATACCTATTTCAGGAAACTTTAGAGACAGGAGATCCTGAAGCATCTCCATTTGCACAGCATCTACCAAGTCTCCTGCCATATAATAGACATCAGCGGGCGTCAGAACTCGTTTTATCAACGTGGATTTGCCGAGACGGCGACGTCCAAAGACGACGACAAATTTTGCCGGTTTTTTGGAATCAAGTACTCGGCGTAGTTCCGCTATTTCTTCAATGCGATCAAGAAATTCCATAAAATTATTTTCTGCAAAAATTATTTTCTACAAAAATAATAATTTCTTAGATAACATCCAAAAATTTCATTGATTTCGTCGTCCGTAAATCTCTGCCCTTGTCATTTTTTGGCCTATCATTTTGCCTCCCGTGTGCTGGCTCCAACTACTATGGTCTCAAATTTGGTTGAAATTGCAACCTTTTCTGAGCTAATCCAACCAATTCTGTGCTGTAAGATCAGCGCCACCAAAAAACTGCGTAGCCAAAACTAAAAAGTTCTGCGTCCATCTGCACGTTCTGGACTGACTTGAAGTTCTGAACCTTAAAATCCCCTAAGTTCATGCTATAAATCAGTATTTTCAACTAAATTTGAGAAGAACCCAATTTGTCAGAATAAGGGGCGAAGTGTATGAGTGCATTTTAATTTTGCAGCATCAAACTGATGCAAATCTTAATTCAGTTTGAAATTGAATGAAATTATAGTTAAATTAAATTACACGACAAATGACAGCCAAATCATTTCTATTCGTAGGAGCATGGATGCAGCCGCTCAAAGCACTTCCTCTTGAGCAAAGATGGAACGTAATGGAAGCTATCATGGAGTATTCAATCTCAGGAGAAGTAACTATGTCTCTCGATGTGATGGAAACAATCGCCTTCGGTTTCATACGCAACGAGATAGACCGCATGAAAGAACATCGTGCAGAGTTGCGTGAGACAAGACGCGCCTCTGCTAAATCCCGATGGGCAAAGGAAAAGATATCGACCAACAAGACAGAAGAAACGGCTTCTTTTGATACAAGCGATGCAAATGCATGCAAAGCGGAGCAAGCGGATGCGCCCTATTATATATTATCAGAATCAGAGTCAGAATCAGTATCAAAATCAGAATCAGAAAAGAAGTCGTCGTCGACGTCGTCGCATGTTCGCGTGAAAGTAGGTGCCGGGAAAGATGCTCCGTATGATGACTCTCAACGGCAGTCGAGATTTTTTGACATCTCCAATCAGACCCTTCAGCCGAGTTTTTTCAGCACCTCCAATCAGGCGAAACTTGAAGCTCTGACAATGAAACACCGTGTTTCCCAGACCATAGCTGACGGCTGTATCCCTTCCGACCAGACCAACGGCATGTTGGGAGTAAAGGAGTACCCTCCACGTCCAGGTTAAGCTTTCTACTGGAACGGCGCCATTTATTCATGAGATAACATCCAATAATCGCAACATTATATCACTTAACTAAATAACTGTTTTTAATCTATGTTGAAAGAAGACACGGCTTGAAGGCTTTGATGATAGTTTCCTACAACCGTATTGCGCCGAAGGAGATGACTGGCATAGCGAGACATTGCAAATCAGTGCCCTTCTCGACCAATTGACCCGTTTTGCACATACCAAATACCATAATAGGTAACTTGCAGTCGGCATTATTCTACTTTCACCTCCAATGGCGTTTGTAGGCGGTCATAAAAGTCTGATAAATATTTTGTCCAAGCTTCCATGCCTCTTACTCCACCTTTGCTCCAGCCTGAGCCCCAGTAATATGTATAGGAGGATTCGGGTGAGAGAGTGGAGAAGGTCTGCACTTGACCGATGGCATCGCCTATCTCTTTGTCGAAGGGCTTATACGTTATGCTGTCCGGAATACTTGGATTGACAATTCCAATGAAAATTGCACCATTCCCATTTGCAGGGTTGTCGGTCAAATCTACATATGCCAAATGCCGCTTATCAGGGTCGATTGCATAAGCACGTTTGTTCTGTTTGTGTACGACAATTCCTGTAGTGATAGGGCGTGATTGTGTCAGTCCTTCATAATTCACAGTGGTACGGTTGAGCCAGCTGCCTCGGTCAAGCGAGATGATTCTTGTCTCTACCACATCATGGTCGTTACCGATATTTTCAGGATAGCAAGTAATTTTAGCTGTCACACGCAATGGCCCATTGTCAAGAATCTCGCATTTCTGATAAGCAACCGGGTAGCAAATGCTGTCACCTACCAGCAGTGCGTTCATTCCAGCTCCTAATGTTGGTCCGACAGTATAGACATCCATACCGGATCCGAAATCTTTGTGATAAGACATCCCATATTTGGCATGGTCGTCATATCTTTGCTTCAATGTAGGATAGCTTACAGATTTTGTCCAGATATCATACCCGCTTACTTTGCCTCCTCCGGCACGGTAAGATGGGCCATATAGCCGGTATCCACTGCGGTCGTTTTCCCAAGCATAATCATCTTGCTTGTCGGGTCGTATTTGCCCGACACATGTAGTGTCCGTTTTCACTACCTCTCCCTCTGGAACTATACTAAGGGTATACTCCATTGTATGATTTGATGGGAAATCATCATATATAAGGAGTTTCCCATCATAAGTGACTTGTGATGGGACTATCTTTCCTTTGGAGTCTTTTACTGATATATTTTTCCCTCGGAGTGCGATGATACCGGGGTTGAATATTTCCACTACCTCACCTTCGCGGTTTGCTTTCGACGGGTTGGTTACTTGTATTGATAATGTCGGAGCTGTGGCTGTTGCCATGGTCCAAAAGCTGCCAAGCAGAAGAAGGATACTGAGTCGTTTTGTTTTCATATGAAGTGTTCTTTGATGCAAATTTAGTGAAAACCTGTAGCATTTTAAAGACCTTTCCCTCGTCTCATTTGTCTATCACAGAGATTGGTACAAAATTTAAAGAGATATGTACAAAATTTATAACCTAAGTCTTAATCAATCTTCTGCAGATATTGATTATTGTGGAAAATTTATTTAACTTTGCAACCGAAAACCTTGAAAGCTAATAACGACCTAACACATGAAAGTGAATCTAAGACATTCTAATATTCTTACATTTCTGGCTGTCCTATTGATGGCAGCTCGTTTCTGCTTCCAGATGTCGGCAGAGTCCCGCCAATTCTCCAATCTGAACCTTGGTGCCGGTCTCTCGCAGATGTCGATAATGAAAATCTATCAAGATTCCAAAGGTTACATTTGGTTTGGCACACGCAATGGTCTGAATAAATATGATGGCGTGACGATGAAGGTCTATAAGCCTAAGCGCGGTGACAGTAAATCTTCTCTCATAGATATGCAGATTTCTGCACTCATGGAAGATGGTGAAGGGCATTTATGGATTGGAACTTCACGAGGCTTGAGCCGTCTCAATCTTGCCACTGATGAAATAGTATCATATGGGGCACCTGAATATCCCTGGTTGGCTTCCGGAGTGCGTGGACTCTTCAGAGATTCAAGAGGCAGGATGTGGGTAGGCACAGCGCGTGGACTTTTTCTTTTTGAGCCTGAGTCTGAGATGGGGCAACCAATCCTTCTTGGTGGGGAACTGCAATCAGAGCCGGTCACGGTCATTACTGAGGATCCTGATGGCAATCTTATTGTCGGCACAGAACGAAAGGGGATCTATATATGTGATGCTTCAATGAAAAAACTGTCACACCTTTCTTCTGAAAATATTCTTCCTCACAATAATGTTGCCGACATAATCATTGACTCAAAACGGGATAATATATGGGTAGCAACGACTGATGGTGGCGTAGTGAAACTGAACCCTAAGACCTCTTCCCATAAAGTGTTCAATCATACCAACTCTGCATTGTCTACTGATAATATCCGTGTGCTTGAATCAGCCGACAATACAATTCTTGTGGGCACATTTGACGGTCTTTATTCCATTGATCTTGATACTGACCAGCTTTCAGTTTATGCTAAAGCCGATAGCAGGAATGGCCAGCTTAGTCATTTCTCTATTTATTCTCTTTGTGTAGACCATAGTGGGGGCGTATGGGTTGGTACATATTCCGGTGGCGCTGACTATCTGAGTCCCTACAACAATCGTTTCACTCTCCATGAAGCTCCGATTGGAATCGATGAAAATATGTCAGGCGTATTCGGACCATTGGTTGATACCGGCGACGGCATGCTCTATATTGGCACAGAAGGAGGAGGACTACTTGAATACAACAAAGCTTCAGGACACTCGACCTTACGTCCGTATAATACTTCAAACTCTTCTCAAAACAACCATAACATTATCAAGTCTTTAATGCCTAAGGGGGATGTGCTTCTCTGTGGCACTACTGAAGGCACTGTATATGCATTTGACAGACGCACCAAAAAGTTTTCCCTTCTTTACCGTCTGCCAAACCGTGCTTCAATCTATTCCATACTTCAGGGAGCGGATAGCTGTATTTGGATGGCTACTTCCAAACCTGTCAACAGTCTGGTGCGAATTTCACCCGACGGAAAACAGCAAACTGATTTTGAAGCCAACGACTCCATATGGCGTCCGGGAAGTGCCAGATGTCTTTTGGAGATTGCTCCAGGAGTCTTGCTTATAGGTACGCGCAATAATGGTCTGTTTCGTTTTGACTATAATGCCAAGAAGTATGAAAGTTTTTCTCCCTCAGAATCCGGGGCACATTTCCTCCCCTCCAATTATGTGACATCCATCATCCGCGACCGCAAAGGCAGGATATGGGTGGGTACAATTGGTGGAGGCCTGAATCTATATGAAGATGGCAAGGGCATACTATCGAATGTTTCTACTGCAGATGGATTAGGGGAAGATGACATATGCATGATAGTGGAAGGTGCTGATGGTAGATTCTGGCTGAGTGGCAGCAACTCCATCATTTCTTTCGACCCTGACACCCGTACGATCCACAACTATGCTGTAAGTGATGACTTGGGTTCTCAAGAATTTTCACCCCATAGCGGTGTGCTATTGGCAAATGGAGATGTCGCTTTCAGCACAGGAAAAGGCTTCGTCACTTTTTCTCCTTCTGAAATAAAAGAAAATTCTTATCAGCCCCCTATCGTTTTCACCGGTCTTGAGGTAAATAATGAAAAGATCATACCGGGAGAGGACAGCATATTGGCTGTAGAACTCGATAATACGCCGCGCATTAAATTGAAGTATAACCAAAACAATATCGTAATAAGTTATGCTGCCCTGAATTACGTGCATTCTGAACAAAATCTATATGCCGTAAGACTAAAAGGATACGACAATGAGTGGCAGTATGTGGGTCACCGCCGCTCAGCCTACTACACCAATCTAAAGCCCGGACATTATACATTTGAAGTCAAGGCTGCAAACAACGATGGAGTATGGAGCGACGAGATTCGTTCAATTGAGATAGTGGTCAGTCCCCCAATATGGGCTACCTGGTATGCCTGGCTGTTGTATGCCGTGATTTTCTTTGGTACAATCATACTTATTGGCTACTATATAATTAAGAAGAAAGCTCTTGAAGAGAGAGTAAGATATCAGAAAATGGAGCAAGAACGCTCTGAGGAGTTCCATCGTACGAAGCTGCAGATGTTCACAAATTTCTCTCATGAACTCCGTACGCCTCTCACTCTTATAATTTCCCCCCTTGAAGAATTACTGCATGTCCCCGAGTTTAACCATGGGGTAAAGAATAAACTCAGTCTCATCTACAATAATTCTCAGCGTATGCTCTTGCTGGTCAACCAGCTTATGGATTTGCGAAAGACACAGTCGGGCAAGATGAAGTTGAAGGTTTCCAAGGAGGATATGTGTTCGTTCATGCAGGAGATGTATTGTGCGTTCAATCATCTCGCTGAGGGGAAAAACATAACCTTCTCCTATGAGTCTTCAGAAGAGCGTATGCCGGCATGGTTCGACAAATCCGTATGCGATAAGGTAATATTCAATCTGCTGTCTAATGCATTTAAATTCACTCGTCCATCCGACAAGGTGACAATGTCTTTGCAAAGACTTGATGCAGATGGTATGGCATCTGTTTCCGACAGGCTTGGTGAGTTAGTACGTCCCGACGGAGTATACGTACATATAAAGGTCAGCGATACCGGTTGCGGTATCCCTACAGAGGAACTCGAACGCATATTTGACCCCTTCTATCAAGTCGACAACGGTGGAGTGGTGAATTCCAAGGGGACGATGGGTACCGGCATTGGTCTGAGCCTCACAAAATTGATAGTCGAACTTCACCATGGCGCTATATGGGCAGTTAACAATGAAGAAGGAGGAGCAACATTCAATGTAGTGCTCCCAATAGATCGTCAGTCATATTCCGACGACGAGATTGATGTGGAGGCTGCCGATAGAGTAGTGATGGATGTCATCCCCTCTGAGACTCCTGAAAATCTAAAGTTCGACCGTCGATATAATGTGCTTCTTGTCGAAGACAATGATGAGGTAAGGGCGTATGTAAAAGAGTGTTTGGCCCCTTATTTTGATGTCATTGAAGCCGATAACGGAGAAGATGCATTCGATCTTGCCGTGGAGCGTTATCCAGACATAATCGTAAGCGACATAATGATGCCTCGCAAGAACGGCCTTGATTTGTGTGTTCAGATTAAGGAAGATCTCCGCACAGAGCATATACCGGTCATCCTGATGACAGCCCGGAGTATGCTCCAGCATATCAAGGAAGGATTTGCATCCGGTGCAGACGACTATATTGTCAAGCCATTCAGTATGGATGTACTCATCTTCCGCATGCACAATATTCTTTCTGCTCGAGAGAAACTTAAAAAACTCTATGGCAAAAAATTCTCCCTTGAAGCCATGGGAATCAAGATAGTATCATCCGAAGATAAATTTACACAGAAATTCTTTGAAATCATTGAGGCAAACATTGCCAATCCGGAATTGAATATCGACAAGATATGCCGGGAGTTAGGACTGAGCCGTACAAATCTCTATCGTAAACTTAAAGCCATTACCGACTTGTCGCCAGTAGAGCTGATACGAAATAAACGTCTTGAAGTAGCCACTCGTCTGCTTCTTGAGTCAGACTATACGGTCTCGGAGATTTCTACCTATGTCGGATTTAACAGTCACGCCTATTTCACTCAATGTTTTAAAACAGTCTACGGTTGCTCGCCCTCAGAGTACGTCGCTGCTAACAAAAAACAGTAAAGTCTTATGTTGGAGGAATATTAAAAGTATTTGAAACATTTTTATAAAGCTCATATCATTATTGGATGTATCTTTGCGCTACATTAAAATAAATTGATATGATCAAAAAAATACTTTTAAATTTTCTAACTTTCATTATTGCAGTTTCAAGTGCACATGGTCTGTGCCGTGCAGCTGCTCCGGCTAAATGGTCGGAAGCTATTGCGCAGACAGTAATGACTCGCTATCCATCGGCTCTGTTGATCCCGTTCAAGGCATGGTGTTATCCTCAAGGGTATTTTCTTAGCGGGATAGATAAATTATGGCAATCTACCGGCGATCGGAAATATTATGACTATATCATGGCGTGGGCTGAAAGTGTAGTCGACGCTGATGGCAATCCTATCTATTTCCGTGGCCGAAGCATGGATGATATGATGGCGGGGGCAATAGTCATATGGGCATATCGGCAGACAGGCGACGCGCGTTTCAGTAAGGCTGCAGAGAAGATACGGAAAAGCTATGATGATTATCCCCGCACAACAGATGGGGTATTTTGGCATGGCCGTGGCACTGTAGGTCAGATTTGGGTGGATGGCGTCTTCATGGGGCAGATGTTTCTGACGAAATATGGTCGTTTTATAGGGGACAGCGATTATTGTTTTGACGAGGCAGCTCAGCAGCTTATTGGAATATATGATCATCTTCAAAAAGAGGATACCGGCCTATTGCTTCATGGATGGGATGAAGATAAGGATGCGCGTTGGGCCAATCCGGTTTCCGGATTTGCTCCCGAAGTATGGAGCGAAGGATTGGGATGGTATGCCCTCATCATGGTTGAGACTCTTGAGATATTTCCTAAAGACCATCCTAAATATGAGACTTTGGTCGCAATCACCCGCAAGCTTATGGAAGGTCTGCGTCGCACTCAAGATGCCAAGACAGGTCTTTGGTACCAGGTGGTAGACAAAGGTTCCGATCCAGGCAACTGGCATGAAACTTCCGGTAGTGGAATGTTTGTCTATGCAATGCAGCGTGCCATTGAATTAGGTCTTATCCCTGCTAAGGAATATCGGCAGTCAGTAATCGATGGATACTATGGACTGCTTTCTAAAGCTAAGATCAGTCCACTCGATGGTCTGATCGACCTTTATGATGCCAATGACGGCCTGGGCATACAGAAAAGCTATGAAGCTTATGTAGACCGTCCGAAAAAAACAAACGGACAAGAAGTGATATCCTCATTTCTGTGGGCCACTTGGATAGTAGAGAACGCCTATCCTGAACTAAAATCCTTGGAAGAGGCTCGCCCGCTACCTTCACATTATGTATGCACTGATTATTCAGGTGGAAGAGTCATGGTCTATGACGACGATGTACTCGTATGGGAGCATCCTGCCCCTTTAAGTAATGATGTATGGCCACTTCCGAATGGAAATATACTTTTCACAGCAGGGGATGCCGTATTGGAAATGTCACTTGCCGGAGATACCTTGTTTAATTATAAATCCCCGGACAGCCATATTTTTGCGTGTCAACGTCTGGCAGATGGGAATACATTCATAGCTGAATGTGAAAATGGGCGCCTTCTTGAGGTGAGTCCGGAGGGGAAAATACTAAAGGAAGTCACTATTCTTCCGCCTGGAGAGAAGAAGCGCAAGTCTTTCATTCGTAATGCACGTCGCCTATCCAATGGTCACTATCTTGTAGCTCACTACGGAGGCAAGAAGGTGGTGGAATATGATGAGAATGGAAAATCTGTGTGGGAAATACCCGTATCAGGAGGCGCGCATTCAGTAGTGCGTCTTCCTAATGGAAATACTATGGTAGCAGTGGCTGATGCTGATAAGAATCCACGTATAATTGAAGTCAATCCCCGCAAACAGATAGTCTGGCAACTTTCCAATGAAGATTTTCCTGATGAACGACCATTTAAATTTCTTACAGGGTTTCAGTATCTTCCCGAGACCGATGTAGTTGTCATTACTAATTGGCAGGGTCACTCTAAGGGAGAACGTCAGCCCAATCTGTTTGTCATCCGACGTAGCGATAAGCGTATTCTCCATTCTATTTCAAGTAGGGATGGCATTGAGAGTCTTTCATCTGTATGCATTATGGATTGCAACTCAAAAAATGCACTGCATTAGTGTTTTGGCTCAATTTTTACAATCTTTGAAATAATACTGAAATTGATTTTTTTTAGAAAATTATAACTTTGCATCGAAATCAAAAGTCAGAATTATTTCTAAAACCCATACAAAAAATATTATGAAGATTCAATCCTTACTTCTATCTGCAGTGCTTTTCCTTGGGTCTTGTGCAGGTCAGAAAAACGACAATCGTGACATAGTAAAAGAGAATTTCGATTTTGCTTCCGAACAGCTCAAATACGCCTTTGTTGAAATAGACAGTGCTAAGAATCATCTTACGGAGAAGCAAATCAATGCGGGTGCTTTTTCTCCTCGCAATATCGAGCCTGATGGCTCTCTAAGGCTTGTGGCATCTCGTGATTGGTGTAGCGGATTCTTTCCCGGCGAACTTTGGTATATGTATGAGCGTACAGGCGACGAGTACTGGAAAGAGAAAGCCATGGAGTTTACTGCTCCAGTGGAGCGTGAGAAGACAAATGGCGGAACCCATGATATGGGATTCAAGGTATATTGCAGTTTTGGAAATGGTTATCGTCTGACAGGAGATTCTACCTATCGCGATATCATGCTTGAGTCAGCCCGTACTCTGACAACTCGTTATAAGGATAAGGTTGGAGCCATCCGCTCATGGGACCATAACAAAGACAAGTGGCAGTGTCCGGTCATCATTGACAACATGATGAATCTTGAGCTCTTATATTGGGCTGCAAATGAGTCTGGAGATTCCACCTACCGGGATATTGCAACAAAGCATGCACTCACTACATTGAAAAACCACTTCCGTGATGACAACAGTTCATATCATGTGGTTGATTATGACACTATTACGGGAAAGGTGCTTAATAAGCATACTCACCAAGGATATGCCCATGAGTCAGCCTGGTCGCGTGGACAGGCATGGGGCCTTTATGGTTACACAATGTGTTATCGTAACACTAAACGTCCGGAATTTTTAGAGCAGGCTAAGAAAATATCTGATTATATATTTAATAGCCCCACGCTTCCTGAAGATTTAGTTCCTTATTGGGATTATCAGGCTCCTAATATTCCCAACGAACCCCGTGATGTGTCGGCAGCTGCTGTCACTGCATGCGCTCTCTATGAGCTCTCTATGTATGACAAAGAGAATGCCCAAATCCATAAGGACCGCGCCGATAAAATAGTGGCAAGCCTCTCAGATCACTACCGTGCTCGTCAGGGAGCCGATCGTGGATTTCTGCTTCTCCATAGTGTTGGATCGGGAAATAGTGGCTCCGAAGTGGATGTCCCCATAATATATGCTGACTATTATTTTCTGGAGGCACTTCTTAAAAAAGATAAATTCGAAAAGCAAGGAACAGCAATACTATAAACTATAATACTTTCGAAAAGGCGAGGCAACATTCAATCCACTACTACTTAATATAAAGTTAGGTTTGAATGAAATAGGTTAGTTAATTATTATTGTTAGGTTTTTTTATTATGGTTATCAAGAAGTTCATATCGCTAATTGTTGCCTTGTTTATGTTGTGCGGGAGTCTTTCCGCAAAGATTCCCGTACAACATAAAACACGCCTTATTGACAACTGGCAATTCCTACGTGAAGATATTGGCAATATTTGGGAGGCTGTCCGTCCTGTCAAGAGCACTCAGCCTGAGGCTCAGCCAATATGGCAAGCCGTAACACTTCCACATTGCTTCAATGCAGAGGATTGTGTTGACCCTGATTTGAACTATTATCAAGGTCCCGGATGGTATAAAACTCAGCTTCTCATAGACAATCCCTACGCTAAAGGGAGAGTGATACTTGAATTTGAAGGTTCAGGACAAAAGACTGATGTCTATATTTATACTACTAAAGTTGGGAGTCATATTGGCGGCTATGATAGCTGGAATATCGACATCACAGATGCCGTCAATTCGTTTCTAAATTCTCCGGATGCCGAACGTTTTGGAGGATTGGTGCCTCTGAGTATCAGATGCGATAACTCACGTGATGCCGAGATGATTCCATCAGATCTTTCTGATTTTAATCTGTATGGTGGCCTGTATAGGTATCTGAATATTGTCTACCTTCCGGCAGTCACTATAGATGAAATAACAGTCAACCCTGTTCTCAGCGCCGACCGCCGTAAAGCCACTGTAAGCGTAGCTGGCAATTTCTATAATCCCGCCGATATTAGAGCAGCCGATGTCATCGTAGACATAAAGGATCCCGATGGACGTAAAGTAAATTCGTATATACTGAAAGGGATCACACCACTTGGAAATCAGCAGTTGGCTGACTTTACAATTGATCGCCCCATGCTTTGGGACGTAGATAATCCTAAGCGATATGTGTGTGAAATCACAGTCATAGCCGATGGAGATTCGGTAATCTCTTCCGAGCACTTTGGTTTCCGTGCCTCTGAATTTATAGAAAAAGGACCCTATCATCTCAATGGACGCCGACTATTGTTGCGTGGTACTCACCGCCATGAAGACCATGCCGGAGTAGCGGCAGCCATGACGGAGGAAATGATGCGCCAAGAGATGTGCATGATGAAGGAAATGGGTGTTAATTTTATCCGTCTTGGCCATTATCAGCAGTCTGAGATTATACTTGACCTCTGCGATGAGTTGGGAATCTTGGTTTGGGAAGAGATTCCATGGTGTCGTGGTGGTGTAGGAGGAGATAAATATCGCCAACAGGCATGTAGGATGCTGACCAACATGATACGCCAACATTACAATCATCCTTCAATAATAGTATGGGGACTTGGAAATGAAAACGATTGGCCTAACGACTTTCCGGAATACAAGCAAAGTGAGATAAGGGCATTTATGAGTCAGCTAAATACTCTTGCTCATCAACTGGATCCTACTCGCAAGACCGCTATCAGACGTTGCGATTTTTGTAGCGATATAGTGGATGTCTACTCTCCCACTATATGGGCAGGGTGGTATCGCGGCACTTATCAAGATTATCAGAAATATTCGCGCGAGGCCTTTGATAAGGTAAAGCACTTTCTGCATGTAGAGTGGGGTGGAGATAGCCATCCCGGACGATTTGATGAGACTAAAGACCCGTCTAAAAATGATTGGTCAGAATCATATGTAGTGAAATTGATCGATTGGCATCTGAAGGAGCAGGAAAATATGCCCTGGCTCACTGGTGCGGCTTATTGGCCATTTAAGGATTTCTCTACACCTGTACGTCCTGACAATCCGGTGCCTTATGTCAATCAAAAAGGTGTCATAGAGCGGGATTTTACAAAAAAAGAAAGTTTCTATGTATTCCAGTCTTATTGGACAGATGATCCGATGGTGCACATTTTCGGTCACTCCCAGCCAGTGCGCTGGGGTGATAATGGAGAGACAAAAGAAATACTAGTCTATTCCAATTGCCCGGAAGTGGAATTGTTTGTCAATGGCAAAAGTTGCGGAATAAGAAAGCGTAACAGTCAAGATTATCCGGCCGCCGGATTGCATTGGGATGTTGTGCTCGCTCCAGGAGCAAATGATGTCAAAGCAGTAGCCCGATCTAAAGGAAAATCTCTATGCGATGATGAGCTTGAATGGGACTATCAGACTGAACGTTGGGGCACAGAGTCGCGTATACTTGCCACTCATACTCCTATTGACAATGATACTGAGCTAATAGAGGTAACATTGGTAGACGCCAATGGTATTCCTTGTCTCGACTCTCGCAAGGTGATTCGTTTTGAAGTGGCAGGCGACGGAGAACTTATTAAGAATCAAGGCACCGCTGGTGGCTCGGCTAAGGTCGAAGCTTCCAATGGCCGCGCATCTATCAGAATGAAGAAATCTTCGGGTCCATCTGTTGTGGCAGTGAAGTCGTCAGATCTACCCACTCAGTTAGTGTCTTTAAATACTGAATTATAATGAAACGTCTTCTAATATATATTTCAATTATCTGTATTCTGGGGTTTGCGTGTTTTTGCGTATCGAAGCCATCACATATCCCTTCAGAAGTATCTGAGCCATTGCGCATCATGGTGCTCAAGAAAGCTGAGGCCGACTTGTCGGCTCGTCCGGTGACAGTCACTTCTTTCATAGCTGAACGAAGCGCCGGGACCATCCATGATTTTTATTCTGAAGGAGACTATTGGTGGCCTGATTCGCTAAATCCTGATGGACCATATGTGCGTCGGGACGGATGTACAAATCCTGACAACTTTGTGCAGCATCGCCATGCGATGATACGCTTCAGTACGATAGTAGGCAATCTCACGTCTGCCTATCTTCTTACCGGTGACAAGCGTTATGTAGCGCCTGTGATGGATCATGTCAGAGCATGGTTTATTGATGAAGATACCCGTATGAATCCTAATTTGCTCTATGCGCAAGCTATCAAGGGGATTGCTACCGGACGGGGTATTGGAATAATTGATACTATACATCTTATCGAAGTAGTGCAATCATTATTGAGACTGCGTGAAGAAGGTCTTCTCCCTGATGATGTCGATACCGGAGTAAAAAACTGGCTTACAGATTACACCCGGTGGCTACTTCATCATCCATATGGAGTGAAGGAAATGAACGCTTCTAATAATCATGGCACTTGTTGGGCCATGCAGGTGGCTATGTTTGCCAAGTATATTGATGACCGGGAGGTAATGAAGATGTGTGCAGATCGATTCAAGAATATTTTTTTGGTAGATCAAATGGCTTCAGATGGTTCTTTTCCTCAAGAATTAGACAGAACAAAACCATATGGATACTCTCTTTTTAATCTTGATGCAATGGCTACCCTTTGCCAAATACTTTCTACCGATGAAGATAATCTTTGGGACTACACCACTCCCGACGGGCGCAACATGCACCTGGCAATAGAATACATGTCGCCATATATTGCAGATAAGAGTGCATGGCAGATGTCACCGGATGTGATGTATTGGGAGGAATGGCCTGTGGCTCATCCTGCTATGCTATTTGCATGGAATCAATGGGGCGACGATCGGTATCGTGCACTTTGGGACAAATACGAGCATTTTCCTGAAAATGAAGAAGTAATTAGAAACCTTCCTATTCGTAATCCTCTGATTTGGATTTGAATCAACGAATGAAGTCGTTTAAAATAATATTTAACTGACCTACGATGAATACAAATAATACTATTAAGGCTTTTATCGGAAGTCTGATCATGACGATGGCTTTTTCAATTGAGGCGCAGACAACTGTCAAGACTACGGGCTACACGACAGGGCCGGACAATGTCACAATGAAAGTGACTCAGGAAGTTACTACCCGCACACGTCGGACTACATCGCAAGGAGATCCAAATGCACGTCTGGATTATACTCCCGGTGAGACTATGACAATGATTGCTATACCACTTGCCGAGTCGGTAAGAGTACGTTATCCTGATTATAGAACTGCTTATTATAAAGATTACAGCTATGTGCAGGGCTATATGTTTGAGGCAATGGACCGCCTCGCTCAACTCACAAATGATTCCAGCTATACAGAATATATTAAGAAATACATTGATAATTTTATTGATGATGAGGGCAATTATAAAGGGGGAGCCTTGACTAATCTTGATAATTTTATGACTGGCTCTGCATTCTGCACGCTTTACGCTCGTACAGGAGATGAGCGGTATAAAAAAGCTGCATTGCAGATATTGGAAGCTGTTGAGCCCTATCCGAGTTCAGACGGACAGTTCTGGCATGGCAATAAGTCACCCAACATGTGGATTGATGGTGTCTTTATGATGCAAATGTTTTTGCTTCGTTGTGCTCAGTATGTTGGTGAGACGGATTATTGTCTCGATGTAGCTGCCCGTAATATCAAGGCGGCAGCGCGTCATCTCCAACGTCCCGATGGACTTCTTCTGCATGCCTGGACCACTGAGCCGGAGAAAGCAGTATGGGCTAATGCGGATGGACTTTCTCCTGAGGTGTGGAGTGAGGGCATGGGATGGTATGCACTCGTCGTGCCTGAACTTCTTGCCGTCATGCCGGAATCTCATCCTGACTATAATGACATTAAAGAGATTTATCTAAAGATGTCAAAAGGATTGAAACAGTGGCAAGATAAGAATACTGGTGGATGGTTTATGGTTGTTGACAAAGGCACCAATCCTTTGAATTTCATAGATCCATCAGGCACAGCGATGTTTACTTATTCTATCCAAAGAGGTATTGACCTTGGGTTGCTGAAAGAAAAGGAATATGGCAAAGTGGCTGCTGATGGCTATGCGTCCCTTTTTCCATTCGTGAGAGTCAATGACCGTGGCCTTCTTGATGTCATTGGCGCTTGCGACGGGGTGACGATAAAAAAAGATTTTATTGACTATGTGACTGTTGATAAAATTCTCAACGCCAAGGAGGCGGTCGCAGGAGTGCTTTGGGCAGCAGTTATAATGGAAAAAGATAAGCTGAAACGATAAATCCTTAACTAAAAACTAAGCATCATGAAATTTCACAATCTTTTTAAACTTCCCCTGCTGATCACCATGAATTTCATGTCTGTTATCCCTTTTTCAGATTTGAAAGCTCAGACCAAAATGCCTGATGGCTGGCAGTCTTCTATGGTGAAAATCACGAATGACGGCAAGATTGAATACTATCCCGATGCAGAGGGTAATATCCTCCCTGACTTCAGCCGCGTTGGCTATCATCATGGCGACAAAGGTTTGCCACGGTTCTTGGCTACTGTAGTAGTGGTGCCTGAAGAAGGAGATAACTGGGCCAACATTCAATCGGCCATCGATAAGGTAGCAGCCCTTCCGGTCGACGCATCCGGTCATAGGGGAGTGGTGTTTATAACCCGTGGAGTTTATCCCGTCTCAAAAACTTTGCATGTCGATGTGGGTGGAATTGTTATCCAGGGAGAAGGAAGCAATATGGACGAGACTCGACTGATAGCTACCACACGCGAGCGCTATCCGGTAATTCGTATTTGTGGGACTGGTACCCGCGAGGAAATTGCAGGTAGTCGCGTACATCTGACAGACGATTTTGTGCCGGTAGGTACTCATTCTATACGTGTTTCCGATGCTTCCGGTTTCCGAGCAGGCGACAAAGTTGTGCTTTACCGTCCCGGCACTCCTGAGTGGATTCGTGATATTAAAATGGATCAAATAGTAGAGCGTAAAGGTACGCGCCAATGGACTCCAAAGGAGTATAACCTTGCTTTTGAACGCGAGATTACAGCAATTGATGGCGATATTGTGACTCTTGACAATCCCGTAGTCATGCAGATGGCTCGTAAGTATGGCGGTGGAGAGCTTTTCAAATATACTTATCCCGGGCGTATTTCAGAATGCGGAGTGGTGGATATCTGCCTTGACTCAGAGTTTGATCATTATGAGGATAGTTCTCATGGGTGGATTGGAGTGCAGATTGACAAAGCAGAGGATTGCTGGGTAGACAATGTGACAACTTTCCATATTGGCTATGCTTGTGTCAGTTGCGAGCGAAATTCAAAGAATGTAACTGTCCGAAACTGTCGTTGCTTATCACCAAAATCTGTGATTACAGGAGGTTATCGCTATGCCTTCAATAACATAGGCCAGCAAAACCTTTTCATGAATTGTCAGAGCCGTGAGGGGCGCCACGACTTTGTCACCGGTTCGCAGGTCTGTGGTCCTAACGTGTTTCATAACTGCACAGCGACCCAAAGCTATGCTGATATTGGTCCACATCACCGATGGGCAGTCGGTACGCTCTACGATAACGTTGTGACTGATGGAGAAATTAATGTCCAAGACCGCGGCAAGATGGGTAGTGGCCACGGTTGGGCAGGAGTGACTCAAGTATTGTGGAATTGCCGTGCTGCCAGAGTTGCTGTGCAAAGTCCATGGACATCAGGAAAGAACTATAGTATAGGCACTAAGGGTGAGCGATATGAAGGAGTCTTCACTGATCGGCCTGCCGGAGAATGGGAGGGGCAAGACGAGACTAATGTTTTTCCCCGTTCCCTCTACTTAGCCCAGTTGATGGCTCGAAAGAATGCGGATCTAACATCTCTAATCAAATAATATAACTCAACTTTCGCAAACAAAAGTTGAAGGTTAAGAAGTTTATAAGGTTAAAGGGTTATAACTTGACTGATAATATTATGCCTTTATATTAACAGATTTAATCTTAAAACCTATTAATTCATAACCTTTAAGTTGAGCCTGTGAAACTTAAGTAAGATAACCATTAAGTTGAAGTACGAAACTAAAAAATAGTTATGAAAAAAATATCATTGATTTTTATATTGCTTGCTCTTCTGGTGACACCTATTGCACATAGTGAATCTATTTCAACGAAGGATAAAATTTCTATCCAGGATAAAATGGAATGGTGGCAGGATGCAAAATTCGGTATGTTTGTCCATTGGGGGCCTTACTCCATTTATGGAGGGGTATATAAAGGGCACAAGCAGCGACGCGGAGGTGCTGAGTGGATAATGAACCGATGCAAGATTCCTTTTCGAGAATATCGTGCAGCCGCATCCACTTTCAATCCTGTCCATTTCAATGCGGATTCACTCGTGTTGACTGCAAAAAATGCCGGTATGAAATATATCGTTTTCACTACCAAGCATCATGATGGGTTTGCAATGTTTGACAGTGACGCAAGTCGTTTTAATATTGTAGATTATACGCCATTTGGCAGAGATATTGTCGATGAGGTAGTTAAGGCGTGCCGTCGCCACGGAATGCGTATTGGTTTCTATTATTCGCAGTCGCAAGATTGGTGCAATCCTGGGGGGAGCACTGCCCGCAAAGAGTCTTGGGAGGGATGGGAGAATCCGGATTCGCTCGAAATCAATGCCTATACAAAAGCTCATAATGGTTCCTGGGATCCTTTTCAGACCACCAAGACCTTTGAAGAGTACTTTTATTCTGTTTCACTTCCTCAAATAAAGGAACTTCTCTCACGCTATGGTGATGAATTGGGTGTGATCTTTTTTGATACACCTCAACAGATCACTCAAAAGCAGGCTTCGGATATAATGGCAGAGTTAGCTAAATATCCGAAGGTCATTGTCAACGACCGTCTTCGACGTCCGGATTTTCCGGGTGATTACAAGACTCCCGAAGGAAGAATCCCAAAAGCGGAGGATATTGATGGAATATATTGGGAAACGTGTATGAATATCGGTAGTTCATGGGGCTACAAGAGCTGGGATCAAGCATGGAAGCCTGCAAAGCAGATTGTGCGAAATCTACTTACAATTGCCGGTATGGGTGGCAATTATCTGCTGAATGTCGGACCTGACTCTTATGGCGACCTTCCGAAGGAATCCCGTCAATGTCTATCTGAGGTAGGAGAGTGGATGTCTAAGAATGGGGAAGCTGTCTATGGGACACGTCGTAGCCATATCGTGCCTGAATGGGGTGCAGTCACTCGTAAAGATAATGGAAAAAATAGTGTGTTGTATCTATGCGTGTTTGATGTCCCAAAGGATGGGAAAATATCAGTCCCTGTATCTTTGGAGGCTTCGAAAGCAACAATGCTCTCTGACGGGTCGGAGTTGAAGTTCTCCCGCAGTAAGGGTCACACTGAGATAACTCTCCCTGATGGAAAGTTTAATCCGATAGCCACTGTAATTAAGCTCGAGCTCAAAGGCAAATTGCCTCAAGAAAAACTGATTTCCAATTCCGATAAAGTTTTCAAGATAGTCGATGCCGACTGACATCTAAGTAGCAATGCATAATTCATAATAGTTTGTTGCTGAATTTCAGTCAACAACATCTTTATGATTCAATACATTAAATTTGATTGTGTACTTATATATATGAAACTAAACTTTAAAATCTATACACTTCTTTCATCTTTTGCCATTTTAGGCGTGGGGGCATGCTCTACTAATAGTAGTGATCCTCCGGCACTGAAACTATGGTATGACACTCCGGCTGAAAAGTGGGAGGAAGCGCTTCCACTTGGCAACGGACGTATTGGGGCAATGGTGTTTGGCAATCCTCTTGATGAAGTTTACCAACTCAATGAGGAGACACTATGGTCTGGAGGACCTTCAGATAAGAACAATCCAAAGGCAAAGAATGCTCTTCCGGCTATCCGCAAAGCAGTGGATGACGGAGATTACGAACTTGCCCGTAAGCTTTGGAAAGAGAATGCTCAAGGTCCATACACAGCCCGTTATCTTCCCTTGGCCGATATGCATCTTGTAATGAATACTCCTGGCATCCCGACTGACTTATACCGAGATTTGAATCTTTCGGATGCTACATCTACGGTCAGTTACGATGTCAATGGCGTAGGGTATTCTCGCACATCATTCATCTCTTTTCCTGATCAGGTAATGGTGGTCAGGATGGAGGCGGATAGTATTGATGCCCTGTCATTTGATCTTTCTCTGACATCTAAGTTGCTTCATCATTATGGATCTGACGGGGCAAGAACCCTTCTCCTTTCTGGCCAAGCACCTACTTATGTTGCAAATCGCCCATATGATCCCAATCAGGTAGTCTACGGTGATGGAGGCATGAATTTTGAGGTTGCTGTAAAGGTGATTCCGGAAAATGGTACCGTCACTCTGAATGACTCAGTATTGCATGTCAAAAATGCAAATGCTGTTACAATTCTTTTGAGTGCTGCCACTGATTATGCAGGATTTGACAAGGTTCCGGGAGAACATCCAGAATTGCCCGGCAAGAAAAATAGTGAAGTGCTCGCCAAGGCCTCATCAATGACTTTTGATCAGCTTTTGAAACGGCATATCAATGACTATCAACCCCTTTATAATCGCGTATCTATTGATTTGGCAGGGACCTCCCGACCTGCATATGACTCTATTCCTACTAATGAACGTCTACGCCGGTTTGCAACGGATGATTCAGATCTTGGATTGATAGAGCTCTATTATCAATATGGCCGCTACTTGACTTTTGCTTCCTCGCGTGGGGAGGGTTTGCCTTCCAACTTGCAGGGTATATGGAATCCTCACATTCAGCCGCCATGGGGATCAAACTTTACAGTCAACATAAATACAGAAATGAACTACTGGCCAGTGGAGTCTACAGGTCTTGGAGAGTGTTTTACACCATTGTCTAATTTTATTGAAGCACTGGCAAAAAATGGAGCTGAGACAGCCAAGGTCAATTATGGAATCAATAATGGATGGCTTGCTCATCACAATTCAGATGCTTGGGCACAGACTTCTCCTACAGGAGGTTACGATAAAGATGAAAAGGGTGCTCCGCGCTGGTCATGTTGGCCTATGGCGGGTGGGTGGTTTTGCCAGCATCTATGGGATCATTATGCTTTCACCGGTGATGAAGAATACTTGCGCGACAAGGCATACCCTCTGATGAAAGGAGCTGTAAGTTTTATGCTCGCATGGCTTCAGGAGGATGAATCCGGGAGACTTGTGACAAACCCCTCTACTTCTCCTGAAAATCGTTTTATTTATATTAATGCAAAAGGAGAAAAGCGTGAAGGTGAAGTTGCAAAAGCATCCACTATGGATATGGCAATCATACGCGATCTATTTTCCAATTATCTTCAAGCATCTAAAATTCTGGATGAAACAGACCTTTGTGACGAAGTGAATAATGCGCTTGCTCATCTATATCCTCATCATGAAGGTAGCGAGGGCCAACTTCAGGAATGGTATCTCGACTTTGAAGACCAAGATCCCCAACATCGCCATGTCTCTCATCTTTTTGCTTTGCATCCCGGCAAGCAAATATTGCCGCGTCGCGACTCTTTGCTGGCGGCAGCCGCAAAGCGTACGCTCGAAATGAGAGGTGACGGAGGCACCGGATGGGCAATGGCTTGGAAAGCCAATTTTTGGGCGCGTCTTGAGGACGGCGACCATGCATACCGTATGCTCAAGAATGGACTTAAGTATGTCGATGCTACAGATGTCAATATGAAAGGTGGTGGCACCTATCCTAATCTATTTGATGCACACCCTCCTTTCCAGATTGATGGCAATTTCGGAGCAACTGCAGGTATGACGGAAATGCTTCTCCAAAGCCATGGCGGCGAGCTTTTCCTTCTTCCGGCACTTCCATCTGCATGGAGAGAAGGCTCTGTCAGAGGTTTACGTGCTCGAGGAGGATTTATTGTAGATATGGACTGGGCTGACGGGAAGATGACACGAGTGAAAATTCACTCAACACTTGGAGGAAACTGCCGCATAAGGAGCTTTGTCCCTCTTAAAGGCAAGCAGGCAGAAGGGAGCAATCCAAATCCACTTATGTTTGTGCCCGATTCCCCTGAATTTGTCACAAATGATAAGGCAGAGCCAAAACGTACGTATATGGATATAAAGCCTACTTACCTAATAGATATTGAAACTGAAAAGGACAAGGACTATGAATGGAAAATATAAACGTTTAGGCATTCGGACTATAGTGGTTTCAGCGCTGCTTAGCTCTTCCATATTTTACATGGCGGCCTCTTCACAGGGATGGCGATTAAAGGGAGATTCCCTAATAGTGTCGCAAGGCAGCACGTATCGCTACACTGTAGATACTCCTGAAGGTAAGGGTTTAGTCTCAATCACTCCGACGGTAGGAGAAATTCTTGGCGCGCTTCCTCAAAAAAAAGGACGTTATTCTATAGTGGATCTAAATGGCAATCTTCGCAATGATTCCTCTGCACCAAAGCGTGGCGACCATCTTCTCCTGACCGATAATACTGGAAAAATTATCTCGGATTATGCCGTCGGTCTCAGACGCGAAGCTCTATCTCCAAGTCTTAAGCTTGCGAACAATAAAGTTCGTGCGAATACTTCTTCTGAGATTATTCTTGACTTCCATGCGGGTCAGCGTACCCCAGCCGCGACCGTTGATGTGGTATTCCCTGCCGGACTGGAGGTGACACTCGATAATGTGATGGTAGATGTAATTGGACGCGGCCCGGTAGTGGCACGTAAATTGCATGAAAAGTCTATAGGGCGTACAGGTACTAATTATTCTTATGACAAAATAGGGGTATCCGAACTTCTTCCCGGTAAAGGAGGCAGTAAAGTACTTCGTTTGCAAGGACTTGATCTGCGACCCGATAATGGGATAGATGTGAGGATGGTAATAAAAGGTCTTAAGATTGCCCAATCTGGAAAGTATGATATTAAAGCAAGTTATTCAACTTCTGCCCCTGAAATACTCAATAGTCCGGAAGCTTTAGTCACTCTCGAAGCAGTCAATACTATAGCTGACTTCACTCGTGATCCGCTCACTCGAGGTGGCTATAAGGGTGAGCCTGATCTATCATGGACTTCCTTTTCATGGACTCCTGTCAGCGATTCAAGTAATATTGAGGCTTTAATCACGGATGATAATGGGAAAACTTGGCGAAAAGCTGAGGGGCGTCTTGAGGCAGAAGATGGCAATCTCATGGTCAATCATCTTAAGCCAGATACGCTTTACGGTATCAAGCTTAGGGTTAAAGATGGAGAGTCCAAAGGAGATTCCAACATTGAATGGTTTTACTCAGGACAATTTGATCCTCGAAAATATGGTGCAAAGGGGGATGGATTGGCCGACGATACTGATGCACTAAATGAGCTAATACAATATGTGGGTTCAATTGGTGGAGGTGTTATCAAATTTTCCAAAGGTACATTTCCGGTGCGAACACTGAGGATGGCAAGTAACGTATGGCTTAATATAGATGGAGATGCAGTCATAAAGGCTCTTCCAAATGCTGATGCTCCTGAGACAACATGGTTTTCAGACCGGGCTTACCGCTCTGGCCTTTCTCCTACAGACCCTCGACCATATCAAGATCCGGAAAATTATATGACCAAGCAAGATGTGGGCCATACTTTCTTCCACAACACTATGTTCTTTGGTGAAAGAGTTGAAAATGTGAAAATTGTAGGTTCAGGCCGTATCACTGGTGCCGGCTGCCTATTCACGTCAGACCGAGTGATGAACAATACCCTTGACCGCCGGGCCGACAAAATGTTCACTTTCAAGCTCTGTAAAGATATAGAGATTGGAGGTATAGACACTGAGCGCGATTTATGGTATGATGAAGAGACTGATCGACCCTATTATATTGAGGGCGATAAGAAAAATTTTGACGACAGCACAATGCTTCACATAGACCAAGGTGGTCACTTCGTACTGTTGGGGACAGGAACTGATGGCATATATGTACATGATACATATTTTGGAAAATATGACACAACAAATGTTCGCGACATCTATGACTTCATGGGATGCAATGATGTCAGAGCCTATAATATTTATTCAAAAGTCAGCTCCGACGATATTGTAAAACCGGGTTCTGACTGTTCGCTCGGTTTCACCAGACCGGTTTCCAATTATCTTGTTCGCAATATTATTGGCGACACAAATTGCAACTTATTCCAGATTGGCTCAGAGACGGCAGATGACATAAAGGATTTATACATAGATAATATTTATGTGCTCGGCGCTAACAAGGCAGGTTTCTCTATTTCCACCAACGATGGCGGCCACATTGCCAATGTCTATCTCAATAGTGGAAAGACAGGGCCCTTACACTCTCGCTCAAAAATGAAGCGTACCCGCGCCCCATTCTTTATTTCCATCTCCAATCGTGGTCGGGTGATAGGAGCGGATGTAGAGAAATTTACTTTCATGGAAAATGGTGCGGAACGCTCGGAGCTACTCGTCACAAACTCTCCTATAGGGCGCGTAGAGAATATTGTCATTAATGGTATTGATATATCAGAAGTCTATGGCGGATCATCATTTAAAAAAGAAAGATGGAAACCCTACGATGGTTCTCAGAATGAGGCAGCGGCTATTATAGCCGGCTTTAAACTTCCCGATAATGAGGCCGTAGTGGGTGGTCTTGGTTTCAAACTTCCGGACGGACTGCATACTGGTTATGTCAAAGATATAATATTCAATGATGTCAATCTTCTCGTCAAGGGTGGTCATCCGGCTGCTGATGCCGAAGCCTTTCCTCCGGAGATAGGAGTTGGGCGTTACAATGTCGGTGATCTAAAGGTACAGCCTGCTTATGGCTTTTGGTTTCGTCATGCCGATGGAGTGACTCTCAACAATTGCTCAATTGGGGCTGAGTCTAAAGATGGGCGCTATGCTGTCTACTTCGATGATGTGCTTGATGCAAAGGTCAGTGAGCTTGAAATAGCTCCTAATCCCAATAAGCGTGAACCTATTGGAATAATCCGCAGCAAGGAAATTGACCTCAGTGAATTTGACAATGCTACCCCTCATTTGGCATGGGGGAAAAACCATCCCGTTGGCACTCCTATAGGTGTCAATCCCGGTCGCGTAGCATGGGCGCATGGTCCCGGAGCAGCTAAATGGAATAAAGAAGAAGGGCGTTGGTATGAAGACCGTTGGAATGATCAGGAGATTATCGATACGATGATGGATGATGTCCTCTTGACACTTACAGGACTTTCGGATGCAAAAGAGGCATGGAAAGCTCTGTTTGTCGACTTCAACAAACGTAAGACAGGAAAGGCCAAATCATATAAAAAGGGTCAAAAGATAGCAATCAAGCTCAATCTCAACAATACCTTTGACTACGCTGACAATGAGCAGCTCAATGCTTCTCCTCATCTTACTCTTGCCTTGCTTCGCAGTCTGATCAATGACGGAGGAGTCCCTCAGAAATGCATCACTCTTTTCGATGCAAGTCGATTTATGACCGATGCACTGTTCAATAAGTGCCATGAGGAGTTTCCGGATGTTCATTATGTCGACAATGAAGGTACGAATGGCAGGGAGAAGGCTACATATACTGCCGATGCAATCCCTTACTCGCAAGACAATGGCAGACTTGCTACCGGACTTGCAGATTGCGCCATAGATGCGGACTATCTCATCAATGTGGCTCTGCTTAAAGGTCATGGCGGACAAGGAGTGACTCTATGCGCAAAAAATTGGTATGGTGCTACAGATATCAATCGTAATTTCCGTAAGAATCAGCATAACAATTTTAATCAGGATAGAGGAGGAAAACCACGTTTTATGACCTTTACTGATTTCATGGGGCATAAGGATCTTGGCGCAAAGACCATGCTTTTTCTAATAGATGGTTTATATGGATCGATGGATGTGAACGGTGCACCCTCCGGCACATGGAAAATGTCTCCCTTCGACGGTACTTGGCCTTGTTCGCTATTTGCCTCACAAGATGGGGTTGCCATAGATGCTGTTGGTATTGATTTTCTCTCATCTGAGTTCCCCGCCATGCCTGATGTCAACTACTGTGATATGTATCTCGTAGAGGCTGCTATGGCCGATCATCCTCTCTCAGGGACTGTATATGACCCGGAACGTGATGGTACCCCATTAAAGAGTTTGGGTGTACTTGAGCATTGGGATAATCCTTTCGACAAGCGTTATAGCAGGAATCTCGGTAAAGAGGAAGGTATAGAACTTGTCTATAAGAAAAGTGCAAAATAAAAGAATTCTCAATTTTCAAAAAAATGATTGAAATATATATAGTCTAAATGTCATATTATCAGTGTTTTATAAGGGTTGTGCAATTTTTGCATGACCCTTTGCTATAATATTTGAAACTTTTGGAATAAAACTGAAATAGGGTATAGGATAAATCGAGCTATCTTTGCAATGTAATTTTTGAATCCTTCTCATAAAAATCTCTACACATGAAACCAAAGAATAATGTCGGCAAATATTTCCGTCATCTTTCAGCAAAAGTCTTGATGACTGCTTTGACTATCTTCTCCGTATCGCAGATCTTTGCACAGGATAAGACAGATACTGACCTTGGAACAGATATGGGTTTATTCAGTCCTACAGATGCCCCAAATACCCCGATGGGAATAGCACGTGGTATTCATCCAGGGCGAGTAGCATGGGCACACGACCCCAAGGCTGCCGCGTGGGACGGCAAGCATGGTTTATACTCTGATGCCGACAATAATTCTCAGACAAGGGTGAATGATATGATGGATGCTGTCATCATATCGCTCTCAAATGAGACTGATATTGCCAAGGCATGGCAGCAACTTTTCTCTACATTCAATGAGAATCATGGCCGTGGCTATCGAACTTATAAGCCTGGAGAAAAGATTGCGATCAAAATTAATCTAAACGACAACGGGGGCTCCAATATAATTGATGCTACTCCTCAGTCAGTACTTGCACTTCTCCGACAGCTTGTAGATGTGGTAGGTGTGCCTCAGAAAGATATTACTATCTATGATGCTCAACGTCGTGGCATATCTGCTGTCTATACTTATGTAGAGCCTCTTTATCCGGAGGTGAATTATCAAAACTGGGGAGGTTTCGTACCGGATGTCATCACTTACTCAAGTGAAATCACCGATCCGGGTGCACGTAGTCTTGCGCGTGCTGCCTATGAGGCTGACTATATGATTAATATGGCTTTGATGAAACGTCACTCACAGCCTACAGACAAATGGAACAATGGTGCCGGACAGACCGGTATCACTTGTACCGGAAAGAACCAGTTTGGCTCCATAGGCAATGTGCCACCACTTCATTTTTCTATTCGTGACTGGTCTAACAAGCGTGGAATGGCAACTTATAACTCAATAGTCGACCTCATGGCACATGACAAAATCGGGGAAAACACTTTGGTCTATATAGTCGATGCGATGTATGTCAATCCAAAACACAATGGGAAGGCTGTAAAATTCCAACTTCCTCCTTTCAACAATGGTTGGACTTCAAGTTTCCTCGCTTCAAACGACCCGGTTGCAATTGAGTCTGTAGTCCTCGACTTCATTTTTTCTGAACTTCCGTTGGCTGCTAACGCCGATAATTTCCTTCATGAAGCAGCCAATATTGGCAATCCACCTTCAGGTATCCGCTATCAAGGAGCAAATCTTAAAAGCCTTGGAGCCCATGAGCATTGGAATAATCCAACAGATCGACAATATAGCCGCAATCTTGGCACTGGCGATGGGATAGAACTATATAAGATAGCGATGGACTCCTTACGTCCGGCAATAGAAACGCTTTATGCAAATCGTAACCATATTGAAAAAAATGGAGAAGCCCAATTAAGTTGGACCACTTCTAATGGCGACAAAATTTCTTTAAATGGAAAGCCTGTTGGAGCATCCGGCAGTATTACGGTAAAGCCTTCAAAATCCACTTTATACACTCTCGAAGTAGAAAGTAAAGATGGGCGTAAGGCTACCCAAGATATCGTCATCAAAGTTGTAGATAAAGTGAAGTCATATAAGCCAACTGATGCCAAGCTCCAAGGTACGTTTATTGTCAATGATGAGGTGTTGACTCTTTCCGGCGAGCGTAGCAGTGATCGTAATCTCGCTACATGGACATTGGATGTCCCTGAGAGTGGAGATTATCTTCTGAAGACAATTTATACAGGAAATGTCCCTGCGCCTGCTTTTGTCTATCTAAATGGTGAGAAAGTCACAGAAAACTATGGCTGGCTCGTTTCAGTAGGCGATGTCCCTCGTGAGTATTATTTCCCTATTTATCTTGAAAAAGGAAAAGCAGATCTTTCAATGGAGCAACAGGGGCGTCGAGGAAATAATATCTACTCTATCTCAATTGTAAAGGAAATTAAATAGGTTAACACTCTCAATCTACCATGAAAAAAAGTGTTTTATTACTTCTAAGTGTGATTCTGGCTGCCTTTTCCGTTCAATCCGCATCATTCAATGTAAGGAAATATGGTGCTAAAGGCAATGGGCGGCATCTTGACACTTCTGCAATTCAAAAGGCTATCGATGCCTGCAACCGTAATGGTGGTGGTACTGTGGTTATCCCTGCCGGAACATATCTCTCAGCGACCATCGAGCTTAAGGATAATGTCAATCTCCATCTCGACAAAGACGCAACTATACTTGGCACCACCGATTATAAGGCCTATCGAAATTTAGACCCTTTTACTGAAGGATTGGGTATTGATGTCGGAAGTGCTCTGCTGGTTGCCGTTGATGCCAATAATGTATCAATCACAGGAGAAGGTACGATCGACGGACAAGGTTCTGCTCTTAAGGAACGCCACATAAAGGAGGATAAACGTCCGGAAGGAGAGCGTTGGGGAATGCGTCCGTTCCTGTTGCGATGGGTGCGTTGCAAGGGTGTCACCGTAAAGAATGTCACTTTAAAATTTGCAGGAGCCTGGACATCCCATTATTTCCGTTGCAATGATGTGGTTATCGATAGTATCACGATCCGAAGCTTCGGGGTAGCTCACAATGATGGTATAAATATTGACGGATGCAGTCATGTGCGCATCAGCAACTGTGATATCGTCAGCGGTGATGATGCCCTTTGCTTCAAGACAACTCACTCGCAGGCTGGTTGCAATGACATTATTGTCAAGAATATGCGTTTGAAATCCAATCAAGCGGGTATTAAAATGGGTACTGAATCAATGGCCCCGTTTGAAAATATCAAAATTTCCAATTGCCATATTTACGAAACTCGAAATGGTGGAATAAAGCTGTTTTCGGTGGATGGAGCTCATTTGCGCAATGTTGAGATTTCTGATGTTACGATGGAGGAGGTGAGGACCCCGATGATGTTCCGCCTTGGATCCCGCCTCAGTGTCTTCCGTCCTCATGAGGATTCTCGCCAACCTATTGGCACGTTTGAAAATGTTATTATCCGCAATGTAAATGCTGTAGCAGCTGACAATGCTCAACTTACGCCTCCCTCCGGCATTCTAATAACGGGTATTCCCGGACACTATATCACGAATTTGACTCTTGAGAATATCAATATCCGGTTATTGGGTACGGGCACTGCAGAGGATGCCCTCCATAAAGTACCTGAGAAAGAGGGGGATTATCCGGAAGTGAAGACCTTTGGACCTAAGCTTCCTGCATATGGCGTCTATGCACGCCATGTCAAAGGACTTAAACTCAAGAATGTTAACTTTGAACTAAAAAATCCAGATGCCCGCCCGGAGATTATCTGCGAAGACGGTGATGTGGAAATATATAAATAAAAAGATCGATGCGAATCAATATTCTCAAATATCTTGGGTGTGTAGCAACCGGAACGCTGATGCTTTTATATGCATCTTGTGGCTCCGGAAATAAGGATATAGTTTCTCCTAATGGGAAGGTAAGATTTTCGTTGGATCCGACAGAAGACGGCTGGCTGAGTTATTCTATATATCTTGATGGGAAACAAATGGTGAAACCATCAAGGTTAGGTTTAGTCAGAAACGGACGTGAAATAGGACAGGGATTACGTGTGGCAAGCAAATCGGAGACAACTGTTGATGATGACTATACTCTCAAAGGAGGTAAACATAGGTCTACCCGCGACCATTGCAACGAAGCCGTCTTTGCCTGCATTACTCCTGACGGAGAAAAAATAGACCTCATTGTCAGGGCTTATGACGACGGAGCTGCTTTTAGATATCGCATAAATGCTCCGGAGGATAAGAATGACACTATCAATAGCGAATTAACTGAATTTCATGTGTCTACTGATGGTCGCGCATGGATACATCCCTATGATTGGAACGATCGCCACAAGCCGAGTTATGAACAGTATAGCAAGAATAATATTGCCGTGAATTCACTTCCCGACCATGACCGCGGATGGGCTTTCCCGATGCTATTCCAATCAGCCGATTCTTCATGGATGATGATAACAGAAGCATATCTCGACGGTTCTTATCCTGCTACTCATGTCGACAACTCGGGCACAGATGGATGCTATCGTATTCGTTTCCCGGAAGAAGACGAGCCTGTCATCGACGATGAATCTCTTGCCATAGCCAAAGGCTCACACTGCACTCCTTGGAGGACTGTGATAGTAGGGAAGGACCTAAACGATATATTCTCATCCCAGATGGTCAGTCATCTAAATCCACCTTGTGCCCTACCGGATATTACATGGATACGTCCCGGTCGGGCAGCATGGAGTTGGTGGTCAAACGGACGTTCAGCCTCTGACTATGCAACACAATTACGCTACGTCGACTTATGTAAGGAAATGGGATGGGAATATAGTCTGATTGATGCCGGTTGGGAAAAAATGGATGGCGATGGTGTGGAAGGAGTCGTGAAATATGCCAAAGATAAGGGGATAGGCATTTGGTTATGGTATCACTCCGGTGCCGGAAAGGATGCTGACACTCCTGAGCAATATCGTCTTATGTCTGATCCTACCCTTCGCAGGGCAGAGATGAAACGGATAAGCGACATGGGAGTGAAAGGAATTAAAGTCGATTTCTTCGACACCGACAAGCAGCGTATTATAGCTCTTTATCCGGAAATCTTGAAAGATGCAGCAAATTATCATCTTTTAGTGGATTTTCATGGTGCTACCTTACCACGCGGTTTTGAGCGTACTTATCCAAATCTTATGACCACAGAGGCAATACGTGGAGGCGAGACACTTGGACGCCAAGAGCGCTGCGAGCGAGCAGCAGAGCATAACGCCACAGTTCCATTTACACGCAATGTTGTTGGATCCATGGATTACACTCCTGTCACTTTCTCAGATAAAATCCGTCAGGGTGTAGCGGCCCACCGACGCACTTCAATGGCTCATCAGCTGGCATTGTCAGTAGTGTTCGAGTCGGCATTCCAATGTTTTGCTGACTGTGCCGAGTCTTATCTCGGATTGCCCGACGCTCCCAAGGAATTTCTAAAGTCGGTGCCGGCAGTATGGGATGAAAGTATTCTGTTGGATGGTTATCCATCGGAGTATGCTGTAGTAGCTCGGCGAAGCGGTGATACTTGGTATATTGGTGGAATAAATGGTACCAACGTGCCACGTTCGGTTAGCTTTAATCTTCCTGAAGGTATAGACGTTAAGTCGATCAACGTGATTGGAGATGGCGAAGACATTAACTCTTTTGAAAACCGTGTCGTGACAGTGGAAAACGGCGTTGTCACTGTCGATATGCTTGGCAACGGCGGTTTTGCAGCTAAATTAATCTAAATATAATTTCATGAATATCAAACAATCTATATTGCTTATAGCAAGTTTAATCTGTGCTGTAACGCTTAGTGCATCCATCCGATGGACTGAGGTAGAGCCAGGCATATGGAAGGGGATTGTAGGCACTCCTGAAGACTATTCTCTTCTATCGGTGGCAGGTTGCACTCCTGCAAAGGATGGATTCAGTCGTCTGCCACAAGTATCTTTGCCTGCGATAGCAGACAGCATCACAGGAGTGGTGCGGGATGGCAAGACAAGCCTTAGTATTCCTCTTGTGAAAAAGGAACAACTCTACGGATTTGGCCTTAATTTCCAGACAGTCCACCAGAGAGGTAAGATACTCAATCTACACGTAGACCATTACGGAGGAAAAGATAATGGACGCACCCATGCACCTGTGCCTTTCTATATTTCAAGCAATGGATATGGTGTTTTTATTAATTCTGCCCGTTATCTTACTGTCTATGCAGGGTCCGGAGCGCGTAAGGATAGTCCTAATGCGCCGGTAGCCAAAGATCGCAATACGGATAAGACATGGTCGGCACGTCCTTATTCAGATGCTGTTTCAATTCTCGTTCCTGCTCCCGGAGTAGAAATATATCTCATTGCAGGTCCTACTCCAATGGATGTAGTCAGACGCTACAATCTGCTTTGTGGAGGTGGTACTCTTCCTCCCCGCTGGGGTCTCGGATTCACTCAGCGCACACAAAAGCTGTATGATGCAGAAATGGTTGAGAAGGAAGCCGACGAATTTGAGCGTATGGGATATCCTCTTGATTTCATTGGTCTTGAACCGGGATGGCAGAGCAAAGCTTACCCCTGTAGCTTTGAATGGGATTCAATTCGATTTCCAGATCCTAAAGGTTTTGTAGGCCGAATGCTTGATAAAAATGTCAAGATCAATCTTTGGACCAACCCTTATGTCTCTCCTCACTCAGACATTTACAAAGAAATGTATCCGGTCAGTGGTTCACATACGGTTTGGTGTGGCATTGTGCCGGATCTTGCAGATAGCAAGGCTCAGAAATTATGGAAAGATAAATTGGAACGCGAGCATATCTCACTTGGAGTAAGTGGCTACAAAATAGATGAGGTGGATGGATATGACTTCTATATCTGGCCTGATGTAGCGACATTTCCCTCCGGGATTTCTGCAGAACAAATGCGTCAGACTTACGGACTATGGGTGCAACGTACTACAGCCGACCTCTATCGCAAACATAATCAGCGTACTTTCGGGCTGGTCAGAGCTTCAAATGCCGGTGGAAATTCTATGCCTTACGTGCTCTACAATGATTACTACAGCCATAATGATTTTATAACAGCCCTCATCAATTCCGGTTTCAGCGGAGTGCTTTGGACGCCTGAAGTAAGAGGGTCGAAGACAGCTGAAGAATGGCTGCGCCGTTTCCAGTCAGTCGTATTCTCTCCGATGGCTATGATAAATGCTTGGGCAAGCGGCACGAAACCATGGTCTTTCCCTGAGGTAGCTGATCAAGTCAAAGAATATGCACTTCTTCGCATGCAGATGATGCCTTACTGGTATACAGAATTTGCATGCTATCACTTTGATGGCATTCCTCCCTTCAGAGCTATGAATCTTGAACCGGGCTTCAATCCTTCAGAAGCAGTCAAAACTGAGCTTACTTCAGGCAATCTCGAAGATAACCCATATCTGGAAGCAGTCACAAAAGAGATTAAAGATCAATATATGGCAGGAGAATACCTGCTTGTGGCGCCTATGTTTGCCGGAGAGACATCCAGAACTGTTGTATTCCCTAAAGGAAACTGGTATGATTTCTATACCGGCCAATATGCCGGCAACGGAGAAACAATCGAAGTGACACCCGGACTTGACCGAATCCCTGTCTATGTCAAAGACGGGGGCATAATCCCGATGATGGCTCCTCGCCTTCATGCACCCAAAGCCGGAGAAAAAGTAGATCTTGAAATTCGCCATTATGGCACTGCAGATGGTGCATACAGGCTTTATGATGATGATGGCGAGACTTTCGACTATGAAAATGGAGCTTACAGCTGGCGCGATATTAAAGTGGAGCGACAGAAGGATGGCACACTGAAAGGTTCAATCTCCAAGCCGGAGAAAGGAAAGCCGTCAACAACCGGTAAAATCACCTGGAAATTCATGACCCAGAATAGTTAACCTAAAGAAATTCTTACACATGATACGAAACTCACTTTTATACTCGTTGGTATCTCTATGTCTTTTGGCTCCCTTGAGTCTAAAAGCATCGGATATGAAGGGTAAGACTATAGAGATGCAAGCCGATAATCTGAAACTCACTCTTCTTGTTGGTGATGACGACCGGCTATATCAACTCGGATTTGGTGATGCTGACAAGTCTATTAAGATTCCGGACAAGCCATTGCCTCGAGAGATGGAATTTCTTCCTGCTTACGGCAACGGCGTGATTACAGAACCTGCTATTCAGGCTACGCATACTGATGGGAACACTTCTACAGATCTTCGATATGTAAGCCATAGGGTTGATACTATTTCCAACGACATTATCCAGACTATAATATCTCTTCGAGACCCGGCTTATAATTTCTTTGTCGATGTCAATGTGAAGTGTTATCAGAACTCAGGTATGATGGAAATTTGGAATGATATACGCCATGATGAGCGTGGAGGCAATGTCATTCTCTATCGTTATGCTTCTGCATCTCCTCTTGTAAAATCTAATGAATACTGGCTGACTCAATTCAATGGCCGCTACAAGCGTGAGGCCACTATGGAAGAAGAGCGGCTTGGTGAAGGAATTAAAGTGTTGGATTCTAAACTCGGTGTGCGTGCCACTCAATATCGAATTCCTTCGTTTATCCTTTCTTGCGGTCAGCCCGCTAAGGAGCGCGAGGGTGAAGTTTTGGCCGGTTCATTGCGGTGGTCGGGCAGCTATCAGCTCGCTTTTGATATGGACTGGAATAAAAACCTCAGGGTACTCACCGGTATAAATCCTCTTGCTTCCCACTATAACCTTGAGCGAGGTGCCACTTTCACTACTCCATCAATCCTTTGGGTATATAGCAAGAATGGCAAAGGAGAGGCTTCACGCCGGTTCCATCGTTGGGCAAACCAATATGCTGTAAGGGATGCGGACCGTCCGCGTCCTGTATTGCTCAACAACTGGGAGGCAACTCATTGCGATTTTGACGAAGACCGTCTGGTAGGTCTTTTTGATGGAGCCCGCGAGGTGGGTGCCGAACTTTTCCTTCTTGATGATGGTTGGTTTGGAAATGGAGACTTCTCTCGTGATGATGATAAGCATGGCCTTGGCGACTGGAATATCTCTACCAAGAAATTGCCACGTGGCCTATCTTATCTTGCCGACGAAGCAAAGAAGCGTAAAATAGGATTCGGTATCTGGCTTGAGCCGGAAATGGTCAATCCAAATAGTGAACTCTATTCCGCTCATCCTGAATGGATAATAACTCAACAGAAACGTGAGCCAATTCTTGGTCGCCATCAGGAAATCCTTGACCTAACACGTCCGGAGGTGCAAGCGTTTGAATGGAGTGTCATCGACAATACTCTCGGACCAAACCCAGGAGTGTCTTACGTCAAATGGGATTGTAATCGTTTTGTCACTCAACCCGGTTCGCAATATCTTCCCGCCAATGCCCAAAGTCATCTGATAGTGGACTATAATAAAGCTCTTTATCGTCTGATGGATCGTTTTGCACAGACTTATCCTGATGTGACCGCTATGCTCTGTGCAGGTGGTGGGGGACGTGCAGATTATGGAGCAATGCCATATTTTCATTCCTTCTGGCCCAGCGACAATACAGATCCGCTTGGACGCATAAAGATTCAGTGGGGATTTGGCCATTTCTTCCCCGGCAGCACGATGGCAGCACATGTCACCCGTATGGGCAAGAGACACTTAAAATTGGCGATTGATGTAGCTTTGAGTGGGACATTTGGTATAGACCTTGCTCTTGATAAAGCTACTCCGGAGGAACGAAAGCAGATAGCAGAGGGTGTCAAACTTTATAAGAATGGAATTCGCGACCTTGTCATGTTTGGAGATCTATATCGTCTGGTTTCCCCTTACGAATCTCCTATGGCTGCAATGAGTTATATAGCAAACGATAAGAAAAATGGTGTCATTTATCTATATCAGACAGAAGATGGCAACGTTCCTAACATTAAGCTTGATGGACTCGACCCGGACCGCCAGTACAGTCTGAAGGAAGTAAATCTTGAGGCAGGAGTTTCTCCCCGCTTCCAAACTTATACAGCGTCAGGACATGATCTAATGGAAAAAGGAATTGCCAATCCTCTTTCTTCCCAATTCGAAAGCGCAGTGCTCATGCTTGAAGCAAAATAATCAGGCTCTTTTTTCCATCCCCACAATCCACAATCTAATAACTCTAAACCTAACAACACTACAACCTACTACACATTATGATAAAAAAACTCATTGCTGCAGTTCTTCTGCTCAGTACCTTTAATATTAATATACAAGCAACTTCACCTGTCGACCGCTGGAGTATTGGCGATGATGGTGCCATAAACTGGACAATCAAAAATTGCGATAAAGCACATTCCGACCATCTCGAAATGAGTGGACAAAAGATATCGGTTGTGCTTCGATACGGTGTCGATGATTCGGGAGCATTTCATCTCAATCGCAGCCTGGTGTTTCCAATGCTTCGGATGAAACCTAATAAGACCCAGAGCAATCTCAAGCAGCGTTTTGATGTTGATATTCCGGGGCTTATCACTATCGATGACCTAAATATGACCGATGAAAAGGTCAACTCCGTAAAATTTGATGGTATAATGACAGTGGAGAGTTCCTTCAGTCATGTTCAACGTCGCAAAAAGGTAGAGGATGCAGTCAGACTCAAAAGGGTATTGTATCCCTCGCCAAATGATCAATTTTATTGTGAGGAATACACTTTTACAAATAACCTTGACAAGCCGATCACGCTGCGTGTGCCTAAATGGAATGTATCTTACACTACTCCGGAAGATGCCGGAGTATATGGAAGTTATATCATAGAGGGTAAACTTTCTAAAGATGGTGTCTTTACTCTTCAGCCTGGCGAGGATTTACAACTTCAAGCGCTGTTTTCAGGACGCAAAGCACCGGAAGATGCAGTGAAACGTGTAAGTTATGACGCACAGCGTGAAGGACGTCGCTCGCTTATCAACGGATGGTGGGATAATCTTGTCCTTGATACCCCCGACTCAGTGCTCAACACTATGTTTGCCTTTGCGAAAATAAGGGGCGCCGAGAGTATCTATAATACAAAGGGTGGACTGATGCATGGCCCTGGGGGAGAGGCTTATTATGCAGCTGTGTGGGCTAATGACCAGGCAGAGTATATAAATCCCTTTTTCCCTTACCTGGGATATGAAATTGGTAATCAAGCAGCCCTAAACTCCTTTCGCCACTTTGCCCGCTACATGAATGACGAATATAAAGCTATTCCAAGCTCTATTATCTCCGAGGGTGTCAGCTTCTGGCATGGTGCCAAGGATCGTGGCGATGCTGCAATGATAGCGTATGGAGCATCCCGCTATGCGCTTGCACGGGCAGATCGAGAAGAAGCTAAAGAGCTGTGGCCCCTCATAGAGTGGTGTCTGGAATATTGTAAGAGGCAACTTAACGATGCAGGTGTAGTGGCATCAGATTCAGATGAGCTGGAAAACCGTTTCCCATCCGGAGATGCCAACCTATGCACTTCTTCGCTATATTATGATGCTCTTCTCTCTGCAGCCTATCTTGGAAAAGAGCTTGGTGTGAAATCATCCCAGCTTAAAGATTACACAAATCAGGCAGCTGAGCTACGCAAAAATATCGAATCACATTTTGGGCATGACGTAGAGGGGTATCATACCTATCGCTACTATGATGGCAACGATGTGCTTCGCGCCTGGATATGCATGCCCCTGACAGTTGGAATTAACGAACGCGCTTCCGGCACTATTGATGCCCTTTTTTCTCCGCGTCTATGGTCTGATGATGGACTTCTCACTCAAGCCGGCACAGAAACATTCTGGGATCGATCCACTCTATATGCTCTACGCGGCACTCTGGCTGCCGGTGAGGTGGAGCGAGGCATGGACTTCTTAAAAAAATATTCACACCGCCGTCTTCTCGGCGACCATGTGCCGTATGCAATCGAGGCATGGCCTGAAGGGGATCAGCGACATCTATCTGCTGAAAGCGGTCTATACTGTAGAATCTTTACAGAAGGACTATTCGGTATCCGACCTACCGGATTCAATTCGTTCGACTTGACTCCTCGGCTTCCTAAGGATTGGGATTATGCCAATCTGAATAGCGTAAGAGCTTTTGGTTCAGATTTTGATATTAAAGTGAACCGCATTAATGGCGACCAGCTCGATGTAAAAATTGTTCGCGATGGGAAATCTTTGCTTAATAAGAAGATAAAGGAAGGCACGACTATTAAAGTTTCTTTGCCGAAAAAATAATTTTTATAGCATTTGGTAGAATTCTGAAAAATAGGCTGAGAAATTCAGCCTATTTTTGCATCCGTAATTCAGAAATAATTTGATGCAATGAGTCGAAATATAAATTACGGATATTTAATTCTTACCATCCTGTCGTTAGGATTGGCTATGTCTGTATCGGCTGGAGTCCCTGCTTCAATCGAGCGCATAAAGACAAACTATAGGTCAATCCTTGTTCCTGCAGATAGCCGCATCGATTCTCTGACGGCAGACCTTATCAAGATAGAAAAGGAGACTGAGTTGGCAGATCAGGTAGTCATAGAGTTACATGAACGATACCCTTTTGATTTGCAAAAAATCGATGCTTATTTGAGTCATCTCCTTCCCGACGGCAGATGGGATGATATTGATTATGCTGATACCAAGAGATCCGGATGGGAGCCCAAACAACATGCAGATCGCTTGCTGCAGATGGTGAAACTGTACAAGACACCAGGGTCGCCAAGATTTGGCTCAAAAGAATTATGCGGTCAGATTCATCTTGCTCTTGATTTTTGGCTCCGCGAGCGTCCGAAATGCCTTAATTGGTGGCAGAATGAAATAGGAATCCCTAAGACTCTCGGGCCCGCTTGCATCCTTATTGAAGATGAACTATCCCCTGAAGAGCGAAGCGGCATTATTGATGTGCTCGCTGCTGCCCGCTTCAAGATGACTGGACAAAACAAAGTTTGGCTTTCTGGAAATATACTTCTGCGTGGCTTGATGCAAGGAGATGAAAATCTTGTCAAAATGGCTCGCGATTCCATAATGTCTGAAATATGTGTTGGTAGGGCAGAAGGTATCAAACCAGATTGGAGTTTCCACCAGCATGGACCTCAGCAACAGTTTGGTAATTATGGATTGGCATATATCTCAAGTATGGCGTTCTATTATCGTCTTTTCCGTGATACCCCTTTCAGTTTTGATCAAGAACAGGAAGAAATACTGCGTTCCCTCATCAATGAAGGCTATAAGTGGACCGTATGGAATCGGAATATGGATATCAGTGCGCTCGGTCGTCAACTGTTTCACAATGCCCAGCTTCATAAAGCTTATGCGATTGCCTTTACTGCAGCAGATCTTGGTATTGATGGCTTTCCGGCTATTGGCAATCCCCTTGTAGGACATAAGCATTTCGATGATTCTGATTATACTATCCATCGAACCCCAACATGGATGGCATCGGTCAAAATGTGTTCCACGCGCGTAATAGGGACGGAAGTGGTCAACGAAGATAATCTCCTTGGTTACTATCTGGGTGATGGAGCTACCTACTATTATGTGAAAGGAGATGAGTATCGCAACGTACAACCTTTTTGGGATTGGCGTAAAATTCCCGGAGTCACTGCTTTTGAAGATGACTGTCCAATCCCCAATATTCGACAGAATAAGTGTCACAACCGTAGTCCATTAGTAGGAGGACTCTCTGCAGGCAATCATGGTGTCAGTGCTATGACACTCGAACGTGACAATCTCAATGCCCGCAAAGCATGGCTTTTTACCGACGATTTTGTGATGTGTATCGGTGCAGGCATCTCAACTGATAGCCTCCTTAATGTCATTACCGCTATAGAAGCAAGAAATAAGAATGGTTTGCTTTGGCAATTTGATTCGGATGATTGGCAAGTACTTGAAGGAAAAAAATCTTTTGCCGGACATCAGATAAAAAAATTCTTTCATGATGCTACAGGATATGTCGTAATGCCCGGCGACTCTTTATATGTTGAAGCAGATTGCCGGCGAGGATCATGGAATAGCTTCATGAAAATGTATCGGCCTGTTGATATCGAAGGCAATATTGTGGCGATGCATCTTTCTCATGGCGTTGAGCCTGCAGATAAGAGCTATACATATTTTGTGCTCCCTGCTTGTTCTCGCGAGAATGTGGAAAGTTTCGATGCAGAAAAAAGAGTTAAAGTCCACCGTAATGACCGTGATGCCCAGATCATAGAGTCGTTTGAAAATGGTGGAGAACTCTGGGCGATTGTCTATACCGCTTCAAACATAAGCTTAGGAAAAGATAAATTCGAAGCGCAGGCTCCCGGAATATATCTATTCCATCCACAAGATAATCACTGGATACTGACAAAATCTACTGAATTCAGATTATAAAATTCCTAAAATCACAAAATTATGAAACTAAAAAAAATAACTCTTTTCTTTCTGGCTACTATTATGTGTAGTCTGTCAGCAGGCGCAAAAGACAAAACTTTGACCGATTTTCCTACCGGTAGCGACCCTATAGAAGTAGGAGAACGAATCGTGAAAAAGTTTCTCGCCACTCCTCACACTCGCTTTGGCAATCCAAGAGCAGAAAAGGCTCCTACTTATATCACTTATCCGGATGCCTGTGCGTGGTTGGGAGCCCTTTGGTTTGCTAAAGAAACTCAAAAACCGCAACTCACTTCTGCTTTGGTAGAGCGTTTCGAACCTCTTTTTGGAGAGGAGAAACATCTCTTGCCCAAAATGAATCATGTGGACCATAATGTAGTTGGGGCAGTGCCATTAGAAATATACATGCAGCGTGGCGACCAGAGATGTCGCGACTTGGGAATGCAATATGCAGACTCCCAGTGGGAGGTGCCTGCTGATGCCAAACCTGAGCAGAAAGCTAATGCAGACAAAGGATATTCATGGCAGACACGTGTGTGGATCGACGATATGTTTATGATAACTACCATACAATCTCAGGCTTTCAAGACCACTGGCGATCCGAAATATATCAACCGTGCGGCAGATGAGATGGTGATGTATCTTGATAAAATACAACGTCCCAACGGACTCTTCTATCATTCTCCGGAAGCGCCTTTCTTCTGGGCTCGTGGCAATGGATGGATGGCTGCCGGAATGGCAGAACTCCTTTCTTCCCTTCCATCTGATAATCCCAATCGCCCACGTATCATGAAGGCTTATAAGACTATGATGGAAACTCTAAAGAACTATCAAGGAAAAGATGGACTTTGGCATCAACTCATCGACGGAGAAGACACTTGGGCTGAGACCTCAGGTACTGCCATGTTTACTTATGCGATGGTGGTAGGAGTCAAAAACGGATGGCTTGATGCGAAAGAATATGCTCCGGTTGCCCGTAAGGGATGGCTTGGACTTGTGAGTCGCATCAACGCAGATGATGAGGTGATTGACGTATGCGAAGGCACGAATATCAAAAATGATCGAAATCATTACGTCAATCGTAAGCGTATCACCGGCGATCTTCACGCACATGCACCCCTGTTGTGGTGTGCCACCGAACTTGCAACCATGAAATAAACAAACTATACTTAGAGATGAAAAGAAAAAGGAAATTATTTGGCTGTCTGGCATTCATGGTGACAAGTGTCTTCAGTCTGCATGCAAGTCAATATACCTTCACTCCGGCTCAGACAAGTGATTTAAAGCAGAAATTGTCTTCAGGCACACTGCTGCCTGGCGATGAAGTCGTGATGAAAGATGGTATCTATGAAGTGGGCGATTTTGACTTCTTTGCCGAAGGTACGCCGGGTGATTCAATTACGCTACGCGCAGAACATCCCGGTAAAACGATTATCTCAGGTCCTGTCAAAATGAAGATTTATGGCAAATACCTCAAAGTGGATGGCTTATTCTTTAATAAAGCCTGGGCTTCAGGATTTTCGATGATAGAATTCAGAAAAGACAAGGGTATCAACGCTTCCCACTGCCGAATGACCAATTGTGTCATTGATGAGTGCAATGATCCTAACAAAAGTGAATTGCCCCCTCCAAAAGGGATGCAACCTAAAGATGTAGCTGAATATTGGGTAGGATTATATGGCGAGAATCATCGTTTAGATCATTGCTATTTTGCCAATAAACGAATTGGCGGCCTCGTTGTGCAGGTGTGGCTGGATGAGAATAGTCACATCAATAACCATCAGATCGATCATAACCTATTTGGTATGCGTAAGCCTTATGGTGGCAATGGAGCTGAAATCATTCGTGTAGGACATTCTTGGTCTTCACAACTTGAGTCTCATGCTATCATCGAGAGTAACGTATTTCTTCACTGCGATGGGGAAAATGAGATAATTTCGGTCAAATCATGCAACAATATTCTTCGGCATAATCTATTTTTTGAATCAAGAGGAGCTCTCGTGTGTCGACACGGACACTATAATGTAGTTGAAGGTAACACATTCGTAGGAAATGACCTGAAAGGTACGTGTGGAATTCGAATCATCAATCAAGGCCACACAGTTTATGACAATTTATGCTGTCGCCTTAATGGATGGGGACTTCTTGTAAGAGTAGGGGTTCATGACCGTCCTACCCCGGAGACAGACCTTAAGGAAGAACCATTGACATCGTTTCATCGCGCCGAGAATGTGGATATCGCGCACAATCATTTTATCGATTGCCGTTCGATGGAATTTGGTTCAGGACAGGGCGAGAAGATGCCCCGCAACATACGGTTTGCCTATAATTCTCTCTACGGGACTACTTCCGACGTGAGACTGTTCCGTCCTGAGGATACATCAGATGGGTTCAACTTTGTCGAAAATAAATATGATTTTTCCGATGGTTCGGAAGTTAGACTCAATGGTTTTTCACAGGTTGCTCCGGTTTATGACTATACTCTGATGGAACGTCAACGTGTATCTGATGCCATCTCTGGTGTTGGGCCGGCTTGGTATGATAATAATTCGATTGATCTGAATTATATAAAATCTAAATACTCTGAGTTGTTATCGCAGAAATAATCATCAATCATTCAATTAAGTCTCGCAAACTCAACTTAAAGAATACCTTCTACTTTCGATTGCTAAAGTGGAATTAAACAATATTAAAAATGTACCATAAGTGTTAAATTTATAATAGTTTAATAGCCCACAAAGAAAAATTTATTAATTTTGGAGCCTGAAACAATAATTTAAGCATTTGGAATGATTTTGTAAATGTCTCCAGATATTTATAGATAAATTTGCACTGTCAGACTTGTGGAGCTCAGTATGAATTTGAGTGGAATACTGTGGTACTATAAATATTGACAATGGAGAACAAATTAAACTAATTTCTTAATAGTATTCTGAATGGAAAAGAAGAATTACAAATTATGGCTGTCGCATTGGCGGCTTTTACTAACTGCCCTTTTCATTGGGTTATCTGCCAGTGCATGGGCGCAGGACATAACCCAGACTGGAGTGGTGCTGGATGTGGAGGGAGAACCGGTCATTGGTGCCACTATTATGGAAAAAGGAACTTCAAACGGTGTTGCAACCGACATCGATGGTAAGTTTTCTATCAATTGTAAAAAGGATGCTGTTTTATATATTGCATCTGTTGGCTACAAACCTGTAGAGGTGAAGGCGACCGGTACTGAACTTAATATTACTATGGCGGAAGACTCCGAACTGCTTGATGAAGTAGTGGTTGTAGGTTACGGCACCATGAATAAGAAGCACGTTGCCGGTTCGATGACTTCGGTTAATGAAAAGATGATCGAACAGAAATCTCCGGTGTCGGTTCTGGATGCTCTTCAAGGTGCAGCTCCGGGCCTTCAGATCATAAGCAATTCCGGAGCTCCCGGCGCATCAAGCTTCGTTTCGATGCGAGGCGCATCAACTTTTAGCGACGATGGTGTTACTCCTCTTTTCGTTGTCGATGGTGTGATAGTAGATTCAATTGATGACATATCCCCTAATGACATCAAAAAAATCGATGTGATGCGTGACTCTGCATCATCTGCAATATATGGTGCGCGCGCAGCCAACGGTGTAATTTTTATCACTACCAAAAGCGGAGAACAAAGTAAACCACGAGTGGATGCCAAGTACCAGCGTTCATATTATAAGGCAAGTAATAAGCTCCCTCAGGTCAATGCATTTGAAAGCCGTCTGAGTATGGCCAGCTCCGACCTCAACAATCCGTCAAAGACTCTTGAGAAATTTAGTGAGCGTACAGACTCCGTAGGCTTGCAATATAGCACCAACTACAATTATCAGGATCTTCTTTTCCAGACTGCTCCTCGCGACGAGGCAAACGTACAGGTGAGCGGTGGAACTAAAGAGTTCCTATATCGAATATCGCTTGGCTATGTGGGCCAGAAAGGTATCATCAGAACCTCTTACAATGACCGCTATAATGCCAATCTTAATACTGAATATAATCCGTGGAAGAATGTCAAATTCATAACTCGCGTACGACTTTCTTACAATAAACGAAACAATATCAAGGAGACAGTTTTTCAGGATGCTATGCGTCGTGATCCGGATATGATTATTTGGTATCCTGATGGTGAACTAATTCCTTACTATTCTTCTGGCGGCCGACGTAATCCTATAGCAGAGCTCACAGAGAAACTTGATGAGACCAGCCGCTATGAAGGCCAATTTTATCAAGGTCTTCAATGGGGTTTTACTCCGTGGCTTCGTCTTGATGCAAATGTCTCTGCCAATTATAGCACTACCCGTCGCGTTGTATTCTCATCTAAGACGCTCGAAGGAAGTGACAATGGCAAAAACACAGGTAGCGACCTTAATCAGCAGCAGTGGAAATACGCTGGAGAAGCGTTCCTTTCTTTCAACAAGGATTTTGGAGAAGACCATCAGCTCAGCGCTGTTGCAGGTTTAAGTTTTGATAAGACCAAGCAGACTCAATTTATGATTGGCGGTAGTTATTTTCTTTCTGAATCCATCCACTACATGAATATGGCTACAGTGTATGACCTTCAGAATGTCTATACCTCAGGTTGGGATGAATCTATGATAGGTATGTTTGCACGTGCGCTCTATAGTTGGAAAGGGCGCTATACACTGACTGGAGTTATCCGCCGAGATGGTTCATCTCGATTTGGTAAAAACCACCGTTGGGGTGTCTTTCCCTCTATTTCCGGTGCTTGGCGCTTCTCCGATGAGCCTTGGATGCGTTGGTCTGATAATTTTCTTACTGATGCTAAACTTCGTGCAAGTTATGGTGTGACGGGTAACGACCGTATTGGTCGATATGAATCTCAGACCGTATATAGCGCTGGAAACAGTTATAATGGTACCGGTAGTGTAGTTCCCGGATCTAAGTATGGTAATCCCAATCTAAAATGGGAGGAAACAAAACAGACAAACTTCGGTATTGACCTAAGCTTTTTCAACGGGCGTGCCGTCTTGACTGCTGACTATTATATCAAGAAGACCTCAGACCTCCTTGCTGATCAGAATCTTCCTTATACGACCGGTTACAACACTACCAGAATAAACCTGGCTGCTATTGAGAACAAGGGTGTAGAGCTTTCGATCACTGCTATTCCGGTGACTACTCGCGATTTTAGTTGGACCACTACAATCAACTGGTGGAAGAACAACAACAAGATTACCAAGCTTGCCAGAGAAGATTATATCAGTAACACTGCATGGTGGGTAGGAGTCGGGCAACCTGCCGGATTATGGTATGGTTATAAGAATCTTGGAGTCTATGAGTATGACGCAAGCAATGCTTACACTCCCGATTATGCTACACGCTTGACACCTGTATTCAAACGCGATGATGACAATAATGTCATAATAGGACTTAACGGGCAACCGACACTTTTAGAGTATCGTCTCCCTGATGGCTCCGTCTATACAGGAGAGATAGCACAGATGAAGACCAACGGTGTCGTTGTCGGTGGTGGAGACGTTATCTGGTATAATAAACCTGATGAGAATGGCAACTACGACGGTGAAATAAACTCCAACGACCAGATTGTCCTTGGCAAAGCTACTCCCGACTGGTATGGTTCATGGTACAACAATTTGACTTATAAAAACTTCTCACTTAGCTTCAATTTCTATGTGAGTTGGGGTGGCCAAGTTTGGAACGACTTGAAGCGCTACTATTCTTCATGGGGCGGTAACACCCACAAGCAGACGCCTGAGTATCTGCTCCAAGGTTGGAAATATCCGGGTGAAATCACAGAATGGTATGCCCTCAATTCCCGTGCGAGATCTACCAACAACCACTCGATGAGCCTTAGCAGTCAGTTCCTTGAAGATGCATCATTCATCCGACTCCAAAGCGTGCGTCTTAGCTACAATCTTGAAAAGAAAATAATCAATAAGACTCCTTTACGTTCCGTACAGGTATTCGTCTATGGCAACAATCTTATGACCTGGACAAACTACACCGGCTTCGACCCGGAAGTAAGCGGAGGCGTGCTCAATCCCGGTAAAGACAGCTCCAAGTATCCTCATAGCCGCGAACTCGGATTTGGTATAAATGTAGGTTTCTAAAAACTTAACGTCATGAAAAATAAGAAATTCACAACCATATTACTTGCAGGTCTGATGCTCTCAAGCTGCAACGACTTTCTTGACAAGCAGCCTCTCTCAGATCTTGCACCCGGCACATTCTTTAAAGAAAAATCAGAAATGGCCAACTGGAACGCCGGTATCTATGTGGCTTTCCAGAGCGCTCTTTCACAGAAGCAAGTGCTTTATGGAGATGTTCGTTCCGACAACGTTCAATCTACAGGCTATGCACAAGATTGGATATTGATGAATTCTATTACCCCTCAACGCGCTGAGGCAAGCTGGCAGCCGTTCTTTCAGGCTATCACACGTGCGAATGTGGGCATTGAGAAATATCCGACAATTCCAAATATTCTTGAATCGGAGATTGCTCCCTATATGGGTCAGTGCTACGGTATGCGAGCCTATATGTATTTCTGGGGAACCCGCACATGGGGCAAAATGCCTATTGTGACTTCTGAATGGGACGGATCGATGACTTCAGTAAATGTTCCTCGCGCTTCTCTTGAAGAAATCCGCGACTTTATCTACAGTGATATCGCGAAGGCTATAGAATACTTCACCATAGCCGACACTTCAAGCAAGTTCTTCCTTGGATTGGATGCTATGTATGAGCTGAAGACAGAGGTGGATATGTGGTATCATCGCTATGAGGACGCTATCGAATCGTCTGACCGCTTTGTTGGAAACTCAAATATCTATCTCGTAGGTGATGAGACATCTTGGAAAAAAATCTTTGAAAGTCCCGATGCTTCTCCGGAGGTGATCTTTGCGATGGACTGGAGTTTCTCGGAGAATGGAGCCAACAGCGGTTGGCCCGGTCAGCTTGGAGCATCCAACACCAACAATGGTTGGCAGATCAGCGAATCCATTTTCAAAGTCTTTGTAGATCGTCTTCGCGCCGATGATGATAAAGCTGAGGATGATCCTAATGTATATGGTGCTGACAGCCGCTTTTGGAATACTGTCGATACAGTACGTCTCTACTACAACAATCAGCGTCTACCAATTACCTACGCTACATATACTGCCAACGGTATAAATAAATGCATCAAATACAGTCCCATAGATCCTGCTCGTGAATATGACTCCTCAAACATGATCTACAAGAGCCAATATCAGGTGCTAAACACTATTGATAGCGAACAGAAAATCGTGATGATGCGTGCAGCTAATCCTCTTCTTCTGAGAGCAGAAGCTCTCAATCAGCTGGGACGCGCAGAAGAGGCTTTGGACATTGTAAACCAGATCCGTAACCGATCAGGCTATTTCCGTGATGCAAAGACTGAAGTCAATATCAGTGATAAGAATGCAGTGGAAGATCTAATTCTCCTCGAGCGCCAGCTTGAATTCTTCGGCGAAGGACAGCGTTGGTTTGATCTTATGCGAACCGGTAAACTGGTAGAAGTCATGGATCCGGTCTTCTCTGAGCGTCAGTCTTCAGCTGGCGTGACAGTCACTGGATTTGGCGAAGAAGGACGCAAATACTGGCCGGTATATTATCGTGAATTTGAATCCAACACTGCTCTTAAGGGTGATCAGAATTATCCTTACACTGAGAGGTAAAATATTAGAACATCCATATCTTAACAACCCGACATAAGATGAAAATTCGACATATAAAAGCAATATTCTGTTCGATTGCTGCATCCATGCTGCTCACAAGCTGTGAACTTTTCGGTCTTGACTACCAGAAACCTTACGAGTTTGACTATGAGGCAGGCATACCCAGTAATAAAGTAAACATGTCTACTTGGGATTTCATAAAGTCACGCCCTGACCTGTTTTCCCTACTTGAAGAGGCTATCGTGTATACAGGTCTTGAAAATGAGTTCGTGCGCTCAGGGTGCACCTATCTGCTCCCGACAAATCCTGCTTTCAACTCAGAGACAGAGACCGACAAAAGCTATTTTCAAGAACACAAACTGACGTATTTCGACGATGAGCTGGGGGAAGAAGTTGCCTACGCTCCCACAACAATGACATCATATCCGAAAGAGCAGGTGAAGGAGTTTCTTCTCTACCATATTGTGAAGGGACTCTACACTCACTCAAATCTTCCGGCTGAGCCCACTTGGTATGAGACATATGCAGAAGCGGATACTGCTATGGTGAATATGTACATCCTAAAAGACCGCAACCCGAACATCACTTTCAATAATTTCGACGGTCACTATAAGTCGGAAATAAAACCGCGCACATCCAATCTTTTTTCCTCTGATGGATCGTATATCCATGTAATTGCAAGTTGGATGGACCGTCCCACACGTAGTCAGCTCAACCTGAAGTAATCACAAACTAATAATCAGAATAATCATGAAATATTTATATAGATTAATCTTGGCTCTCTGCTGCGCTCCTTTTCTTGCGGCTTGCGGCAACGATGACTCCATCGAGATTGACTCTCTTAGTGCAGATGGCGATGAGTTTTACTGCAATCAAAAAGTGAAGGTGTGGATGTGTGTCCGATCAAGCGATCTGTGGCATACGGATTATAAATGGACATGCGATGGTGGCAAACTCACTCAGCCACAAGGTTTGAACGAGATGACATGGCAGGCTCCTGACACACCGGGTGTATACACTATCACCTGTACTGCTACAGTAGGAGGCAAGTCTGAAACGCGCCAGCATAAGATGTACGTCTCAAGCTATTATTTCGACAAGTTTGAGAAAGCTCCTCATTCAATGTCGCTCCAGAGTGGCAATAAGAATGCTTTGAAGAAAGAGGCAAATGGCAATCAATATCTGCAGGTGTCGGTTAATTCTGCTTCTGAAGTGAAACGCTATGTGCGTCGTGCTTTTGGCGACAACAGTCTTAAGACTCCTTTTTCCACTCGTTTGAAAATAGGTTTTGATGAAAACGTTCCTAATACGCAGACTGTTAAGTGCGGTAATAAAGAGGAGATTGCTGTGCTTGAGTATCGCTGGAATCTGAGGTCAGATGCAGAGAACAATGGCTCTTACATCAATCAGTTGCGTCTCCTTTGGTATCCGGCTGAAGTGACCGACGGTTATCCGGCTGTCCCTGATGGTGGCACTACCGCTGAAGGCACTACAGACTACAATGTAGATCTGATTGTCCAGTACACCGAAGCGGGCGGTAAGAAAGTCACTACCCATGAGTATCATAAGCTTAATACCTTCAACACATTTGCTGCCAAGGATTATAAGACAGTAAGTATGGGTGTGGATGAAAACTATAAATTTCATGCATATGTTGCAGGGGTTGAGACTCTATCGAGTGATATCGTAGCTAATGTGAGAATGGCCAACCAGAGTGTAGGAGGAATGTATATTAACAATTGGGAAATCTACTATATCAATGGCAATGCCGGACGTAATATCCCTGTAATGTATATGGATGATGCCTACGCTTCAACAACCGATATGTTGCAATGACTCTGAAAACTGTCATCTGTCTAGTATGTTTCCTTGGCAGTGTTATGCCAATATGTGCAAAGGATTTACGTGGCTTGATAGTCAATGGTAAAGAGAAACCACAGAAGGAGGTCAGACTCTGGAAGAAAAACTCTCTGGACTGCGTTAAAACCAACGAAAAAGGTGAGTTTTGTATAGCAAATGTTAATTCTGCCGATACAATTGTAGTGTCTTTCTCCGACAAATTGGATGCGGTCTTTCCTGTTAAGGATTTATCGGATGTCAAGATCACGCTTGATAAGAAACACTATGTCATTGACGACGGCTTGAAGCAGAATCAGCGCGATTATGAGAAAGTAGCTAAAGCAAAATACGCTTCCAATATTCTTGTCAGAGAACAGATAATGCGCTCGAATGCCAACACTATCTATGAGCTGATGCGTGGTTCGATTTCTGGAGTGACTATTTCCTATGGCGATTCAGGCCCGATGGTTTCCATCCGTGGTGGCAATTCCTTTTCGCTGGATTCAGAACCGTTGTTTATCGTTGACGGCATGCAATATGAAAAAAGTAGTGATGTCGATTCGAGTGTGTCTGTTGATGACATAGTCCGCTTGGAAGTGGTCAAAGATGGCTCCGCCTATGGTATGAAAGGATCTAATGGAGCAATCATTATCACTACCTTGCATGCGCCATAAAGCAACCTAAATACCAATCTTCTAATCTTTTTCCTGTCAAAATAAAAAAGCATCTGATTTTCAGATGCTTTTTTATTTTACTGACGAATCGTCTGGTCAATGTCGATTTCCAGGCTCGCTTTCGCTTAGAGATGAGGCTGAGGATTTGGGTTGGTGCATGCTTCGTAGACCTTGAAGTCGGCAAGTCGAATACTTTCATCCTTAATGTTCAAGTCCGGACGGTCGGAAGGGGTGGTCATCTTTCGACCAAGACTTCTATAAATACCAAATTTGTTGCGGATATTGGTTGCTCCTTTGCGCCATAGATCGACATCATCAAAAGTGGCATCGGCAAGCACTTTGCCATCGCTCATGCGCGTCATTTTCACACGGAAGGTTCCATTATGAGTATAGTGCATCTCGGTTTCCACCTGAATCCATTCATCCTCAAAGTCAGAGAGTGAGAGATTGTCTATTAAGACTCCTTTGGTTGACTCGCGACAGTCACCTGTATGTATGACTTGCACGCGTTTGTTGGATCCGTCATCGTCGCTGCGCGTGCTGATTGTGATAAGGGGAGCTCCGTTGTTACCCTCTTGTGCTTTTAACTGGTGTATATGGCAAAACCGTGAAGAGGGCTGAAACCCTTTGGGAATCCGGAATTTCCATTCGAGTCGCTGCCATTCGTCCCAGTTGCCGTTGAGATGGAGCCAGTTGCGCGATGTTTGAGTTTTCATTTCATTGCGCTGGCGGTCACTGCCTGCACGTCCTCGGTCGTAGTCGATATCCTGACCGGCATGCACCATGAAATCATAGGCATATTGTCCAATTTCCTCATCGTAGACTACGGAGCAGTGAGTACCGTCGTAATGGTCATTTCTGGAGATGTTTGGATGTTCGGAATAATCCCAACCGAGTGAACGCATATATTCATGGATGCTGTGGAAGTCGCAGGAGACAAGTTTTTTGTCGGGTGTCATTCCACCCATAAACCTATAATCTTGACGCAAGGTGGTCTGCCCGACAGCAGTAAACGAACAGAGAAGTCCTATCAGTAATGCTTTTGTTTTCATGTAGAAATGAGTTAAATAAGGGATATTTTTACAGCTACAAAGAAACAAAATAATATCCAATACGATTGCCAAAAATATCCCAAAAGCTTTCTGAATCGTCCCACTGATACAAGAATAGTACACTCCTAGCACGAATTGATTCGAATCCTTAGAGTTTTGATAACTCCTCAATCAATGCAGGTCGACGAGGTGTACGCGATCTTTGTTCTTTGATAATCTGCTCAGCTTCTTTATTACCTCCATATTTGATTAGTTTTCTTAAAAGAACTACACCATCACGGTAGGATTTGCGATCGGAAGCAAACTGAAAGAATCTTTTGACAGCGGACGCATAGAGCTTGATTATTTCATCTTTGAATAATGCTTTAACTTCTTTAGGGGCATCGTCAATGTTGGATGCAGATGGATTCTTACGGAGGTAATCCATATACTCCTGCCACAATTTTTCCTGTGTGTATATGAATAAGAGATGTCTAGTCTCTCTTTTATCTTTAGCCTCGCTTATCAATGTTCCGACATATTTTGACCACTCATTTTGAGGAATAAGAGACTTAAGCACGGAATACATTGATTCCATCGAATATTCCTTTTCGCCCCATCTGTTGCCTTTGACGAAGAAATGTCGCGCCAATTGCAGTTCATTGTCTCTATCTCCTTTTGCGTGATATACCTTATGTTCCCATTTGTGCCAATCGCTGACCAGTCCCGCATAATCCTTATCTTGGCTTACTCCATCTTTGGCAAGTCTGAGCACCTCGTCATAGTCAGACTTATCCCAGGCCAATTGAAGGAGTTTCTTACGGAAGTCTGGATTAGACACGTTGCTATACATAAACTCAATTTGATCTTCTTCGTTGCCACACCGTGACATCATTTTGAGTTTGTATTTTTGTGCAGTATTTACATTGTATCTTGAACTCCAGTCACCGCCATTCGGTTTGATGGCATCCAAAGACTTGATTACTCTACTTTGTTTTTCTGATGTATCTGCAAGGTCGATTGCCATTTCCATCCAATCCCACCACCAGTACCAGCCTTTTAGGTCCTTGGCATTGAATCGGGAAAGTGCGAGTTCAAATATTTCGGATTTGATATTCTCCGGCACATATTCACATGCGGTTAGCTCATGCCATTTTTCAAAGCACTCGCTAACTATTGCGCCTAATTCCCCGGCACTGTCATCTCCGCTATTGAGAATGTCATCAGAAACAGAGGCGATTCCAGTGAGTACCGCCATAGCGACGTCCCATTGACATTTTTCCATAGCATCGTCTGCTTCTTCAAAAATACGGCTTACTGCACGGTTGAAATCGAAAGTGTCACGATACTCGATATAGCCATGTCTGCTACCGTAATCCTTGATCAAATCTTCCACACGGGAGGCATAGATTGCTGGATTTGGCTTAAACAGTGTGCCTGCTCCGAGCGCGAGGAATCTATCTTGGAACTGACTGTCGCTTATGCATTCTTTCCGAATGAAATCGGCAAGTTGATTCTTGTCAAGTTTTGACAAGAGTAGATCTATATTATTCGATTTAGTCTTAGTCATAGTTTTTCATGTGTTAAATCCGGGATAATCCAATGGCTGGTTTTGGAATGTCCTTGCCACTTAATACCGATATCTCGTCAATCGTCATTGTCTTGAACTGTATATTTGTTCTCAAAATTACAAAACAAAACATTTTATCTTTGTTTTTGTGCAGTAGACACAGGGGCTCTAACCAAAACAAAAAGGTAAGTCTGCTTTTAGGCTTACCCGCATCCGAATCCTCGGTATTGCTGAATTGCAAATGCAAAGTTAATCAATCCAAGTCATTATATCAAATTATTTAGCGATTTTTATTTTGAGGTTCCACGGTGATATTAAAATGAGATCGACCCGGTTAAAAAAACTTTATGTTTCGAGGATCTTCACTGACGATATGAGGTAAACTGATGTGCACCTCTCAATCAAAGGTATTGCAACTCTATCTGAATAGGATAGTTGGAGGATGCCTGAATAACTTGGAGAAGCTCTAAAAGTTACCTTATGGAGTGCCAGGACGTGCGCAGGAGCACACTAAGTCCGAACTTGAAAATGATTTGTCTGATTCGACTTGGCATGGTTGATAGCTATTCATTGGTTGAGGATTATTAGTGTGTGGATATTATCTTCTGAATACTTTGGAATCTAAAAAATTTATTGTAATTTTGTGAATATCCTGAAATAACCAATTTTGATTTGTAAACAATAGAATGGGAGATTATTCTGCTAAGATAATTGGTATAGTTCGTCACAGAGTGAATACGGATGGAGTCGGAGTGACTACACTCGTTGCTTTTCATGGGTGTACGTTAAGATGCAAGTATTGTCTTAATCCCCAATCTCTAAAAGAAGCCGGAGATTTTAAGTCTGTCACGCCAAAAGAATTGTATGATATTGTCTGTGTCGATAATCTCTATTTCCTTGCTACAGGGGGTGGTATCACCTTCGGGGGTGGGGAGCCAGCTCTTAGGATTGACTTCATATCCGAGTTTCGACGAATATGTGGGTCGGACTGGAGGATAAATGTAGAGACTGCTCTAAATGTTCCAGCGTATAATGTCAGGAAGATCTTGGAAATAGTTGACTCGTTGATTATTGACATAAAAGACATAGATTCGACAATCTATCGTAGGTACACTGGAAAAGATAACAATAGAGTTTTGGATAATCTAAAAATTATAGCAGCCGCTGATCGTCAAAAGGATTGCTTGATTCGTCTGCCTTTGATTCCAGGATTCAATTCCAAAGATACGATTAAAGCTTCGAAAAAATTTTTAGAAGAATACGGGTTTTGTAATTTTGATTGTTTTACATATAAAATTAGCTAATGGCGCAATGGAAAGAGGAAAAGAATTATGCAAATTGCTCAAAGACGTGAGAGTTAAGATTGCAGCTGAAAATGATATCGAATATACTCCTGTGGAGTGTACGTATCAGGGTGATTGTCGTGGGACATGCCCACAATGTGAGGCTGAGTTGCGTTGGATACAGCATTGTCTGGATAGGCGTGTGCTTGCAGGGAAGATTGTGAAAGTGGCTGGTATTTCTGCTGGAATTCTTATGATGGGAAGCTGTGGTAAGGGGACTGCTAATTATAATTCTGATACAGTCGTCGATTCGATTTCTTCAGAATCTATGTTAGTATCAGAAGATACGATTGCGTCTGATTCTCCAAGTGTGGAACCTTTAACGAATGTTGATGTTCTGCCAATACTTTCAGATGAAAAAACTGGCGAAGTTGCATTTTTTGATGAAGATTATGATGAAGAACCAAACAATATAAGTACCCATAGTATAGGAATGAATTCTGTTATTGATAATTCTATCAATAACAAGACTCAAATGGAACCTGTAGTGGTTGGAGGTGTAGACGATGAAATGTTTAATTTTGATACCTTGGCTGAATTTCCGGGTGGAATAGAGAGTCTTCAGAGATTTCTAAGCCATAATATTAAATATCCGGAAGAAGCCGTCGAAAAAAATATTGAAGGAAGAGTAATTCTTAGGTTATTTGTGACAGAGAACGGCAGTGTTAGAGATATAGCCATTGTGAGGAGTGTGCATCCGCTTCTTGACAATGAAGCTATAAGAGTTGTCAGTAAACTGCCACGTTTTGTTCCTGCCAAATATAAAGGACGCAATAAGGAATCTTATTTTACAATGCCAGTCTATTTTCATCTTCCTGACCCAATAGTAAATCAGCCCAAGAAAAATTAACCGGATCAATCATCATCAAAGTCAGAGTCGTTACTTGATTGACATAACGCATCTCGTATCCAGCCTATAAGAATGGGATGGTTTGAACTATGCGTGAATAACTTGGAGAAGCTATAAAAGTTACCTTATGCCGCGCCAGAAAGTGCGCAGGAGCGCACTTTCTACATTGGGTGCTCAACCCAAAATAAAAAAGTCGCTAATTGATAGCGACTTCGGGGTAGTGGTTCCACTTGGGAAACTTCACTTCTATTATATCCTAAAAATCAAATATTTATCCAAACACCATTCCGCAACTCCAACATTTGTTCCTATGGCATACTGCATCGCTTTTCATAGCTCTGCTCCGCCAAACCATCGGAATCACTCATGTCATCGCCCGCAAGTTCTCTGACTTGTCATCTGCAAATATAACGAATGTATGAGTGAAATAGTATCTTGCACGGAG
>CAYSMP010000008.1:0-54366 GCA_964432215.1 uncultured Sangeribacter sp.
GAGAGATTCCACTAAAGGCTTCGCAAGGTCTCTCCCGAAAAGCAATGCAAAGTTAGTGCTTTTTTTTGAACTGTGCAAATTTTTCGGTAACTTTTTTTTTTTTTTTCAGTTTTCATCGTTTTCAGCGTTGTCGTCGTTGTCGCCGACTTGATAAATCGATGAAAACGATGACAACTTCGACAACGTTGACAACTACTTTAGATTTTTATCAAAAAAATCTAAAGTCATTTTTTGCACACCCTTTGGCATTTCATGTCCTTGAGGAAGAAGGTGAGTCTCGAGTTTGTCGCCCACTCCCTGGCTGTCCCATACTTTGTGCATGGTGTCGTAGCATTGGCGCACGGCGTGTGGCTTGAAGAGTTTGTCTGTTTCGCCATTGATTAGCATCATGGCATTCGGGCATGCAAGAGAGGCGATATGCGGATAGTCAAGCTGTGCGAAGACTCCTCCGAGGTTGTTGGCGAAACCTCCGCGTTCGTGGCGGCCGTATTTCCAGTCCATCATGGCATCCTGGGTAGTCATCCAGCATACCCCTACGCTTGCCTTGATAAGAGGGGAGACGGCAGCAAGCATGAATGTGCGGTAGCCACCCATCGACAAACCGGTGCAACCGATTCTCTCGGCATCAACTTCAGGCAAGGAGGCCAGGAACTCAGTGGCATAGGCGTCTTCAAACGTCATCCATGATGCGAGATTTCGCCCTAACAACAACATATTGCCGGCTACGCTTGCCAGGTGAGTGTTGTCGCTTCCTTCCTTACATCCGCGTTCCCCCCACATCAGTGCATCGGTAGAGAGCACTGCGTATCCGTTTTTAGCAAGATAGTCGCCCACGTATTGTCCCTCATAAAGGTTGTCAGCCCATGCATCGCTATCGTCGAGCATTGTCTGTTCCACTCCGAATGGACGCACCATCTTCTCTTTGCCGATTGTGAAGTGAGCGCCATGATCGTGGAGGGCAACGATACCCGGGTGCGGGCCTTCACTGTCCGGTATAAGCAGATAGGCCGGAACGCGAGAATATTTAGTAAGATTGAATTCAATCTTATATGCAGTATAACCGTCGCGTTTTTCCGATTCGAGTATCTTCATGTCGTATGCCTCTGCGCGAGGCGGGGGGAGGAGCATTTCCTCCGCAAGCTTTTCTTTCGCTGCGGCACGCCACTGGTTGAAGTCTGTGATGTCGTTGTTTCCCCATGCCATAGGATATGTGAATTCTGTCTTGAGGCTGTCAAGGAAGAGAGGCATGTCGCGCTGAATCTCATATGCGCGTTCTGTCTGAGCAGAAACGGCAACCGACCCCATAAGGCCGGCTGCCGCAATCACCATAGATATATACTTAATCATTAGTTATTAGGTTTAAGTCTTCAGTCTTTAGTCTTCAGTCTTGAGTTTTGAGTTGGCAGTTGAATTGAGGTTAATCGGGATTTATCAAGACTTATCTCGATTAATTTTCAATTTTAAATTCTCAGTTCTCGATTATTAGAAGGGTCTTCCCCCACCAAATCCCCCTGGAGGAGGCCCCATCGGTCGCTGCCCACCAGGTCCTCCGGGTCCCATCATGCCTGGTCCGGGCATAGGCATTTCGTCGTCAAGTGACTCCTCTCCCTTTTTCTTTTTCCAGGTGCTGGAATTAAACCTCCAACTAACTCCAAACATGAAGTAGCGTGTCAAGTTGTTGTATCTGTTGTCGACAATAGCAGCCGCTGACACACTGCGTGATATGTTTTTCGTGTCTCCAAGAATATCATGTGCCTCAGCAAAAATATTGAGTCCGTATGTTCCGGGTATTGTATAAAGTATATTGGCATCCCAGATCCATGAAGATGAGTCATAACCTGCTGAGAGACCCTCTGTCTTGGAATAATTCAGACCGGTACCCATCTGTAGGCCAAAAGGAAGAGTCAGAGTGAAGTCTGAGTCAAACCCATAGCTACTGTTATTTCGGTTAGGTTGGTTTGCAAGGGTATTGGTTGCAAGCTGCCACGCATAGCTTGGGGTTAGGGATATCTGTACAATTTCGGTGGAGAAAGTCATTCCCACTCGCGGATGCAGGTTGAGATCGCCACTCCTGTTGTATAGTCCGTTGGTATAGCTGTTTTTGTTTGCATATGAAGCATCCAGGTTGGCAGTGATACGCCAGTTACGGTTACGCAAAGGTTGGTCAATTCGTCCCATGCCACGGATCGAGAAGTCGCCCGAGGTATTGGTGTAGGTAGTTTCGCGAGCGCCTGTCAAACTGTTTGTTGTTGTTTTGCTGACTATGTTGTTGATGGTGTAAGATCCGTTGATCATTGCGAAGATAGAACGCTGGTTGTCCATGTCAAAATCTCGGAACATACCGTTGAACCTCTGTGTAAAAGTCGGTTTTAGATTCGGGTTACCGATTTTGATGTTCATAGGGTCAGAGACATCCGCAACCGGTTGCAACTGGGAGATGGAGGGTTGGGATGAGCGTGCGTTGTAGCGCAGATGCATTGAGCGGTTTTTCGAGAATTTGTAGCGGAAACGCACGAAAGGTGCGAAGTTGATTACATTGCGTCTTGGAATGTTGCGGTCAGACATGATTAGGTCCGTACTCTTGCTGCTGGATGGAACTAACTCGATGCCTGCGTTCAAATTCATTACCTTATTTGTATATACATAGCCGAAGCGGATACTTTGAGTAAGGAACTCATTTCGGAAGCTATTTGATAGGGTGTCAGACATTTCTCCTCCGACGGGTACGTAGTCGAAAAATGGCATCTGATAATTATTATCGTAGTAATAATCCATCGGAAGATTATACACGTATTTGTCGGCATTATTCTTGCGTGAATTGATATTGTAAGCAAATTCAAGGAAGTTGCCTGGCCGTCCGATCGGTTCGGTCCATGTCAGACGCAGGCTGACGTTATTGTTCCATGACTTATTGTCAGTATAACGAAACAGATCCTCATCTTCATTTTCCATCAGATGTTTTACGATTTCTGAGAGAGAAACCATGTGCTGGCGGTTGTTGGTGAATGAGTATTCTCCGCGAACGCTAAACGAGCGTCCTTTCTTCTGCGAGAAACGGTGCACATATGTTAACTTACCACGGGCTGACCAATTGTTGCCTCGGTTGATCCGGTCGTTTATCTGGCTGTTGACGGGTGTATGGGCCGCGTCTCCGGCAGAAAGGTGAGATTCAGAGTTTGATGTAGTGTTTCGGAAATTGTAAGAGAACGACGGGCGAAAATCAAATGTATTGTTCTCGTTAGGATTCCATCTTGCTCTGAAGAAAGCCATTACGTCATGACTCTTGTCGCGCGATCCTGATTTCGATGTCTGATAGCTGACAGAGTCCGGGAGCAGATTCATTGTCTCACTGTTGTTCTCCTGTGTCCGGTCGCCATGATCGTAGCGAACAAAACCACCTACAGCCAGTGTCTCCTCATTGCCTACGGCGAAGTCAATACCAAGTTGCTGAGCGGTGAGGATACCTCCGCTGCCACCTCCCATACTGAAGTTACCGCCTCCCATATCTCTACCACCTCGTTCGTTGACGTTGTTGGCAAGACCGTTTATGGTAACTCTGTTACCGTCGTTCATATTGGTAACTGAAAAACTTTCAGCATATCGTCCGTCTGTTCCGTATCCGAGCTTTACGTTACCAAACCAGCTGTTTTCCATTCCTTTCTTGATAGTAAGGTTGATGACTGTCTCATCCTCACCGTCATCGACACCTGTTAAACGAGCCTGCTCACTCTTGCGATCTACAACTTGAACTTTTGAGATAGCTTTGGCACTAAAGTTTTTAGTAGCCATCGACGGGTCGTCGCCATAAGCTTCCTTTCCGTTAATGAGAATCTTCGACACAGTCTTTCCATTAGCGGTGATACTGCCGTCTTTTCCTACTTCCATGCCGGGCATTTTCTTGAGCAAGTCTTCTACCATAGCGTTTTCTGTAGTATGGAATGAGTCGGCATTGTATTCAATAGTATCTTCTTTAGCTACAACAGCTGCTTTCACTCCCTTCACAAGAAGCTCTTTAAGCACTGTAGACTCGTCGTAGAGCTTGATGGTTGGAAGTTCGACAGTTTTGGTAGTATCAGCGACTGTAAAGTCGGTCATCTCCGTATCCATTCCTATCATTGAAGCCTTCAGCAGATAACGTCGTGGCGTAAGATCCTTGAATTGGTAGGCTCCTTCAGTGTCTGTCATTGAGCCGTTAACGATAGTGGAATCAGGAAGGGCGAGAAGGGTAGCGGTGGCTCCAATAAGAGGTTGTCCTTGGGAGTCTACAATCCGACCCTTCACCGTCGCTGCTATCAAGGTAGCCACAGCGAGGCAGGAGAGAGTCAGGAGAGATACTATTCTTTTGTTCATAATGGAAAGTGAGAATATTGAGGAATGCAAAAAGAAGTGTGTTTCTCACACTCGTTATTTATGACTTGATATCTTACGAAAGGTTTATTCATATTAGGTAAAAAAATTTGGAAATATATTCATAAAGTCGAAAAAAAGTACGGAATCCCGTAATTGACCGATATTTGAATATGATGTATCTTTGCAAAAATAATTTCAAATTTTATAATCATGAAAGAATTTTTTCTTACTACGACAATCCCTTGTTGGATTATTTTCATTTTATCCTTATGTTCTGTAGGTTTCTGTTTCTGGTCTGTTTTCGACCGGGAAAAACTTTCTGACGACAAGAAAATTTCAAAAAAAGCAATGTATTCAATTTCAGGACTAATGCTTTTTGTGGCCATATCCTTGATTTTGATTTATATTTATTTAGGTGGTCATGTACTATGGTGGCTTGTGCCGGAAGGTGCAAGTTATCTGGAAATCCTTCTTCACACTTTTATTTTGCTGTTGTTCCTGATTGTTCAGGGAATCGCGCCATTTGCTTATAAACTATATATGGAAGATTATTTTGGAGGACGTAGACTCTCCATTAAAATCCAGTTCATTTCTCTTGTTGTAGTTGTCCCGATCGCTTTGATTCTGTTTATGGCTATTGGCCAATTTTTTCTTGATGAAAAGGCACGTAATTTATGGTTCTACATAGTTTCCAGCACAGGGATTGCAATAGCAGCTCTCTATTCATTTTGGAGCAACTCCAAGTCAATAGGAAAAGGTGTAGGTGCCATATATACAGTGACTTCATTTGTATTGTGCGTCGGAACTCTTATCACACTTTTGTATTTTATGGTTGCTCTTTTCGCAGCATTTATGGAGATGTTGCCTTTGGTGGGAACCATCATTGCTATCAGTATATTATTCGGGAAGAATTTCAGTAGTATAATGATGAGCACCAGCAGTTCCGGCCCGCATTATTATCGTGCTGATGACGGCACTAATTTTACCAGTATGTCTGACCGAGACAACCACAATGCCCAGATTCGCTCACAACGTTAAGGTGATTCCTGATTCCTGCACACTTACAAAGTAGAAATAAGTATTTTATATGCAAAAGTAGAGTTATTAAAGCAGAAACAACTATATTATATATGTTTCCCATTAGTCCTTATTAGTGTCAGGATTGATGGGAAACTTTGTAATGTCCATTTAAGTAGCTAACAAAAATTAAACGACATATATAAACCAAGCATCTGCAAGGGTCTTGATATGATAACTGCCTCAAGATTATCTCGGATTTATCATATCATTAATTTTTGCGAGATACTTAAAAATTTAAAATTAGTCAAAACGACTTCTTTGTATCTTTTTTTGCATAATATTGAATTTTAGACTATCTTTGTAACAAGTGAAGTCTAATAATCGTCAATAGTAATCAATAAGGGGATTAATCTACAATTCCCAAGCCTAACATGGATTTAGAATGAAATATACCAATTACCTCTGCCTTCTCATGGCAACTATACCCCTGATGGCTGCAGGCCAGCAGATAAAAAGCGAATATGTAGACAAGGGCATATTTGGCTCAGCATTCCCGGAAGCATTGAAGAGTTGGGAGAAGGGACAGAAATGGAGTGAAGATGACAATTTTTTCATCTCTCGAGTCAAGCCTCATGTGCGTTTCCGCAATCAGGCTACTCAAGTCAATCCTGATCTAAATGATGACAATGACAAGAAACTTATTTTCTGGGTACCAATAAATAACCAAGAATTTAACGCTCTCCCTGATGGAGTTTTCGACAGTGAGGTATTCCCTATGTGGAGCTATGTCACGCACTATGGCAACTGGTCGTCGCCTCTTGTGCGCATTCCGTCAGGTTTTCTTGACGTGGCGCACAAAAATGGTGTTCCGGTCAGCGCTCTCGCTTCAGTTCCTTACGGTAATATATCAAAGGAGTGGAAAGAAGCTTTGACATCCCTTAAGGAGGCAGGGGCCGAAAAACTCTCCGACTATCTTTTATACTATGGTGTGGATGGCATCGGCTATAACTCGGAGTTTTCAACTAACTCCGTCCTTGTAGGAGGATTGATGGATCTTCATGAGAATACTTTGAAACTCATGAAAGATCAAGGTAATCCCATTGCTGACATCATTTGGTATGATGGCACAAACAAGGCAGGAAAGATCACTTTCGACCGCGGACTGGCAGCTCACAACAGGGATCTTTGGGGCTATGGCGACAATATTCGCTCTTCCCTTTTCCTCAATTATAACTGGAACTACAAGAATATTCTCGAAAATACAGTTGCGAATGCCCGGGAATACGGCCGCACTCCGCTCGATATCTATTGCGGCATCAACATGCAGGGACGCGAACCACACAATTCAAGCAAGGAGATCTGGACTTTGCTTGAGCAATATCCTGTCTCTATAGGACTGTGGGGCGCGCACTCCGAAAATATGTTTTTCGAGAGTCGTGCCGAGCAGGGATCATCCCCGATAAAACGTCAGAGAACCTATTTGAATCGCATGATGAATTGGTTTACTAACGGCGCACACAATCCCATAGCATCCTTGCCTACTACTAATTCGCTCATATATTCAGCTACAAAGGATGACTTCTCCGGCATGTCGAAGATGATGTCGGCGCGTTCAGCACTTAAATGGAATCTAGATGATGAACCCTTCATCACATATTTCAATCTTGGCAACGGACGCTTCTTCAACTGGAAGGGTGTACGCCGCCACAATGCAGAATGGTATAACATTGCAGTGCAAGATTATCTCCCCACGTGGATGTGGTGGTTTGCCGGAAGTTTTCTTGGCCGGGATGCTTCTGATCTACCTGAAGATGGATTGGAGGCTGAATTTGTTTGGGATGATGCTTGGAATGGTGGTTCTACCATCCGTGTGCATGGCACATCAAATGAAGAATACTTACATCTTTTCAAGACCGAATTCCCACTAAAGGCAGGTGATGAGATAACTTTCCGCTACAAGCTTCTCAACGGATCATCAGATGCATTCATTGCCATATCGTTGAAGGGCGATGAGTCTAATCCTATAGCAGAAGAGTCTATGAAAGTGATGGATGTGGGGGCTTTGGCTAATACCTTGGAGTGGACAGAACGGAAATTTACCGTAGGTAATGATATCGTCGTTCCAGATGGAGGAGAAGTGGCTATGATTGCACTTCATTTCAAGAATGCTTCTGATCTTGACATGCGTTTCGGTGAGTTTTCTATCAAACGTCCTTCTGCGCTTAAGGCATCTATTGTGGCACCTATCGTGGAGTCTACACAAATATTGGGTGCGCGTTATGATGGAGTAGATGCTAAGATTATTTTCAATATGCCCAACGATAAGGGAAATGACGTATGCTACAATTCTGATGTAAATACTTCTTTTTTTAAGCTCTATGCGCAGCAGGAATATGACGGACCTATTCTTATGGGGGTGACTACTTCTTGGGCCGGACTGATGTTCTCTGTACCTAATCATATTGGAACCGGGGCTAAGTATCGCTTTGGTGTAAGCGCTGTTGCTTTGGATCATCTCACAGAAAGTGAGGTAAGTTGGGGTGAATGGTTGGATCCTTTGGATATCTATTCTACTTCAGATGATATTTTGATTTCAGATGGTGTGATCAAGCCCAATGAGATGTTTGAAATATATTATGCAGATCCTGATCATGAGCAAGCAGACTGGACTTTGATCGATTCTGACGGCAATGTAGTAGCAGAGTCAAAAAATACTTATACCCTCTATATGCATTCCGGTCTGCCAACTCCGGGTAATTATGACCTTATTGTCAAAGGTTTTGAAAACATTGAGTCAGGAAGAGTTGAAACGAAGCGTGTATTGAAAGGATTCGTACAGGTGACGGGTGATGAGAGTGGTGATGTGCCGCACGTCCTTTCGTTGGAATGTCCCGGAAGTGAAGTTCGTGAGAGTACAGATGGAGTGATGCCTACACGGATTTTTTTGAATACTCCAACCCCTAAGATAGAATATCGTGTCGATGCCGGAGGCTCTCACCTGCCGAGAGGCGTGAAAGTTGGCGACAACGGTTTGGGTTTTCGATTCAAAGATACTGAGTTATGTCCGAATGAATCGTTTGCTGTAAGCTTCTGGTTTAAACCTGAAAATTTCAGCCATAAATCGGTTCATGCTCTCAATATCCGTCATAAGGGAGATCCATGGGCTGTCAATAATTGGGGCTGGATGTGGCACTCTTTGACTGAAGATGGCAGGAGCGATGCTTTTACAATCCGTATGGCATCCGGAAAAGACGCATCCTATCGCTTTGATGGCATGAAACTATATCCGGGTGCTTGGTATCATATGGCTTATTCTTTTGAGTTTGATGAAAAAGGTGGTGTAAAACCTGCTCTATTCATCAATGGCGAGCGTCAGGAGATCACTTCCTGGTCGCTTGGAGATAAGGAGCAGGATGGCGATGTTGAGTTTGCCGGTCCTGTTGGTGCATGGAAAGAAGATAATGTAGTGGCATTCGGCGGGTATCTGCATAAGTCCGGTTCGGTAAGGGGCAACATTGACAACTTCATGGTATGGCGTAAGGCTCTCACTGAAGATGATGCTGCTTGCGCGATGGCTGATGTAAAGGCTGATGCACTTCCTGAAAGTGTAGTAGGATACTTTGATTTTGAGTCTGATTCAGATGAAGAGTTCCTTTTCAAAAATAAGGCATCTGGTGGATTTAAGATAGGTCTACATGGTTATCAAGACACAGAAGTGGAAGGTCAAGGTATTCTCGAATGGAGAGTTCCTGAGTTCTGTGTGGGTTGCCCGTTTACATCAGGCTATTCCTTTTCGTTGACTCCTGCTGTCACTTGGTACACTCCGGGGGCGCATGTCATTGAACGCCAAGATAATGGTGAGGAGGGATATATCATGTTGTCTTATCCATATGAAACTGAATCAATAAAAGGATATAGTGCAAGCATGTTTGTGGAAAATGAGTATGGAATTTGTCAAAAAGATTTTTCCGTATCTCTTCCTAATCAGGGAGCTGTGTCGATTGTCAAAGCGGAGAACAGTTTGGAAGTCACGCCAAAGGTATTTGATTCTGAAATAAGTGTTAGAATATATGACAGTGGGCGGATTACCTTGTCGCTGTTTTCAATTGAAGGCAAATGCATGCTCTCGAATTATTTCAACGCTCACTCCGGCGACTCACTGAAGATTTATCCCAATGTTCCCTCTGGGGCTTATATTCTCATTGCGGAAAAGGATGGTAGTCTTCTGGGCACAGCTAAGCTTCTCTGCCGCTAACTCATTTTTTCATAATCATAGCGGACTGGCAAAAATGTTTTTGCCAGTCCGCTATGATTGTCTTATACTTATTAATTAAGACTAATTTTATAGTATGGTGTCTTAAGGATGAGGGTATGAGAATTTTCTTTTCTCTTGCATAAGAGAGAAAAATTCTTTATATTTGCATACGAATGAGGTAGGAATGCCTGTTACTATCAAAATGCCTCACGCAAAATAATCCTTATAGGCGCCTCGTTCTCATCAAAGATCCTTTGTATAGGAGATAGGACAGAATATAAACTAAACTTATAATTATGAAACTTAAGACAATGATTTTATCGGTTGCTTTGGCTACTGCACCACTCTCTATGTGGGCTGAGGGTGTCTATACGCGCCAGTGTGAGGACAAGGCTAAGGCAGAGCAGTGCGCTGAATGGATGGAATCCGGTGCATGGCGCAACGGATTTGAGAAGGCTGAACCACATGAGTCCGTGAATGCGATAGATTTCTATGAACAGTATTCAAAAAACAAAGAGCAGTGGAATGCCATGTTCCGCTGGCTGGAAAATACAGATCTGTTAGCAATTCCTGGTGGTAAGCATCCGATTGATGGCACTACGTTGGTAGTTAGTGTAGAAGATAGCCAGAACGGACCGCTTGAGAAACGTCAGTCTGAGAGTCACCGCAAGAAAATAGATTTCCAATACGCTGTCAAAGGGACAGAACGATTCGGTGTCATCGATCATGAAACTTCCACTCCAAACTGTGAGTACAAACCCGACGTAATCCATTATGACTACGATAAGTCTAAGGCGCGTTTCTATGACTCAACACCTGATAAATTCTTCCTTTTCTTCCCCGAAGATTGGCATATAGCAAAAATCAACAATGATACAGATGACCAGAACATCCGCGTGATAGTAGTCAAAATCGACTATGTAGAGTAACTCACGCAAAGCCGCAAATATAAGAATCCCTTTTTTATGAAGAAACCCCAGACTCTTAAGCCTGGGGTTTCTATATCTCAGTAGCCTCGGAGAGGCGATTAAGACGGCTGATGTGTAGGACGGAGAAGGTCGTTGACTGTCTTTACAGGGTTGAAGGTCTCAACAGGAACTTCAACCATAACCGTATTCCAATCGCTCATTGCACCATTCCAAAGACCTGGTAGTTCAAGGGCCTTGATTTCTACGCCCTCACGGCTTTTGATGGAGATGAAGCCCGTAGCCTTGTCTACGTAGTCGGGAAGATAGAACTTCTGTCCCTTATAGTCTTTGGTGCAAACTACAAGATCAACCGGATTGAAGTGGGTCGATTCCTTAAGGAGTTTCTGTGCCTCCTTGTCGTTCGGATTGATCTGAGAAGACTCAAGAATCTGAGGACTTACAGTGCCATCAGGGTTGTAAACGAGGAATGGACCGCCACCTGGCTCGCCTTCATTCTTCACCATACCGCATACACGGGTTGGACGGTTAAACTTGCTGAAAAGGTAGTTTCTGAGCTCTTCCGGAGTCATCTCAGAAGCATTGTCGTGTGTCACGCAGAGTTTATGGCGCAGGAAGTCGAGCATCTCTACCATCTCATCACCTGAAGGAACACCCTTTGCGAGTTTCTCGCAATACTGATCGATCTTTCTCTTGATACCTACGAGGATACCACCGAGCACCATCTTATAGGTGATAGTAGGCTCGCGCAGCGCGTCGGGCACGAGGTTATCGATATTCTTGATGAAGATTACGTCGGCGTCAAGGTCGTTGAGATTTTCGATAAGCGCACCGTGGCCACCGGGACGGAAGAAAAGTTCTTCGTTTTCATAATAGGGGGTGCCGTCCATTTTTGAAGCTACAGTGTCAGTAGAGGGCTTTTGCACACTGAGAGTGATGTCGTATTCAACTCCGTATGCATGTTCCATAACAGATTTGATCTCCTCAAGTTTGGCTTCAACCAATGGCACATGTTCTTCGGATACTGTGAAGTGGAGATGTACCTTACCGTCTTTGCCAGCAGCATACTGAGCGCCTTCGGCCAGATGCTCCTGAAGAGGTGTGCGGCTGCCACCCATTTCCTTATGGAACTCAAGAAGTGCCTTGGGAAGTTTGCCGTAATTAAGACCTACCTTGTTGAGGAGCACATCAACGACGTCTTTATAGCGTCCCATCTTCACGAGGCTTGCAACGCTATAGCCAAAAAGCTGAAGACAGAGGAAGTTAAGCTTTGTGAAGAATGCAAACTTCTCAATATTTTCGAAAAACTTCTTTATGAAGTCGTTGTCTGGCTTGTTGCTCTTGCCGTTCAGGAACGAGAAGAGATCTTTAAACATACGGGAAGCTGCACCACTTGCGGGCACCATCTTCATTACCTTGGCTCCTCCGGCGAGATATTTTTTCCACATTTCCTCGCTCTGCTTGATAAGTTCGGGGGATGGGACGGTAAGGCCACGGCCGGGAGTTACTGCGGCTTCGATCTTCAAGAAGGGGAAACCTTCTTTCAGCATCACGAGCTGCTCTTCGAATTTTTCTTCAGAAATCCCTTTCTTTTTCAGGGTTTCCAAGTCTTTTTCTGTAAGGTTCATGCTATATATATTTTAGGGTTATATTTTTGCGTTTTGCGATGTGTGCAGACGTAATGCGTTTAACTCTATGCAAAACGCCCTACACAACACGCAAGAAGCTATTTCTTAAGAGATTCGATCTTGGAGGATATGATAGCTCCCTTCTTAGCGAGCATCGGTATCATTCTTTCATCGCGAGCTATTCGGGATGAAACCTCGTAGAGATTCCATGTAGACATCATCACCGATTGTGATTGTTTGGGATAGAAGAGTGCTCCGGTCTGCTTGTCTCCTTCCAAATACACAATCTTCACGTCGCTGCCATTATTCTCTGCAATCAACTTGGCACATGAAGTGGCGGCACTATCGGAGAAGCAGACAGTATTAAGTCCGGTCATCCTATAGTTGAGGGCTTGATCGTGGGGGACAATAGAAGTCTCTGCAGTCTGGCCGTTGACCTGTACCCTCAGTCGATTGAAATGAGCGCCACCGGCAAGTGCGGCGATAAGCTCAAGTTTTTCGCTTTTTGTGATGCGTGCTACAAGACCTGTGCTTTTTAGAGGATAGTTGCCCTTCCATGCTCCGGCAATATAATATCCTTCCACTTCACGAGGATTTTCCACGTAGTCGAAAGTATGCACCATAGAGTCGAAACTGTTGGTGAGAGCCTGGAGCTCAGCCTTTATAGAATCGGTCTGGCGCTCCACTGCCTTCAAAGAGTCCGGCAGTGAAGCTTCCCATTTCTCCCTCTCTGCTTGTATGCGCTCTTTCGCTTCGTTGCGCCGTTTGCACGCTCCCGAACCAATTAGAATGCATATGCCGGTTCCTATTAATATTATTTGTTTTATTTTGTATTTATCCATTCGGAAATTATGCATTTTGCATTATAAATTATGCATTGTTTTTATTAGATTCGCGTCACATCCTTGACTCCCTTCACCGTCTTTATTTTCTTTATGATAGAAGAAAGCACGGCATTGTCGGAGACTCCGAGAGTCAGATAGCCTTGGAACAGACCGTCGTTGGAATCGACTTTGATGTTTCGAAGTGAGGCCTTGGATTCCTTACTGATGATTGATGTGATATTTGCAATGATTCCGATATCGTCTTGACCTACAATTTGGAGCTGAACCGGAAGTTCTGAGCCCCCCTTTCCGCTCCATTCAACGCGGATGAGCCGGTAGGGGTAACGGCCGCGTATATTGGCAGCATTCGGGCAGTCTGTCTTATGAATTTTCACCATTCCGTCCGAGGAAATGAAACCGAATACCTTGTCTCCATAGATCGGACTGCAACATTTTGCAAACTTGTAGCTAAGTCCCTTGATAGATTTCTCACCGATGGTCAGCACATCGCCGGTCGACTCCTGATTATCACGTATAAGTTCAAAGTCTTCGGCAGTAGTGCGTTCTATCTGGTCTTCCGGAGCGGTGGCTACTTGATAGGTGTTGATGAACTTACCTGCATCTACCTTGCCATCTGCGATGTCTGCGAAGAATTCATTGACGTATTTATACCCCTCCTTTTTGATGAGCTTCATCATTAAGGACTCGTCGATTTCTATCTTGCGGTTCTTTGCTCGGCGCATCAGTTCCTCCTTGCCGAGTTCAGCACGTGCTTGTAGTTGCTCGTGGAGTTTCTGACGTATTTTGTTGCGGCTTTTAGAACTCACCACAATGTTCATCCAGTCTGATTTCGGCGACTGGGTTGCTGACGTCAGAATCTCGACAGTATCGCCACTTTGGATCACATGGCTTATTTTGCGGTGTCGACCATTGACGATACCCCCCGTACAGTGTGCCCCTACATTTGAATGTATGTAGAAAGCGAAGTCGAGTACAGTTGCACCGGCTGGCAATTTGAAGAGATCACCTTTCGGTGTGAATGCATAGACTTCTTTAGTATAGATATCCATGCGGATATCCTTCATCAGCTGCATTGGGTCGTCTTTCCCAGCCTCAAGGATGTCGCGTATATTATTCATCCACTGGTCTGTGGAATCCGACTTTACTCCCTTGTATCGCCAGTGGGCTGCCAGACCCTTCTCTGCCACAAGGTCCATTCTCTTGGTGCGGAACTGTACTTCTACCCATTTAGAATCGGGCCCCATCACCGTAGCATGAAGGCTTTCGTATCCGTTGCTCTTGGGTATTGAGATCCAGTCGCGCATACGCGAGGGGTTGGGGGTATACATATCAGTGAGGATAGAGTATGCAAGCCAACAGTCACTCTTCTCTTTCTCGGGTGGAGTATCGATTATCACTCGGATGGCGAAAAGATCATAGATACGGTCAAGGTCAACTTTCTGTTTTCTCATCTTGGCCCATATGGAAGATATAGACTTGGTGCGTCCCTTGATGGAGAATGTCAGGCCGGCATCCTCCAGTTTTTTCTTGACAGGAGCAATAAATTTCTCAACGTAGGCGTCGCGGGAGCGTTTGGTCTCGTTGAGCTTGTTGGCTATCTGCTTATAGATTTCCCTATTGGTGTATTTAAGTGAGAGATCTTCGAGTTCTCCTTTTATCTTGTATAGGCCAAGACGGTGAGCGAGCTGGGCGTAGAGCACGTTTGCCTCGAAAGCCATATTGCTGACCCACTCAGTGTCTGGATGGAGGTTGATGCGGCGCATAAGTACGAGATCGCGCACGATCATGATAATGATGACGCGGATATCATCAGCAAGAGAAAGCATCAGTCCTCTAAAATTGTCTTGATTCTGAATGTTCCGTTTGGCGGAGAACTGAGCTACAGTTTCCAGTCCTTTTATCATTTCTGCTACATCTTTGCCGAAAGTATCTTCAATTTCAGGAAGTGTGATGACCTCTCCATAGAAGTCGCAGAGGAGGATAGCGATCAGAATATTTGTGTCGGCGTCTATGAAATGAGCGAAAGCATCGGCAGTCTCAAGGGCGAGAGCCATGCGTGGAAGCCCCTTTTCATCATAAGGGGAGTTGCCGGTTGCACACGTCTTGCGAAGAAGTGTGCGCATGATATGATCTGTTTCCGGAGTGAATGACGCAGCTTTGGCCACATCCTCGTAGAGGTCGCGGCAATGACGCAGGAGGGAGAGAGGAAGTCTGGTTTCTGGTGCCTTGTTTTCTTCCATAGTTCCGTCGTTGTTTCTTAAAGACAAAGTTAGTAAATAAAACGTTAGGAAGCAAAAAAAAGTTGCATTTTGCCTTGAAAAATGCAACTAAACATATTCATTAATCTTGCGATTCATAATTAAAACTTCCTGATGAAGCTGAAGATGGTATCATAGGCAGCATCGCGGTGAGGCTTCTTACTGAGTATGAGGTCGTGGAGGCCGGAGTCGATTGTGCATACGGTGACGGGATTAGGACTCATCTTCTGGATACGCTTGCCTACGTCTTGAATCATGAAAGGATCCAATACTGCATCTCCATACTGGAAGCTGGGATCATAGTTGCAGCCATCTACCTTTCGGCTTGAATGCATGATGAGGACCGGAACAGCGAGATTGTCACCATGTTTTTTGACTCTGTTTTGAGTAGATTGGATTTGTCCTACCCATGAGAATGTCACTGGTGGCGAATAGATCATTTTCCAATCAGTATTATATGTCCATTCTCCATCGTATTGTTTCAAAAGAGAGTAGGCATATCCGTCGCATTTTCCTTGTGGGATCTTTGCATTCTTGATAATTGTAGATAGATTCCTTACCCCCGGGATGAGCATATGGCGATAGAACGAATTGAAGTTCCAAGCTAAGAAAGGGGAGTCAGTGACAATCCTCTGCACTGGAATTTCCTTACCCTTGTCGACGCCATATGAAATGACTGTCAGTCCACCTGTGGAGTGTCCGCCAAGTGTGATATCCTCAATGCCATCACGACGCATCTGTACTACTGCCGAGTCGATGTCATCGTAATACTTTCTCATGTCACGTATATTATAAGGATACTGCCATGGCTCCTTACTGCGCCCGTAGCGTCGCAAGTCGACTGCATAAAAATGATAGCCTGAATCCACGAAACGCTCGCCCATCTCTGATTGGAAGAAGTAGTCGTTGAAACCATGGATGTATAAGAAACCTTTCTTTGAGGGTTTCTTGCACTTTAACCTAACTATAGTGGAGCGGCAGGGTCCATCGAATTGCTCTCCTTGATTGACATAACGGGCTTCATAACCTGGCAAAATGTCAGGATGCCAGGAAATGTCGGTGGTGACCGTCTTTGGTCCGGTATATTTAGCATCAATATCCCAAGCTTTGGCTTCGGGACGGACGAATGCCATCGCCAATAGCAAGGGCATCGTAAGGGTAAGAATCTTTTTCATACCCTTATAACAAAGTATCTGTTTGGATGTTCGGACGGAGAGACCGTGTTTCAAAAATTTACTTAATACGCGCTGACGAGCACGCAGGAGCGTGCTTTTCACATTCAATCTCGCTTGGTGAGATCTGAACTCTCCAAAAATTTATTTACAAGATTGAGCAATGAATCGTGGCCTTGGGGCATTATCCATAGCTGAAACTGAGTGAAGCTGACTGGAGTGGAATAGTCGAGGTCTGGATATTGCTCTTTCATTTGCTCGGCTGTCTTTTCATTTACAATGGTATATTTCCATACTCCATTGGCAACCTTCATGGCGAGGTATTCCTCACTCAGTTCAGGTTCTTCGATTATGGCAATTGAGCCTCCAATTTCTTTTTGAAGATTTTCAAGCCTTCTCTTGGCTGCGCTTCCTTTCTCCACATGAATTGTATCTCCGTCCAAGTCTAGAGAACTTCTTGCGGAAAGCGTGCCGTTTTGCTTCCTTTTTTGTAGCAAGACCATACGGTCAAGATAGATGTCGGCTGTAGTCAGGTAATTGTCTTTTAGGTACAAGTCTGCCGGAAGTGAGGCGAGAATGTCATATGTTCCATTCTTGACCTTCTCCATAGCTTCGTCTCTGTCGATAACAGGATGAAGTATCATTTTCACACCAAGTTCCTTCTCCAACCCTTTCAGCAGATGATAATTTATTCCAATGATTGAGTCGTTGCCGTCTTCAGTGGAAAGCACACGGTAGCTGTTTGGACCATAGACAACTGCGGCGTTTATGGTGTCTTCCTTCACTGAATTGTCTGAGGCAACGCGGCCTTTTGACATGTGTCGAAGTCCGAACATCGCTATAATAACGATGATTAAAAGCAGTCCATAGACGGCTATCTGCATCGTACGTGGCTTAGTCTCTCTTCTATCGTTTTTCATGGTGTATATGTATTAATTTGCAAAATCGACTGCGATTCCAATCTGGAAACGTCGGGGATTGATGGGGTAGTGGGGCAGTGAGAACTCATTGTATGCGCTTCCGAAGAGCCCTTGGTTGACGTGGCTCATCATCACATAAAATCTGCATCTGTATAGTCGGAGATTTATATAAGCGTTGCAGAACGGATATCCACCCAAATCGGTAGTCTGTTGGTTGCAGAATGTCATTGTTGCGGGTTGATATGTCAGACCCTTGTATTTTGTATAAAAATCGCAGTCTACTCCAGCCTGCACGTGAAGCACCTTGAATAGTCGCGCCTTAATGAAGAGATTGCTATAGATGCTTAATTGAGGCAGAGGGATTATATTTTGGTCGGATGATACTTGCCACGTCACACGATTATTCCAATTTAATATGCCAACTTTGAAATCTTGCTGCAGACCTACCGACATTATCTGTACATTGCCGCTATGTTGGTGAGGAAGGAAGTCTTCTCCAAAATATATTCTGTTCTGTATATTCTCCACATCGATCATAGCCTTGGTCCTTGTCCAAGGAATCTCAAGGCTGCCTCCAAATTTTACGGAACGTATTTTCCCAAAGTTATTGCTCCATATGAAATGGTTTGATACGTAATGTTTCGTCAGCCAGTCAGGTGTAGTGTTGTGAAATCCTCCGTGAGCCTCTATACTGACTGTATCGCCTAATAGGGGAATATTGGTCATGATTTGGCCGTTGAGCTCAAGATCGCCTGCTGCATCGCCGCTGAGACCAAAACGCACATCCGCATTATAGCGCAGGATGGATCCTTGCGCCTTTTCGAGACGCCCTCCGATGAAAAGGAAATTCTGGGTTTGCTTTGGAGAGGGAAGATTGGCCGGGACTTGCGAAGTGTTTGAATTATCAGGCTCATCTGAATTCCCGGAATCTTCATCAGAAGAGTTGGTATATCCGTCGTTTGGGAGAGTAAATTTATTGAGCTGATAAGTGGCATAGGCTGAAAGGCCGAATTTCATCCAATCCTTGAACCCTTCGATAAGATAAACGCCTACGGTATTGCTGAAGCTATTGAGGGTGGAGTTGTCTCGCGTTGATTTGCTGTCGAAATAGGTATTTGTCCAGAAATCGTCGCTGACGGTTTTCTCAGTGAAATTATGCCTGTAATGGTGATAATCGAAACTATATAGTATCTTCATCACCGGTATATAGATATCGCGCGTCAGAGTATCATTGACTTGCTCTTCACTCCAATAGCCGATCTTGTAGGCATGGTTCATATAGAATTCAGCACCATTGAGAAGATTTTTAGCTGAAGATAGACGAGTCGGGATACTCTTATATTGTACGGATGTCACTCCACCCTGGACTGCTGCCGGGTCTGTGATATAGCGGTCGTCGGTGATGCCTCCGTTCTCAAGATTCTGGTGGGCGTATTGCTGATAGAAAGTTTGGAGCTCGTAGCGGTCGCCGAAGTAGTAGCATGAAAGTCCGAAGTTAAAGTTCTTGGCTGCTTGATAGTTATAGCATCCCTTTGAGTGAAGGTAGTCTACAAATCCGCCGATTCCAATACGGCGGTTGACATTGCCATAAAAATCTCCCTGAAGGCGGTCTTGATGGTTTTCTGAATTCCCGCAATAATTATACTGTAGTATAGTGGTAGGAATATAAGTATTATGGAATTTTTGCTTTGCGAAACTTGGCATCCAGAATCCAAGGGCATCATAAAAAAGAAATCCACTCGGTTTTTCTCGTTCAAACCAAAGAAGGTTAGTGCCTGGAGATCCGAGGTTGCCTGTAGTGGCCCATGCATCGCTGGCCAGTGTCGGGATGCTTCTGCGCTGATAGTTGTATTGAGCAGTGTCCACTTCCGCAGGAATATGGAAACCTAACGGATATGTAAGAGTCCAAGCAGATGGCTCCTTGACAGTCTCCATAGGTGCCCCTTCCCCAGGCATGGCTTTGGGATTCCAGTCGCGGTCGCCTTGAGCAGAAGCTGTTGCAGAGGCAATCGCAATGAAATATATAAGGCATAAAACACGAATTGTAAAGTCCGTGAAGTATCTGTATGGCGAATATGATAAGCGTTCCTTTCTATTCATAGCGCAAATTTACAAAAATTATTTCAGTTAAAGAGCATGAAAATAAAGAAAATCAAAAATTAGCGCTTTTGCCAAACATCTTTCGTTAATCAACGTTTATAGATTAAATAACTTCCTCCATACTGACAAAACTGAAACAATATGAATAAGAAATACTGGTTGCTTATTATTCTTACTGTGGCGCTAACGTCGCTGGCTGCTTCGGCTCAACTTCGCTATGGCTTCAGGCTCGGTGGTTCTTTTGCTAATGCTGCCCTCAGCAACGCGCCTAACATGTCGATGAAAAACGGCAGTGGATTCAGTGGAGGGTTGCTTCTCGAATATCAGATGGAAAGCAATGGCTTTGCTCCTGATATAGCTGTGCTCTACACCAGGTATAGCTCTCGTTTGATTGATGAGGTTTCCGGACCGGCCAAGTTAGGGCGTGATTTTATCGAAGTGCCGCTGCATCTGAAGTATAAATTTTATTTATCTTCCACCAACAATCTTGTGGCTCCGATGGTCTATACCGGTCCATCATTTCTTTTCCGTCTTGGAAAAGGAAATCCTGAACAAATATCGACTAAGTCCGTGCAACCGGGTTGGGATCTTGGTATAGGCTTTGACATAATCAACTTCATCCAGCTTTCTGCAGGGTATCGTTTTGGTCTTGAGAATGCTGTGAGCCAATCGGCTGTTCCGGGGGCTTGCATACACTCCAATGGATGGAATGTATCGGCTAATATCATCTTCGATTTCTAAGTTTAAGTAGCTAGCAAAAATTAATGATATGATAAATGCGAGATAATCTTGAGGCAACTTGGCTGCGGAGAGAAGAAGCTTAGCGAGCTAAGCTTCTGAACGACAATGCCAACATGGCCAAGATTAGCCGCAGTTATCATATCAAGACCCTTGCAGATGCTTGGTTAATATAGGTCGTTTAATTTTTATGAGCTACTTAGCAAGCTCAACTTAATGGTTATGAGATATAGGGTTATATTTCTTAGAAATACCCCAATAACCTTATAACCTTCGACTTCCGCTTGCGAAAATCGAGTTAATTATTTATCGCAGAGATAAAGTCAAGCGGAATTATCTGTCCGTCTGAAAGAATGATAATTCGCTCTGTATCATCAATCTTCTTAATCCTGCCATTGACTTTTTCGTATCGTCCGCCTGTTTTTTTCCGGTCTGGCAAGAAGTAAGTTATGCTGACGTCTGTTTGTTTCTCATACGCATAATTAAGGATTCTTGAGAGATGTGTTTGCTCATCTTGTGAAAGTTCCGTCAAGCTTTCAGTCAGTCGTGCAGTCTCGTCAATGGCAGCTCTATGTCCGGTCAAAGCAGCGAATGGAGCAAACTGTGCTGCTCGGTTTTCCATTGTCATCCTCACGTGTCTCGGTTCGTAGTGCGGAAGATCTATTATATCGTCATACTTACTCATGATGTCCACCTATCTGTCTGTTACGGTCTCTTTGCGTAGCTCCTTCATCAAAATTAAGACCTTTAAGAATCACATTTTTGCCAAACATCTTTTTTATCTTTATTACAGCTTCCAATCGGCGTCTTTCCTTGTTAATTTCCTCCCTTTCTCTTTCTTGTCGTTGTTTAATCTCTTCGTAATCTTCAAAAAGGTTTAGTTGCACTGTTTGTTGTCTTGCCTTTGTGTCATCTTCTCGTACCAGACGGTTGATTGAAAGAGTAATCCTTCTGACAAGGAGGTATGGATTGATAATCCGGTCAAACAATTCAGCCACTTTCTCAATAATGATTTTATCGGAAGATGTAGGCCGATTGAAATTTATGGTGCCATGTGAATGCTCCGGTACCTTACGTCCGTAGAAGTCTGTTTTTACTCTTCCATGATATCTTGTGCTGATATCTGGATTTGTCAAAGAATTTGTGTCATATCCGATAGTCAGCACTATTTGATCGGTCAGTAGCCCTTTGTCGATAAGGTCAAGTGAAACGGCATCGGCCATCTCTATAGTTACGACACGGGCCCTGTCGGCTGTATACGGCTCATGAAGCACTTGTCCGTTGCAGATACTGTTGGTTTCCGGGCGGTAAGCTTTTACCATGTCCATACTGACCGGTTCCCACCCCCAGGCATGATCGATCAGCAACTCTGCATTGACACCAAACATATTATAAAGAAAATCCTCATTTTTCAGTGAGCATCTGGCTATATCACCCATTGTCAATATACCATAGGGAGCAAGTTTACTGGCAATCCCTCGTCCTACACGCCAGAAATCTGTAAGGGGAGTATGTTCCCATAGCTGACGTCGATAGCTCATCTCGTCAAGTTCTGCTATTCTTACTCCATCTTTATCAGCAGGCATCTTCTTCGCCACGATGTCCATTGCTACCTTGCACAGATACATATTTGTGCCTATTCCTGCAGTAGCCGTCACTCCACTCTCAGCCAATACTTCCCTGATCATTTTGACAGCCAACTGATGGGCTGTCATTTTATAAGTGGCAAGATATGATGTGACATCCATGATCACTTCATCGATGGAATAGACATGTATATCTTCGGGCGCAATGTAGCGGAGATACACTTTATATATGCGTGTACTGTAGTCAATATAATAAGCCATTCGGGGAGGAGCAACCAAGAAGGTGACCGCTATTTCCGGATGATTATCGAGAACTCTTTTAGAATAGGAATTTCCTGAACGCCCCCTACGGCAGTTTACCTCATTGACTCTCTGAATGACTTCAAACAAGCGAGCCCTACCTCCGATTCCATAAGCTTTCAATGCGGGAGAAACTGCGAGACAAATAGTTTTCTCTGTTCGTTCTCCATCAGCCACTACAAGGCAAGTATCGAGAGGATCAAGATTTCTTTCGACACATTCCACGGAGGCATAAAACGATTTCAGATCGATCGCAACATACCTCCTCGTTTCCTTGGCTTTTTCGTTCGTGTCCATGATTAATAGTTTGACCGTTTGACCGGTAGGCTGCTTTTATGTCAGCCGGGACTCCTGTGGATGTTAGTTTCCGATGGAAAAAGGCAGATTCATATAAGAACCTGCCTTTTTGAATTATAATTCATAATGCATAATTAGCTACGCTCAAAGTAAAGCAAGTTTTTTGTTGCTGATCTTCAGACGATCATCTGCTTATGCCACTATGAACTTGATTTAATCAATTACTTTATAATCACTTTTTCTGCCTTTCCACCGGTCACTCTGATAAGTACTCCCTTAGTACTCTTTTCTACCTTTGCTCCTTGCAGATTGAAGTAGAAAGATTCTTTATTGCTTTCGGATAGATCAGCGACTCCGTCGCCGGCTACAGTTGCTTTAAGAGTATCCTTCTTTGTATTAAGAATAATGGTTACATCTGAAAGACTCTCTTCAAAGGCCATATTCATTCCATTTCCAACAAGCGCATATTCTTCACCTACCATCATATTGGTGTTGTCTGAAGAATATTGCCATCCCCAATCTGAATTGGCAATTTTGAATTGAGATCCGGCTTCGATGTATGGAAGTGTAATGCTATATACCCCCTCTTCTTCAGTTTCGAAAAGGCAGTAAGGCGCTTGCCACTCCCAATTATTGATGCTGCCACGCAGTGCAAGTGGGGTAGCCTTGGTGCTGTTGAGTTTTGTGAAGAGTGATCCGTTAGGAATATCAAGTATAAAGGTGATATCTTTTGCATTGTTTACATAAAAATTACCACCATTTTCATATATTGGCAAGCTGCCTTCGCCTAAGATTGAAGTTGGGCTGTCTGCTCCTCCATAATTGATATCCCATGCTCCATTAGCACGGAATTTGAAGTCACCATCGAGTTCATTCATCGAGGCAGTCCATACGTTAGGCGCTAGCTTGGTCATCTCAACATCACTGGCCCAACCATTGAAGCCACCAATTACTCCCATGGATTTAATAAGAAGGTCAGAAGGAACTTCTTCGTTGCTTGAAACCGACAGAGTGTAGGAATCCTCATCTTTCATTACAAAAAACGTGCACTCAATGCCAATACCTCGGAATGCATTTCCTTGGCTACCTTTACATAATGTGTAGACGCCGGGAAGTGCATCAGTATCATTTTCTTCCGGCGAAAGACGATAGTTGGAATTAAAATGCCCCCAGGCTCCTGGATCATCGGGATAAGCATCCGGATCTTCTTCAAGTTGGGTTGCAAAGCAGAAATAGTCGTTGCGATCTACAGTGGCAGTCCATTTCCAACCGTCGGCTACTCTTTCCATCTCGATGCCAACAGAAGTGTTCCATTCACCGGCAGGCGCTCCGAAAACGTATAATGGGGTATTCGGAATTTCATCCTGTGGAGTAGAAACGGTAAGTTTGTAGGAGTCTCCATCTTTGCTTACCGTGTAAGTACATAATTCGCCACATCCTTTAAATGAGCGGTCAACGCCGGCAACCAACGTATATTCTCCTATGGAAGCCAATAAGTCTTTTGATTCCGGAGCAAGTCGGTACTTAGTATTGAACGTCTCCCAATCAGATGGATCAGATGTCAGGTCAGTGGCAAAACAAAAATAGTCATTATTGCCGATAGTGCCTGTCCATTGCCAACCTTCGGACACTTCTTTCATTTCGACGCCTTTGTCTGGCCCCCATTCTCCTGCAGGAGATCCGACGATGTACATGGCTGATGCAGATGATGCCATAATTGACATAGCTGCTAAAGCAAGTAAACTTTTCTTCATATTATTTATATTTGTGTTGATAAATATTTGCAAATATAAACATAAAATTTGAATTTTCAAAATTTTTAGTTGAAGTTGTTCAAACTTATTTTTGATTAAAATTTCTTCATGAAGAAGGAGTCAATTACAAATAGACTTGAGTTTATTTATGAGAAGGTTGGTAAATTGGTAATTTTTAAGGCCCCATTTGGGGGCTACTACCATCTCAGGTGGCGAGGATGCAAGGAATCTCTCGATACAGATGTGGCGTGGAACGGTCTGCACTATCTTTACGCATAATTCCAAATACTCTTCGAGAGTGAAGGGCTTTACTTCAATCTGGCCTAACTGCCATTTTTCCAATAGCGGAGTTCCTTTGACAATCTGAAGCTGATGCATTTTGATCGAGTCAATTGGAAGACCGCAAGCTTTCCTGACTGTCTGCAACACATCTTCGCTGTCTTCGCCAGGAAGTCCGGCTATGAGATGAAGGCCCGTGCGGATACCTTTGGAGTGGAGATGCTTCACGGCAGTCTCTACCTGTGCCCATGTGTGGTTGCGGTTGATAAGCTGGAGAGTCTTGTCGAATGATGTTTCAGCACCAATCTCTACGATTACCGGTTTATGGCAGTTTAATTCAGCAAGTCCATCAAGCAGATCATGTGGCAGACAGTCGGGCCTTGTGCCAATAATCACTCCAACTACGTCTTCGCTTTTTGAAGCTTTGCGATACATTTCTATAAGAGCATCAGAACTGCGACCGAATGTATTGGTATAACTTTGGAAGTATGCCAGATATTTCATTTCAGGATATTTCCGACGGAAAAAGGTTTTGCCTTTCTCTATCTGAGCTTCCACAGGATCTTGCGGTGAGCAGTATCCTGGAGTGAAGGATGCATTGTTGCAGTAGATGCATCCTCCATGCCCTATACTGCCATCGCGGTTAGGACAAGTGAATCCTGCGTCTATGGATAGCTTCTGTACCTTTATGCCGGGAAACACTTCCTTCATATATTCGCTGAAATCTTTATAGCAGCGCATAGTTAAGAATGCAAAATTTGTTTATAATGCATGGATCTATAGGTATGGTGTATGTTGTCGTTTAATGTCATCGACATTTAATAATTCATGTATTATATAGAAGGTTGTCTGCAATGACGAGTGTGGCCATAGCTTCGACTACTGGTACTGCACGGAGTGCTACGCAGGGGTCGTGGCGTCCTTTCCCTTTCAGTATACGTGGATTGCCGTCTTTGTCTACTGTCTTGATGTCGCGCAGTAGGGTAGGAGTAGGTTTGAATGCAATTCTGAACACTATTGGCATTCCATTGGATATACCCCCCTGAATGCCGCCGCTATGGTTTGTAATGGTGCTTATTTGGCCTGAATCTGATGTGAAGATGTCGGCATGTTCTGTGCCATACATGGAGGCGGCTGCGAAGCCATCTCCATATTCGAAGCCTTTGGCTGCATTGATACTCATCATAGCTTGAGCCAAAGATGCATGGAGTTTTCCGAATACAGGATTTCCTACACCGGCAGGCACACCCTCTATCACACACTCCACGACGCCACCTACTGAGTCTCCTCTCTTCATAGCCTCCTCTACTACCGAGGCAATTTCTTCTTGGGTGCCTGATATGCCTCCGATTGAAACAATCCTGGCATTGATGGATATATCTTTCATGCAAGGAAGCTGGCGTGCGATTGCACCGCCAATCACCCAATTGAGAGTCTCTCGGGCTGATGCCCTTCCGCCTCCACGTGGTTCGTGCAGTCCATACCGGGCATCATATGTGAAATCGGCATGGTTTGGGCGGTAAAGCTGGGCCATCTCGCCATAGTCATTGCTTCGCTGGTCTGTATTTCTTACTATGAATCCAATTGGAGTGCCGAGCGTCACCATATCGTCGGTGAGTCCGGATAGAATTTCCGGGATATCCTTTTCATTGCGGGCCGTTACGAGATGGCTCTGCCCGGGACGTCTTCTTGAAGTCTCGTGCAAGATAATATCCATATCGATCTTTACTCCGCCGGGCATCCCGTCAAGAATGCCTCCCATAGCTTTTCCGTGGCTTTCGCCGAATGTAGTCAGCCTTAAGTTTCGCCCAAATGTATTCATGATTCAGTTTATTGCGGTATGTCTGTGATTTTTGCAAATGTTGCCTGGGCTGCCTTCGCAAGATCAAGCGGGGAGAGCTTAAGTTGGAGTCCACGCTGTCCTGCACTCACGTAGACTACATCGAAATCCTCCATTTCTTCGCTGAAGTAAGTAGGATAGTGTTTCTTCATTCCGATAGAAGTGCATCCGCCTCGTATATAGCCGGTATTAGGAAGCAGTTCTTTTAGGGGAAGCATCTCTGCTTTCTTATTGCCGGAGGCCTTTGCAGCGAGTTTCAAGTCCACCTCCCGGTTCCCGGCGATCACGCAAACGAACAGCCCGGTCTTGTCGCCACGAAGTACAAGGGTCTTGAAGACTTGCTCTATTGGTTCGCCAAGTTCCTCAGCTACATGTTCAGCAGCAAGGTCGTCAGGATCGAATTCATAAGGCACAAGTTCATACTCGATCTTCATCTTGTCAAGCAGACGGGCGGCATTTGTTTTCTGTATCTTATTGCTCATATTATTGTAATTCGGTATATCTCATAAAGGGCAAGACGGAAAAAGTTCCCTGTCTTGCCCCCTTATTTAAATTAAAGAAGAATTAAAACTAAAAATTTCAATTCTAAAATCTCAATTCAAAATTATGATTACTTGTCCATCGTCACGAGTAGTTCCTCGTTGGTGCGGGTCAGTTCCATTCTTTTACGTATGAACTCCATGGCTTCAATCGAAGTCATATCGCTTAGGAAGTTGCGGAGCACCCACATGCGGTTGAGGACTTCCTCGCTAAGGAGCAAGTCGTCGCGTCGTGTAGATGATGCGATAATATCTACGGCAGGGAAAATGCGCTTATTGCTTAGCTTGCGGTCAAGCTGCAATTCCATGTTGCCGGTGCCCTTGAATTCTTCGAAGATCACCTCGTCCATCTTGCTTGAAGTCTCTGTCAGCGCCGTTGCGATAATAGTAAGCGAACCGCCATGTTCGATATTGCGGGCTGCACCAAAGAAGCGTTTCGGTTTTTGGAGGGCATTGGCATCTACACCACCTGAAAGAATCTTTCCGCTTGCGGGACTCACAGTATTGTATGCGCGTGCAAGGCGTGTGATGGAGTCGAGCATTATCACTACATCATGACCGCTCTCTACAAGACGTTTCGCTTTCTCGAGCACAATTCCTGCTATCTTTACGTGGCGCTCGGCAGGCTCGTCGAATGTAGATGCGATAACCTCAGCATTTACACTGCGTGCCATATCGGTCACCTCTTCTGGTCGCTCATCAATAAGGAGCATGATAATATACGTCTCTGGATGGTTTTCTGCAATAGAGTTAGCGATATCCTTGAGAAGTATTGTCTTGCCTGTCTTCGGTGGTGCCACGATAAGCGCACGCTGTCCCTTGCCGATTGGTGCGAACATATCCACTACACGGGTTGAGATATTAGACGCCCTTCCGCCTGTCAGGTTGAATTTTTCGTCAGGGAAAAGTGGGACGAGATGCTCGAATGGAATTCTGTCGCGCACTTGCTCGGGTGAAAGACCATTGATGCTTATCACCTTGCACATTGGGTAATATTTCTCTCCCTCACGAGGCGGACGGATAGCACATTCCACTACATCACCGGATTTAAGGCCGTATTCTTTTATTTGGATTTGTGAAACGTAGACATCGTCTGGAGATGCCAGATAGTTGTAGTCGCTTGATCGGAGGAATCCGAATCCTTCAGGCATGATCTCCAGCACTCCGTATGCGTTTAGAATTCCGTCAAAGTCAAACATCGTCTCCGTCTGCATCATCTGTCGGCGCTGCTGCTGAAGTGCTTTGCGCTCCATAGCACGCTGGCGCTTGCTCATGTGCTTGTTGCCCTGATTGTTTCCGTAGTTATTGGGCATCAGATTGGCCTTGGTGAACTGCGAATTAGCTCCCGGCTCTGCAATGATGATTGGAGCTTGTGGCTCCATTGGAAGGTTTCTGGGTTCTTGTGTCTGATGTTCAGCCTGATTTTCAGGAGAAGTTTCAGCTTCCGTCTGGTCGAAGATTGATGGTTCGGTGTGTTCCTGAGAATTGCGGGGTTTGAAAGTGCGTCCCTTTGAGTTTCCGAAGAATGAATTGAAGCCATCATCTTTGTGGCTTTGGAAATCTCGCTTTTTCTGCTGGTTTTTCTGAGGGAGTCTGTTTTCAGCCTGTTGAACATTATTTTCAGCCTGCGGTTCAGGTTGCTTTGCCTCGGGATGAGAATCTGCAGCCGGAGTCTCCTCAGGTGTTGCGATTTCCATAGGAAGGGTTACCGCAGCTTCAATCACGGCAGGCAGATTCTTCTCTTGTTTCTGGTTTTTCTTAGATCCAGGTTTCCTTCCGCGCTTCTTGGGCTGAGGCTCTTCGGTTGGCGCTATCTCAGCGGCTGCAGAGGTTTCCCCTTCAATAGAGGCAGCCGCTTTAGCTTCAGCTTCCTTCTGGGCCTGGATTGCGGCAAGTTCTGCTTTAGATTTCCGCCCTCTTTTCTTTGGTGTGGGAGCCGGGGCTGCATCAGCAATGTCATTGGCTTTTGCAATAAGTTTAGCTGGCTCTTCAGTTTTCTTTTCAGCTGCTTTCTCGGTTTTTTTTGATTTTGGAGAGTTGTCGGTCTTTTCTGTTTTATCAGACTTAGCCTTTGGCTTACGGCCGCGTTTCTTCGGCTGTGGTGCTTCAGTCTCGGGATTTTCCTGTGCCTTTGTTCCTTTGCGTTTCTTAACCGAGTTGACGACTTCCTTGGCTGTGTCTTCAGCGCTTTTATCTATAATATCGAAAGCGAGCTTTTCGCGATTTTCTGCGTCTATGGTAGGATTTGGAATACCCAATTCCTCCGCTTTCTTTAGCAGACGCTCGTCATCCCACGAATTAAGTTCTTCAAGTGTGTACATATGTATTTTTTTGTGGTATTCCCTCAGAAGAGGGGATTAACTTATTTGCTTGTGTAGGTATTTAGGAGAATTTGTGTCTTAACCCATCACGCAATATGGCGGATATGATGTGATTAAATCCACTCGAAAATCTGACGAAATATTAATAAAAAATAAGTCGAAACAACTTCATAAGAATATCATCAGGATTTTCTGCAAAATTATAATTTTTTTTTTTGATATGCAATAGTTATAATGTAAATTCTTTATAAAATTTAATCCGTTAGGCTGTAAAAATTGTTCCGGGCTTTTGGGAAGCCTAAAATTATATTTTTTAATTCTTACTTTTTAATCTTTGTTTTATAAGAATAAATACTTGTAAATCATGGTAATTTACAAAACTGTATTTTACCTCCCCGGTTTACCTGCCGTTGTGAAAATTATAAAATAGTATTAAATTTGTGAAAGAATAAACACCCATATTTCATGAACGAGACTTTGCGTAGACTTATATTTTTTCTTGTGTCATCTGTGGCAGTCCTTTCTTCGGTTGCCACGCGAAAGTATTGTCTTCTTGCTGACGGATGGTCTTTCCACATGCCTGATGTGGTTTGCTCAACTCCTGTCCATCTGCCGCACACTTGGAATTCAGATGCCTATTCCACTAAAGCTTATTATAGGGGAATAGGAAAATATGCACGTGGTTTGAGAGTGCCGGAATCATTTCAAGGAAAGAAAATCTATCTTAAGTTTGATGGAATTGCATGTGCAGGGGAGATATCATTAGATGGCTGCAAAATTGGTGAGACTATAGGAGGCTACTCTTCCCATACATTTGAAATAACTCCTTTTGTTGATTTTGGCAAAAACTATATGCTTTCTGTGGATGTCGACAATTCAAGGAAGGACATACCTCCATATTCGGCTGATTTCACTTTCATGGGAGGTATTTATCGTGATGTATGGCTCATTGCCTTGTCTGATGTGCATCTTGACATTGTCGAAGGTCCGGAAGAAGGTTTTTCGGTGAGTACGGTTGTATCTGATAATGGAAAATGGAATGTTGACGTTTCCGGCACAGTCATAAATGAGGCTTCAGTCAAAGCCGATGTTGAGATAAAGATGACTGTTTCTGATGCCTCAGGCTGTATGGTGGCTTCTGCTTCAAGGAAGATGTCGCTTGGGGGGCATGATTCTAAATCCTTCAGTATTCAGACTGACGAACTTGAAAATGTCATGCTATGGTCGCCCGAAATTCCGAATTTATATAAGGTGTCAGTCGATATTGTTAAGGATAAGAAGAAGCAGGATTCCGGTTTATGCAGCACGGCATTCCGGACATTTGGTTTTGATGAGCAAGGTAGGTTCCTTCTTAATGGTAAGCCTTATAAACTAAGAGGAATGTGCCGGCATCAAGATCGTAAACCGCTTGGTATTGCCCTCCTTGATGAGCAACATCGTCAAGATATGAAGTTGGCTAAAGAAATGGGTGCGAATTTTGTGCGGATAAGCCATTATCCTCAGGATGATGCGGTGCTGGAGATGTGCGACCGTCTTGGCCTTATTGCTTGGGAGGAGATTCCTGTGATCGACTATGTCCCGGAAACCCCGGGTTTTGACGACAATTGTGAGTCGATGCTAAGAGATATGATACGTAGACATCGTAACCATCCTTCCATAGCTATGTGGGGATATATGAACGAGATACTCCTGAGAGTGCCGGGAAATGGGCGTAAAGAAACCATTGATCGCACCCGTCAGCTTGCGCATAGGCTGGAGTCAGTGGTCAAGGAAGAGGATCCCGACCGTATGACTTCTATGGCGTTTCATGGAAGCGACACATACCATGATGCGGGCCTATCCGCCATAACGGATGTGAAAGGATGGAACCTCTATCAAGGTTGGTATGGAGGCAAGCTTGAGGAGTTTGAGAAATTCCTGTCGAGGCAGCATCGCGAGCATCCCGATCATAGGCTGATAGTAAGCGAATATGGTGCCGGGTCAGATGTGCGTATCCATTCTTTCTCTCCTGAACCATTTGATTTCAGTATCGAGTACCAGCAGAAATATCTGGAACACTATCTCCCTGTCATCGAGGACTCTGCATTCGTAGCAGGGGCGTCTCATTGGAATCTGATAGATTTCTCATCTGCAAACCGTGAGGAATCAATGCCACATATCAACAATAAGGGAATCCTGACCAACGACCGAAAAAAGAAAGATGTATTCTATTATTATTCAGCTATGTGGCATCAACGTGAGTGTGATACAATAGTGCATATAGCAGTGGATGACTGGAGGGAGCGTACAGATTTGGTTTCAGCAGACGGAAAGGTCTCCCATCCGGTGAAAATATATACAAATCTGCCTGCGATAGCCCTTTCTGTCAACGGTGTGGCTCTTGAAGTTGAGGATGTCGAAAATCAGACAGCTGTATTTGATGCGATTCTTTCCGACGGCAATAACATTTTGATTGCTTACGATCCGCTATCCGGTAAAGTTTTTGATGTCGCTGAGATAGATCTTGTGGGAATTCCTTTATTTGATGGGAAGTTAGGATTGTCTGATAGGGAGTTGTGTGTTAATGTGGGAAGTTCATGTTGGTTCCGTTCCGACGACACTGGATTATCCTGGCTTCCTGACCGTGAATACTCCGAAGGTTCTGGTTTCGGATATGTCGGAGGAAAACGTGAGTCCACTACAAGCGATATACTTCTGACTCCGGACGACCCACTGTTTCAGTCTTGCCGTAAGGGTCTGTCGGAATATCGCTTCGATGTTCCGCCTGGCGACTATGAGGTAGAACTTTTATTTGCCGAGCTTGCTTCTCCTTCTGAAAAATCAGCTTATCTTCTTGGTGTTGATATGGGTGAGGGTGAAAGTGAATGGACCAATATGGATATCATCATCAATGATGAAGTGGTGGAGACAGGTTTTTCCCCCGGGCTTGGATCGGAAGGAAAGGCTATGGTGCGTCGGCGCTACGTGACATCGTCTCTTGACTCTTCGTTAAGGATATGTTTCGACCGTAACCGGGGCACTACTCATCTTTCAGCTGTAAAAATCAGAAAACTTTAAGTCAATGCATAATTTTAGTGAGCTAATTAATCGAAACAAAATGAGAAAACTTATTTTAGTGTCAGCTTCCTTGCTTGCTATGGCTTCTTCCATGAGCGCGCAGTCAGTATGGGACAGAAATCATCTTGAGAAAGTAAAGGCTCAGATAGACAGACCGATGTATGCAGCTTCATATGAAGCTTTGCTGAAAAATGCAGATAATCTTCTTTCCGTAGCGCCATTGTCAGTCATGGATAAGAAGAAGAAATCTCCGAGTGGAAATCAGCACGACTATGTAAGTCTTGCCCGCTATTATCATCCGGATCCTTCAAAACCGGATGGCCTTCCATACATAAACCGCGATGGGGTCACCAATCCTGAAATCAATCTTTATGACCGTAATCCTCTCGGTGAGACCGCCGGACGCATATCTACACTTGCTCTTGCATGGTATCTGAGTGGAAACGAAGAGTATGCATCAAAGGCAACTGAATTACTCGACACATGGTTTCTTAATCCGACCACCAAAATGAACCCTAATTTTGAGTATGCCCAGATCACTCCCGGCCATAACGATGACAAAGGCCGGTGCTACGGTGTCATAGATGGATATTCCTTCATTGAGATGCTTGATGGAGTGGCGCTATTGAAAGGATCTGAATCTTGGACTGCTAATAAAGACAGACAGTTGAAAAAATGGATGGGGGAATTGCTCGACTGGATACTCACCTCCCGGCAGGGACAGGAAGAGGCCAATCAGGCAAACAACCATTCTGTGGCTTATGACACTCAAGCCATCGCTCTGGCTATGTATGCCGGAAAAGAAGAGATAGCAAAGAAAATTATTTTGGAATTTCCGGAAAAGCGTATGTTTAAGCAGATTGCCCCTGATGGTTCTCAGCCCCATGAGATGAGACGTACCCTTTCCTATCACTATTCCCACTATAATCTAACGCATTTTATCGATATATTCCTTATGGCTCAGAAATTGGGTCTGAAGATCGACGACAAGGTTTCATCTGATGGCCGAGGATTCTACAAGGCGATGGATTTCATAGCATCCTATCTTGATAAGAGTCAAGATGAATGGCCAGGACAGCAACTAAGCGGATATGAGGCGAAGAAGCAGGATGTGGCCCGCGACCTTTGGAGAGTGGCGGCATTTGTCGACACTTCAAGGTCTGATTATAAGGATATGTATCAAAAGGCGAGAATCTTCAATCCGGAAGATAGGTTCAATCTTCTTTACTATACTCCCGATGAGGTGGACGATGCATTCACTTCTGCAGGAAAATCACTTAGATATGCCATAGCAAGAGTGAGGGAAGAAAAAAAGAAGGAGTCTAATGCATCTAAACGTAGAGTTAGTCCCCGCTCTATAGACAAGGATGGAAATCTGACTCTCGTACATCCTCATGACTGGGTTTCAGGTTTCTTTCCCGGTGAACTGTGGATGATGTATGAGTTCACAAACGATCCGTATTGGCGACAGGAGGCTGTCAGCTATACATGGCCTGTCGAAGAGGCGAAATTGCACGGTGGTACACATGATCTTGGCTTCATGATAGGCGACAGTTTTGGGAAGGCATGGGAATTGACGGGGGAGAAGAGTTATTTTGATGTGGTGCGCCAGGCTTCAGAGACACTCTGCACAAGATTTGATCCTGCTGTCGGTGCTATTAGATCTTGGGATCATAACAGGGACAAGTGGAAATATCCTGTGATAATCGACAATATGATGAATCTTGAGATGCTTTTCAAGATGGCTGAGGCTACTGGTATTTCTAAATTTCGCGATGTGGCTGTCAGTCATGCCGATGTGACCCTTAAGAATCATTTTCGTCCTGACGCATCTTCATATCATGTGGTAGATTATGATCCGGCTGACGGTTCGGTACGCATGAAGATGACACATCAGGGCTTTTCGGATGATTCTTTCTGGAGCCGCGGCCAGGGTTGGGGCTTGTATGGCTACACTATGTGCTATCGCTTTACGCAAGATCCTCGTTATCTTGAACAAGCCGGTAAGATTGCCGACTGGTTTCTCAGTCTTGAAAATATGCCGACCGACCTTATCCCTTATTGGGACATGAAGGCTCCTGGTGTGGAAGTAAAGGATAATCCCGCGGTGCCACGCGATGCTTCTGCGGCTGCTCTCATAGCCTCGGGTCTTTACGAGCTCGCTGATTATTCCGAACTCAGGAAGGCTGAAGCTTATCGAGAACATGCCGATAAAATACTCGCATCGCTGGCCACCTCTGAATATACGGCTTCCCCTGAAGAGAATGAGGGTTTCATCCTGCTTCATTCGACTGGACATCATCCTGCAGGAAGCGAAATCGATGTGCCGCTGGCATATGCTGACTACTATTATCTTGAGGCTCTTTTACGAAAAAGGAATTTTGAACGATGAAGCAGCCGGTATCTTCCAGAGCTAATATGCTTCTAAGCATTATGGCTTGGTCATTTATTCTGTTGTTGACCCTGCTTTTATCCAGTCAGGCAGCAGCGTACTCAATCGAAAATGAGGTCTTGCTCGCCCGCCTTGATTCAATTCTTGACACTCCTGAAGTATGGGATGGAATAAAACGCCATCGTATCTCAGAAATACAACGCAGAAAGGAAAAAGCCACTTCTCTTGAAGAAGAGTATTGGCTGAATAAGGAGCTTTATAAGGAGTATTCCGTCTATGATGCAGATTCTGCCATGACTTATGTCAACCGTAATCTTGATATAGCTGCAAGATGGGGTGATACGGCCAAGGAGATAGAGTGGAATATCAATAAGTCATTCCTTCTCTCGGTGACTGGTCTCCTTCGTGAGGCCAATGACATCGTTGAGGCTATAGATACAAATAGTATGCCTGATGATCTCAAAGGCAAGTACTATAATCAAGGAGCATATCTTTATTCCCACTATGGGCAGTATCAAGGCAACAATAAACTTACTCCTACTGATTATTACGTAAGAAGTCATGCTTATCAGGATTCTGCCTTCCAGCATACTCCGGAAGATGATCCACTCTATCTCTGGCATAAGTCTTGGGCACATGAAAATATGGAGGGTGAGGTCAGAAATAGTATTAAGGCCGAGCTGATTGCAGCTCTTGATTCATCGGCCATGGATACGAGGGAAGATGCTATGAAGGCATATGCACTCTCTCGGATATATAAGCTTGAAGGCGATAGGGAAAACCGGCTTAAATACCTTATAAAGTCAGCTATCTGCGATATCAAAATCTCAAATAAAGATATAGCATCGCTTGAAGAGATAGGCAAGATGATGCTCGAAGATGATAATATCGACCGGGCATATGCATATATCGACTTTTGCCAGAAGAGAGCCCAGGAATTTCACAATAGGGTTAGGGCACTTTCTCTTTCAGCTGCAGAAAAGTCTATCAGGGAAAAATATGGTGCCCGCGATGCGTCGCAGCGGCGGAAGTTGCAGGCAGCCCTTTGGGTGCTTCTTACACTCACAGCTATATTGGTCTTTGCAGTAGTGTTGATTATTAAAAAAAATAAGCGTTTGGTTGAATCCCGCAGTAAACTTGAATCACTCAACCATCAATTGAGCGACAATGTGGCGGAACTTACTTCTCTCCGTGAGGCGCAGGAACAGGCCAATCATCGGCTGAAGGAGATGAACTCTGAACTCAGTGAGGTCAACGATAGGCTTGAGGAGTCTAATCTTATCAAGGAGGAGTATGTTGGCCAAATGTTCTCGATATGCAGTGAGTATATAAACAAACTCGATACTTTCAGAAAGGATGTGGCTCGTAAACTTAAATCAGGACAGGCTGATAGTCTTCAGAAGGCAGTGTCTTCCACCACTATGGTGCAGTCGGAGCTTAAGGAATTTTATCGTCTTTTTGATTCAATCTTTCTGAATATATTCCCTAATTTCGTCAACGACTTCAATAATCTTCTGCGTCCCGAGGAGCGGATCACTCTCAATGACGGAGAGTTGCTCAACACACCGCTCCGCATCTATGCTTTGGTAAGGCTTGGCATCAACGACTCAGTAAAAATAGCAGCCTTGCTCCATTGTTCGTCACAGACGGTCTACAATAACCGACTCCGTATCCGGAATAAGGCCAATATACCAAAAGAAATATTTACAGAGACAGTGAGGACAATAGGCAGACATAGGATTTAAGAAGGCATACAGAACACTTGCAGTGACAGCGGCAACGCTGTCACTGTCTTTTTTGTAAGTGCATATACTGAGGATCATCCTTACTTTATGAATGTGTAAATACTTGATTGATAATTGAAATTTTCTTTATGATATTACCTTCTAAACTCCCGCCGGGTTTGGGATGGATTATTTTGTATAATTTTGCACCATAACTCAACCGATATCAATTTCTAACTTAATAACAAAACAATCATGAAAAATCAGATGCTTAAGCGCAATGTCAGTAGGCTTGTGGCAGCCTGTATGGCAATTGTGTATGCGCTCGGCGGTCTGCCGGCCATGGCGGCTTCTCCTTTGATGGTCAAGGGTGTGGTGGTAGATAAGTCTTCCGGCGAACCTTTGATCGGGGTGACGGTCATGGACAAGGCAAACCCTTCTAAAGGTACAGTGACCGACTTCGAAGGGAGTTTTAGCATTACTGTCGAATCTCCCGACAATACCTTGGTGTTTTCCTACGTAGGATATTCATCACTTGAGATGCAGGCCGGCAAAGTGCCGTCAAGGATTGAGATGCAGGAACTCTCTACCGACTTGAATGAATTAGTGGTGGTGGGATATGCCTCTCAAAAGAAAGTCAATCTGACAGGTGCCGTGTCGGCAATAAGTGGTGATGAAATCGCTTCCCGTCCCGCTTCCGATGCCCTTGCTGCTCTTCAGGGACAGGTGCCTGGTCTGCAGGTGCTTCGTTCGAGTGGCGAACCCGGTAGTGAGACGTCTGGCATGAGAATCCGTGGTTTCTCTTCAGCAAACTCTACTTCAACCCTCGTTCTGGTAGATGGAGTTGAGTCCGACATCACTCTTGTTAATCCAAACGATATTGAATCGATATCGGTGCTTAAGGATGCCGCTGCTTGTGCCATATATGGTGCCCGGGCTGCTGCGGGTGTTGTGCTCGTGACCACTAAGAAAGGCAAGGAGGGCAAGGTGACGGTCAGCTACAACGGCTATGTAGGCATGAATAATCCCGGGCTGATGCCTAAGCGCGTGCCCGCTTGGATAGAGCAGGAGATGATCAATGAATCGCGTGTCCAGACGGGTGCCAATGCAGAGTGGAATCCCGAGATTTCGTCTTGGGTGGGGAATCCTAACTTCAACTATCGTCCTAACCACACCAACGGCCGTTGGGATCTTTTCGAAAGCACCAACTGGGTGGCAGAAGGTACCAAGAAGCATACTTTCCAGACAAACCATAGCATTAGTGTGAGTGGCGGAAACAAGAATACCAATTATATGGTCTCTGGCGGATATTTCTCGAAGGAAGGTTTCCTGAAATATGGCCCGGACAAAAACGAACGCTACAATTTCCGAATAAACCTCAACACGGAGTTCAATTCCCATATCAGTCTCGGTGTTATTGCCGGATATGAAGGAAAGTTCTTGAAGCAAAACTCCTATGGATCTACAGGAATTCTCTATCTTCTTTATCGTTCCCGCGGTCGTCAACCTATCTATCAGCCTGAGGAAGATATCAATGAGAGTCCTTACAACGGCGACCTTCAGGGAAATGCGATTGATATAATGAAAAACGGTGGAGTCAATGATACCCGCTACCAAAACTTCACAGGCAAAGGAACACTCACCATCAAGGATTACGGTCTCAAGGGGCTTGCTCTAAGGCTTTCCGCAAGCCGAAGGTCTGACTTTTACAGCGCTCAGAATTCCAGGCGTTCGCTTTACTGGAAAGACCGTCTTGGAACTTCCAATCGCAACAAAGCCAATGACCCGAATTCCTACTATCGCCAGAAAAACAATGCCTACCACGACAATGTGGAGGCAATCCTGACATACGACGGTGATTTCGGTGCTCACGGGGTGGATGTGCTTGCCGGGGCTTCCTACGAACGCTACCGCAAGGATATGATGCAGGCCACAGTGAAGAGTCTGAACTCAAACGACTTTTTCTCTTTCAACTACTACGATAACTCAGAGGCTACCAATACATCTGTTTCCGATGGTATCGATACTTGGGCTATGGGTTCTTTCTTCGGACGTGTGAACTATAATTTTGACGAACGCTATCTTTTCGAGGCCAATATCCGCTACGACGGCAGTTCCCGTCTTGCTCCCGGTCGGCGCTGGCATGCATTTCCCTCTTTCTCGGCCGGATGGCGTGTAAGCCAGGAGAAGTGGTTTGATGTAGATGTGATAAGCAATCTTAAGGTCAGAGGGTCATGGGGTCAGCTTGGCAATGGCGCGATACTTGGACTATACGATTATATTGCCGTCATCAATAGAGGTCTCAATATGGGAGAGGCAAGCTACTATCAGAGTGCTATGGCTTCGACTGACAAGACATGGGAGATCATTACCTCTACCAACATTGGCTTCGACCTTGGTATGCTCAACAATACTCTTACTGTCACAGCCGACTACTATTGGAAGAAAAACGACAATATGCTTGCCAATGTGACTCTCCCCAACATCGTCGGTATCTCGGTGCCTCAATCAAATGTTGGCACTCTTAAATCATGGGGATGGGAGATAGAGGTGGCTTATCGCCGTCAATTTGGGGAAGTGGGTTTCAATGTATCTGCAAGCTTGAGCGACAGCGATAATAAAGTGGTAAGCTACTCCGGACAGAATGTTATTAAGGCTGGCGATGTGACGATTCTCGAGGGATATCCTCTAAATACTATCTGGGGCTATAAGACAGACGGATATTGGAGCAGCCGCGATGAGTATGTGGCCTATAAGGAGGCTCATCCGGGCTATGAGTCTTTCAACGATGCCAAGGTCTCCGGAGGCGACGTGAAATATCTGGCTCAAGGAAATCCTGACCATACCATCGGTGCCGGTGGAGGCACACCTGATGATCCGGGGGATCTTGTATATCTTGGCTCTTCCAACTCCCGCCTCTTCTATACGGTCAATCTGGGTGCTCAGTGGAAGGGCTTCGACTTCTCAATAATGCTGCAAGGTGTGGGCAAGCGTAAGGTCTATGTCGAACCCTCACAGATAGCACCCTTATGCCGAACTTATGAGATGCCATGGACTATCAGTACAGACTACTGGACTGAAGAAAATCCCAACGCTTCGCTTCCTCGTCTTTACAGCGGCAATGACTTCAATTATCAATCGGCCGACCGGTGGGTTCAGAATGGTGCCTACCTCAGACTCAAGAATATAAGTTTTGGCTATACGATTCCTGTAAGCAAGAAAGTGTTTGACCGTCTTCGTGTATATATCTCGGGTGATGATGTGTGGGAGCATACAGGAATGCTGAAGGTGTTTGACCCGGAGGTTGGCAATAAACCAACGGCTAACTATTACCCATTCTTCCGCACATGGACTCTTGGAGTGAACCTAACATTTTAATTAGATAATCGAAATGAACAGAATATTTGGATTTTCACTATTGGCTGCGGTACTCATCGCTATGGCGTCATGCAGCCTGAATATGGAGCCGGAATCGACCATGACGGATGCTGCCTATTGGAAGACTGAAGGCGATCTACGCGGTGCCTGCAACCGTTTTTATGAGCAGATGAACGGCAATAATGATCTTGGCACAGGCTTTTCGCACGACTACCGCTCGGATGAACTCAGCAACAACGGGCGAGCAAATTCTGTCAGTGCTGGAAGTTGGCAAGTGCCTTCTACGAATGGTGCCTGGACAGATGCCTATTGGCGAATCTTTATAGCCAACAATATCCTTGAGAAAGCTCCGAGGGCGGATGTCACTGAAGAAGTGCTTAATAAATATATGGCCGAAGCACGTTTCTTCCGGGCTTTCTTCTACTTTGAATTGGTAAAGAAATATGGTGATGTGCCATTGCTGTTGAAGGCTATCAGCGACACTCAGGATCCGGCTATCAAGATGCCGCTTACCCCTCGTGCTGAAGTTATCGCCCAGATATATGAAGATCTTGAGTTTGCTGCCAAATGGCTTCCGGATATTGACCATACGGATAAGTGGGGGAGGGCATCTTCAGATGCGGCTGTCGCTATGATCGCAAGGGTTGGTCTCTACGAAGGCACACATGCAAAGTTCCATAACTCTGGAATCGACTCAAAGTCTAATCTCAAGAAGTGTATTGATGCCGCTGAGAGACTCATTGCCACCAATCGTTTTGAACTTTATCCTGATTTTGAAGGTCTTTTCCTGCTTGAAGCAGAAGGCAGAGGCAACAAGGAGAATATTTTCGTTAAGGAATATGGCCCCAATGGAGCGGCTACCACTACTCATTCCAACAGCCGCCAGATGGAGAATGCTGCATGTCTCACAAGGAATATGGTCGATCTCTTTCTTTATTCAGATGGCCTTCCCCGTGAGAAGTCTCCGCTAAGGGTGACCCCTGAAACGAGCTATGACGATGTATTCGTCGATCGCGACCCGCGTCTGGGCATGACTATCTATCGAATCGAGGAGGACGCATATAAGGGACCTTTCAAACCGTTTGGCTTCTCTACAGGCTATAGCCTTAAGAAAGGTTTCAGTATTGAGCAATGGAATACCAGCAATAAGGAGTATGTCGACAAGATGATTATCCGCTATGCAGAGGTGCTTCTTACTTATGCAGAGGCTTTATATGAGTATAATGGTGAGATATCCGACTCTCAGCTCGATATCACTATAAATGCTGTCCGCCGTCGTGCTGGCATGCCGACGATGCTCACAAATGCATTCGTGGCTCAGAACGGCCTTGACATGCGTGAGGAAATACGTCGGGAGCGCACGGTGGAGTTTATAGATGAGAATAAGCGATATGACGATATTATCCGCTGGAAGATTGCTGAGAAAGTGCTTCCGACTGATATTATGATATTATAGGTGCTAAGTTTACAGATGAATCTGGAAAGCAACGGGAAGAGTATGAATCTCATCTTACTTCAGCCGGAGTTGCAAATGGTGCAGTCAGGTATGGGGAGGAAGATGATATGTACGTAATCGAGTTTTCAGAAGACCGCAGATTTGATCCTGCAAAAGATTATCTGTATCCAGTGCCTCTCTATGAAATAGCGCAGTCAGGTAACTCAGTGATTCAGAATCCTAAATGGTAAAGAACTTTTGCGAGTAGACAATTGATGCTCTGCTTCTTTGAGGATTTGCATGAGATTTTATTGAATACGAAAGTTGAGTAAATAAATATAATCCCCAAAACGAAATGTTATTCCCAAAAATAACGAATCGTAATTTTCTAAAAAACGAAATGTAATTCTGTATTCATTTTTTTCTAATATAATAACCTTTGAAAATCATTCAAAGATCATTATTATTTGGTAGCCGCAAGAACGTGATGGTTCTTGCGGCTTGGTTTTTGAATTAATTAGATTGAAGCTCTCGCCACCCAGTCCACGATTCGTATGCACTATTCCCGACAAGAACGCCAATCCGATATGCAAGCTTACGAGTATTTGCATCAATCCCAATTTGCAAGGTATCGCCTCTACCGTTTGCTAAAGAAATACAAAGCCCATTGGCTCCATATCCATTTTCCGGCATATATCCGTTCAGCCAACCATATACTCCCGGGCGTACCTTATTAAGGTCATCTTTGTCGGTGAGACCGTTGCAGCCGAAAAACCGGGAGGTAAGCATACCTTCAGCAACCTTACTCGGATTCCCGTTGCCTTCCACCAGCATCACGCTCTTGCCGCTTGTATCGGAGGCGGTAGGCAGCGACTTGAGTATGTCAGTCAGAAGAGTCGTGTTACTCATGCCGCTGCCCTCCTTTCTGATGCTAAGCGGAACAAATGGTCATCCAGGCTCTGGGCTCTCCTTCCATATTTATGTATCGCATTACACAACCAGTTTGCCCAGTCAATCTTTGGAATATAGTGCCGTATCTTTCCATCACTTCCACAATTCCATATTGCCAATGCATTCCAAGTACATCGCTTGGAGGATTCGCACATTTTGTGGACGAATTTGTGGTATAGATTCCTGGAGTTAAGCAAGTATCCAAGTCTGCGCATAGGCCTCTGTCCACCATCGCATCCACCATCTTGCTCTTCAGCAAATCGTTGGAAAGAGTCGTTGTCCCACTCATCACGCAACCCTCCTTTCTGCAAAATTGCGTAATTGGTTGATGAATAGTAATTTACCCCCCCCCCCGAGTATTGTATATGACATTTTATTCCAAGGACCCCAGCCAGAACTGGAGCCTTTCTTGCGAATATAGATACCGCATATTGGACTCAAGCCTAATATGACTTGGACAAATTCCATATCCTCCATAGTATTGTCATCAAACACCAGCAATACTCCATAACAAACTCCATCAGGAGCATTTAATTTAGGCTCTACTGTATTGAGAGGATAATACCCGGTAGAGACGGCAAGGTTAAGGTCATCGACTGGCGGACGCTTGACAAACACCGCATTTTTGTGTAGACGCTTCAGGATTCCGGAAGAATAGACAAGAAGCTGTTCGGTCGGCGTTACGTAGGAGGCGACGGCCAGGCTTCCAAGATTGACAGTCAGACTCATACCGCCACCTCCTTTCTTTTATTGACTACGACGCGATATTTGGCCAGATCGGTGGCTCTCCTTCCATGAGCAACAGGAAATATCTGCCGTTCATGGATCCGACTTCTCTTTGGGAAGTTGCACAAAAGTACCAAACGAACCTTTGATTCGTGTCCTTCGTCAGTCCCTGGATGATCATCACATCTCCCTCTTTCGCATCCACAAAGCCTCCCCAGTAATCCGAATCTTGATTTGTTATTTTCAGCACTTGTTCCCTTGTCAAGGTATTGTACCCAGTCCTCGTATAAATCCTCGCATAAGGCGTCAGCAACATGGCTATGAGATGATATGGCCTTATCGTAGTAAAGGAATTCCCATCCCTCGCAAGGCATTGAAATTCTGGAGCAGGAGTCGAAACAAATTGGAACTGACTTGGCGTTGTTGTCGAGCTCATGCAGCCCTCCTTCCTGACTCGCTTGTGAGTCTATATCGTAAGTAATTGGTAAATAACCAATTACCCCTCCCCATAAACCGGAAGCAATATCTTCAGGTGCAGGAGTCCAGTCGGTGGCTACATTTCCTCTCTCAAGCTTGAAGTTTGAGAGACGTACCGGAGAGAAACCGTTTGGAAGATTTCGGACCGTATCATCAAAACCGAATGCAGTAGACCCAGCAGAGAATTGCGTGTTATTAAGGACGAATGTTGCAGAGCAACGTCCATTTTTGAGAAGGATTGAGAATATGTTGGCATTCGCAACACCACTCAAATACCATGCATTGCCATCAATCACACCCTCGCAATCGAAGCTGAGAGTGTATGTCTCACCTACAACCATGAGAGATGGATTCGCATAATTGATGTTGAAATACGTATCTCTGTTACCAAGGAAAGTAACTACACCGTTGGCCACAGAAACAGTAGCATTGCTGTTTGTAGGTATACTCAATAGATTGCGGCCTCCAATATGGAGAGATCCGCGCACTAATTTTGCGAGGTTTGCGAAGCTGACAGGATGGTATCCACCGTTGGATGCGACACACATCACGAGGTCGTTGTCGCCGATGGAGGAGACCATGCCTTCATTAGCCTTTGTTACATCAGCCATGGCGTACCTCCTTTCTGGCAGCTATCATGAGCATATTTTTAGATTGTTTCATAAGAAAAAAGTGTATTAAATGATTAAAAATGTTTTCCATTAGTGTCTGTGTCGAACATCACGGCACCGCCGCACATAACTTTTGCGTGCATCCTGCCGGCTGCATCCATTAGAAAGTAGGCGTAATTCTGATTCGAGGAAGAGATGTACCATCCGTTAGCTCCGTAATGGCACACTTTGTTTGCCACTTCCAACGACACGTCAGCCGTTCCTAAAGGAATGAACTGCGACACCCCTCCAGAAGCGAGGTAAGTCGTATACATCATCTGCACTGTATATGTCTTTCCAGCGGGGATATTGACAGTGATCGGCTGAATATTTGCGACTGTAGCCATTGATTCGCCCGACGGAACATAGACCAAAGGTTGCGATGTATTGAATGTGCCATCTACCAATATCTGGAGGTATACAACAGCCTTGACGTTATGTATCATTTCAGTGCTTCCAGTAGCGACATTGCCGAAACAATCAATCGAGATGTTCGGCAGTGTCACCTTAAGCACACCCTCCTTTGTGGCCGTGCCCGAAGCCAACACCTTGACCTCCGACTTTGAACCGTTGACAGTGTTAGACATCGCACTGACTGCGACAGTCACCGAAGCCCCGCTCCCTGTTTCTTGACCAACCTTGGCGTAATCTATCATCTCACCCGAGTGTATTGCGCAAAGCTTACCATCCGAACCGTAGACGAGCATCCTGCCGCTCATCGGGTCCATCTCGATGCGCCGTCCGTTGGCGTTGCCCCAGCGTGCCCTGCCGTCGGAATAGACCACGTAGGTGGCGGTGGTGACTTCGCTGCCACCGGAGAAGAAGACCGCACCACCGACCGGCACACCGAAGTAACCGCACATTCCGCCCGCATCTCCCACGCGGATTGCCTGCCCGTTTAGGAAGTTGATCTGTCCTACATTAGCCCAGAGAAGGTCGGTGGCGAGGAATTTGTAGGCACCTGTGGTCTGCTCCCAATAGCCGTCAGGGTGATCATTCTTGTCGTAGACATCTATCAGAGGATTGTGGTCGACGCTTTTGGTGTGCGACACACGGCATCTGCGGATCTTGTAACCCAGCTCACCATCACCATTCGCATAACGCACAAGCGCCATATCCATATGCGTCTCGCCATTGGCCACATCGCCGCATTTGAACTCATAGCCGTCCGGGTAATCATCCCAGAGCATCGGCGGAGGCACCCACACGCCGTTCTTGCCGGTTGTCCCGTTTTCGCCATGGCGTGCAATAGATGTACTCTGACGGGCAATCTCCATACCACCCTTCTTGAGGATAAAGTCAATCCTGGAGTAGAGTACACTGGACAGGACAACACTGCCGTTGTATGCCTTCTCGGCAACCAATACGCCGTCAAGATAGTTGGCATGATTGAGGGTCAATCCCTCAGATGCAAGGTTGGTTAACGGAGTCATGCTGTCACCCTTGACCTTTATCACAGAGCAAGTAATGGCAGATGTGTCGTATTTCCCGGTATTCAGATCGTAATGCACCTGCGTCGGATTGACAACAAGACTGTAGACAACTGCATCATCGCCTTTGTCGCCTTTGTCACCGTCCATTTTGCTCCGAAGCGGGATTTCGACGGGGTACTGCTTGCCCTTGTAAGTCACATTGATACTGATGTCGGTATTGACGTCTGTGTTAGTGCCGATGTACTGGAACAAGTAATAGAAGCGATCATTGTCGCCCCCGAAATTCCATTTCACGACATTCGTGATCAACCAGCTTCCACTTCCTCCAGCAGTCAACAACGGATACGACACATCACTTTGCGGTACACGCACGCCGCCGTCATAGACATCGACATAAGCCTTATAGTTGAGCACCCCCTTTTTCATCTCGACCACCTCCGGCGACACGCGGGCGAACACCACATTCTTGCCCGTCTCCCCCTTGACTCGCACGACGTTCCATTCGCCCCATGCCCCGCCGCTCTTCTTGGCCACCGCCATCCATACGGCATCCGTCGCGGTCTTCCCCCAGCCGTCCCCTTGGTTCCGGTTGTAATTGGGGTGAGGATGGACATCAGCGGGGATTCCCGGCTCCTCAGGAATAGGCGTGAACACAAACTCGATGTCCACATCGTCGGCCACCGGAGACGGGTCTGACCATGCCGGGGGCTCAGTGGCATCCACCTTGAAGGTCGCCCGGCTCATCCAAAGATTGTTGATTGCCGGGTCCCCGCCATTGGGTACAATGGCGGGCTGTGGCGGCGCGTCGCTCCAGCCCGGAGTGGTGGGCACCGGCTCGAGATACGTCCCCCCCTCCGGAGCATCCGGCTTGGTCTTGCTGCGCGTGAAGGCGATGGAAGGGAAAGAACCCTGCGTGCCGTCGTGCGTTATCGCCACTGCCTCGCTCACGATGATCTTCGAGTCGCTGTAGGAATACTGCGGGCCCACATCGCTCTTGTCCACAAGGTCGAACCTCACAGACTTGGCCGTCGCAAGCGTGGATGCGGCCACCGACGATACGGCCGACTTGTAGACCGTATCGATCTGGCTGACCTTCTGCATCACGAGATAATGCTTGGCACCCGGCGCACTGTTGACAGGCAACGCCGTCCTCTCCCCGTCGGCCTCGCGGTAGACGTGTGCCGTGACGGTCTGTACCGTCGGCTGTCCGTCCACGTCGAAGCGCACGGCATTCGGCAGCAGGACGATCTTGTACTCGCCATGCTCCGGCTCCCATCCGCAATGGAACATAAGGCTTGCTACTTCGCGCTCCATAGGGCTATGTCAGTTTAAAGGCTGTTATCATCACTCTCGGCCCCTCGTTCAGAGCCTCGAACATCGCACGCGGGATGGTGTAGCTCGTCAGCAGTTCCGTATTATCGGCCACTCCGTTGGCGTTCGTGTCGAAACCTCCGGCCGCTCCCGGCGTTCCCGATGGGGAACCGTTGAGGATGGTTCCTGCCGCCGAATAGCACACAAACTTGAACTTCGCCCCGTTCACCTTGCTGCCGGAATCCTTGTCGTAAAGCTCCGGCACAAGCGTCAGCCCCGTCACAGAGGGGTCGGCAGCCCTCAGTGTCCCGTCGGCAGGAGTCGGGTTAGGCTTGATGAAGAGAGAGTCCGTCTGGTCGTTGACGCGGATATAGCCCAGCATCTCCGCCTTCTTCGGGTCGGTCTCGGTCGAGCCAGCAGGGAACACAGCCGCCATCACCACCAGGTACGTCGGCACGCCGTCGCGGAAGACTTTCAGTTCCTTGGAGCTGAACCCGGCATAGGCAAACTTATCGGCTTTTGCCACGACCTGCACCCAGTCGTTGGCAGTCGTATAGTCGTAGATATACCACCGGAGCACCTTTGAGGTCATCGTCTTGGAATCGAATTCCTTTGCCGCTCCCTTCCACATCCTCGCGTGCAGGAGCACACTCTGGTTGTCGTAGGTGAGTATCGCCGGATTGCTCGCATCGGCATACACCTCCAGCTCATACTTGTCCGACGACACGAGGAGGCATCCGATGTTGGCGGTGTGCTGCTTCGTTATCATGTTGCCGTCGCTGTCGGTGAAAGAGAACACGCACTTGACCACCGCACTTCCGCCGTTGAGCGGTCCCACGATATTGCCGAGAAACTGCAATCCGCCGAAAGGATATTCGTTGCCTCCGGCCACTATCTGATTGAAAGCCCCGGCAGGGAAATTGCCGACGGCAGCCGACAGCCTCTTCCCACCCGCGTCTGCATTCTGCGGGAAGGTTATCTTCGTCCCGTTGATATACCAGTCAGTCGTAAGCATCTTCCCCTTCAATGCCGCTTCCGTCATCAAGGGGTCCGCACTCGACAGGAGCACCTGGAGCACCGGTTTCAGCACCGTATAGTCATTGCCGTCAAAATATGTGGGGCTTGAAGGAGTCCCCGAATAGCGCTGGATAAGGTCGGAGGTCCCGCACATCAAGTCGGAGCCATACTGCTCGTTGTCCGAGATCCATGTGCATTGATAGTCATACGTTGCTACGCTCATCCTTCCCCGCCTCCTTCCTCATCCTCACAAACCTCGGTTCCCGCGTCAGATGGAACGGCGGTTTCCTTACCGCCGCCGGAAACATCGGCATCTTCCGTCTCTCCACTCTCCGCCAAATTCACTCCGCTATAGTCAGGCTGTTCCCATCTGTACTCAGGCAGGCGCGCCTCCGGCAGTCTGATTGTCGGGTTCTGTTGTTCCGCAAAAGCCTCCGGGTCGGTCATGCGCACCGCCCCGAGGTCGGCAAGGAAGTTCTCGTTGTCCTTATAAAACCGCACCCGGTCTATCGCTATGAGGTCATTGGTCCAAAGAAGCATTGTCCCGTCAGGCCAATGATAGCGGTCGAATGTTGTCAACCCGACAGCCTCAGCTACCTTCGGGTTGCACTTGTAAAGATACTTGATTGGCATAATATTTATTTTTTTTAATTATTCACTATTCACTCTCCATTCCCAGCTAAACAAGGAGTATTGCCCCGGTGCCATCCACCAGCACCTTCCCGTCAGACAATATCGCCGATAGCGGGTCCTTCTCCGTCACTCCCACCACCAGCGTCGCGCCGTAGCCCTTCGCCAGATATGATGTCGGCAACGTCGGGTTCAGTCCCTCGCCGACGAGCGTCCGCGACACAGTGCCTCCCGCCTCTCCCTTGCTCAGATACCACCTGAAGTTCCAGAACTTCTCCGGATTCGCTATGAGCCTGTCGCCGACATACACATGCACCGTCGGCTTCCACGACTTCACCGATGCCTTGAAAAGCTTCGGTGTCAGGACGGTCACATCCGGTTTGGGCACATTGCGCGTGAACGCGGCTGTGGCCGACGGACTCTGCTCGTTGAGCGTCACCGACGATGGACTCCCGTAGGGATCATACTTCGCCCTCACGCGGATATCCACCCTGCGCCCCATCAGCTCGCGTTTCAGCACCAGTTCCGTCCCGTCTGCGCTCAGCTCAACGTCATAGTCGAGGATGTCATGGTTGGGGTCGGAATCGCGGTAGATCCGGTTGAAGCCTGTGTCTCCACTGTCCTTCTTCTCCCATACGAACTCCCGCTTGGCAGCTGCCACTTCATCGTTGCCCACAATCAGGGCCGCCCCGAGCACTATCTTCTGCGGATCGTCAGATGTCGGGTCCCATTCCACAAGCTCCGGCTGGTTAAGCATAAGCCTTGCCGGTGCCGACTCCAGCTCGCACGACACCGGGTAAGTGTCCTCCATCTTCCACACATCGCCTGTGCGCGGATCCTGATACTCTCCCTTGAAGCGGAAGATGTACGTCTTGCCTGCCGGTATATTGCGCCTGATCGAAATCCTGCCGTCTGCCGCAATCTGATATTCCGTATTGTTGATGATCTCCGTCTCCGCAGTGCCGTCGAAGACATACCAGTGCATGTTGGCCATATGCACCTCCCCGGACGCAAGTATCTCGTCGGGATCCACAATCCGCATCCATGGCTTCAAGACAAGGAAAGTCTTGGTATAGTCCGGAAAATACGAATTATCAGACTGGTCAAGCGTCTGCTCAGATGTCACGTTGCCGTCCGTCACTATGCCGTAGCTCACGTTCAGTGGCGAATAGACGAAATCAAGGTGCGTGTCTATGAATATTTCCTGCGTCATATCTAATAGTCAATCATTTATCATTTATCATTAATCATTCATCATGGATCATTTGTATCCATACCCCAATGTCCTCGTCGTCGGCTCCGCCCCGTCACGTATCGTCACCGTAACCCGGAAGATGCACACTGGAGGCACCCCGTTTATGTCAGAGTCTATATCCGCCTCCGTCAGCGTTATCTCCATCCCGCTTCCCCCTCTCTTCGTTGCCCAGATCGTGTCGCTCGCCACCCGCTCGTTTCCGTCCTTGTCCTCAGAGTAGCGGGTCCAGACCACGTCCTGCGGCAAGATGTCGGCCGTCACGTCCTGGCCGTACTTCTCTGCATGGAGCACGAGGGTGAACTTGAACTTCCGGGGCTTCACCGCCGCTGGGCCACCGGTGAAGAATACCTTGAAGCTCGCGTCCCCAAGATAGAAAGTCCAGTCCGTTCCCCGCCATGAAGGTGCCTCATGCGTCCCCGTCTTGGAGCATAGCCACTGGCAGCCGCATCTCTCTACGATGCTCTCCTCGAAATCCCCCGTCTCCGCCCGTCTCGTGTCCCCGGAATAGTAATCATCAAGCTCGTTGAATGCCCCCCTGAACCGCAGTGTCGGCTTCGGACGCCCCTTGTAGTCCAGCTCCCGGAAATTCTGCGCCACAAGCGTATGCACATACACCCCCTGCGTCCCCGGCTTGATGTCCGGGTTATACCCGCCAAGCCACTCAGGAAGGTTCCCGAAGACTGCCGCGATGTTCCCCTTGTCGATAATCGGCTTCGTCACTCCCATCAGCTTCATGATTCGTCCCTCCGTAGAGGAGATGATTATCACGCTCTGCCTCATCGCATACCGCTCATCATCCGGCGATCCCGAATTCCCCCACCTTGCGAACTTCATCATCGCCACAGGCGGGAAATTCTTCCCCGCCGGCACTTCATCATCCGGATACATCACCACGTCCACAGTGTTCGCCGCAGGGTTCACTGTCAGTATGCGGAACCATGAAGTATAGTAGGTGGCATTATGAAGCGTGGTCTGTCCCGGCCCCGCCGGAAGCCGCGAGGTGATGTCGTTGTAGATTCCCCGGCAGACGTTGTGCTCTATCTGCGCCGTCGTGTACCCATCCCATTCCGGATGCAGTTTCAGCGTGTAGGTGTTGTCTCCGTGGTCGATCACCTCCTCGATAGTGTCACCCTCCGAATGTATCTGGTCCCCCTCGATGGTGGTCTGCCGGTTCACAACCAGCTCCGCAAACTCCGCGAAGCTCCTCACCTTGATGCTCTCCACCTCCGAGTTCCCACGCCCGTCGATCCGCGCCCCGCTTATCCCCTCTATATATTGCCCCGCCTCAAATCCCTGGTCCGCGCTCAGCTTGTAGGGGGTCCGGTCCGAATATCTCTTGCTCAGGAAGTCCAGCGAGTTCTGCATCTGCACCTTTGTCCCCGTCTTCGCAAGCCCCTCGATCCTCTTCTCTATCGAGTCAAGCCGCTTCATCGATACGTTCTCCCCGCACGTGTAGGTGCACTCGGCATAAGGCTTGTCAAGCTTGTATTCAAATCCGATGATCCTGCTCTTCCTCCCCCCGGCCCCGAAGTGTGCCGTGTCGATGATCGTCACCGCGTCCCCCGCCTTCGGTTGCGTCCCCCTCTCGAAGAGAGGCTTCATGTAGTCCCAGGCCATAGGGCAGGTGCAGGTCGAGAGGTCCTTGCTGTATTCCTCCAGCGCCTTCCGTCCCTCCTCAAGCAGCTCCTGCTCTGCGTCCGCTATCAGTCCGAGCTCTTCCATCTTCGTGGCGTCCCACCCGGCGAGGATAAACTTGTCCCCCTCCTGCGGCTTCAGTATCTCATCCGGCAGCCTGCGCCCGTAGTCCTCGTTCGCCACCACCTCGATCATCTGCGCATCCCGGTTCCATGTCCCGTCGCTGTTCTTCTCGTTCAGTCCCTTCGGGTTGAACTTCGCCCCGAACTCCATCCCGTTCAGAAGCCCCGACTGGAAGATGATATGAAGCTCCTCCGAAGGCAATACGAACCCCTCCGAAAAGCAGAACGTCTCGTCATATTTCAGCCTGTAGTAGGTCTCCGTCGTCTCCTTCCCCTCATCGTCCTCTCCCTTGCAGGTGTACGTCTCCGGCTCCTCCGTCACTGTCAGGTCCGTCCGTGGATACACGCTGTCGATCACTGCCACGCTCTCCACTATCTCCCCCTCCGGGATATCCTCCCTCGTCTGCAGGTAGGGTGTCCCCTCCGGAAGCATCAGCCGTCGGGCCACTACGCCCCCGATCGTGTCCCTCCCGTCTGTCTTCCGGTAATTGGAAGGCAGGTTCCGCTCCGAGCCATACACGTAGAGGCGGTTCGGTGCCTCCGATTTCCCCTGCTGGAAGGTGATTGTTGAAGTGTTTATCCCCGCCTCAAAAACGTGTTGGCATCCCTCATTCTCGCATCTCCCGAAGTAGATCCCGTTCCCGCTGACCCACCACTCGCATCCGAAAGCCTCCGCGATAGCCTCTATCCCTCCCAGTATCGACAGGTTCTCATATCTCACCAGCTTCGCCTCCGCCGAAAGGCTTTCGTCAGTGGTGTCCGCCCTGAAAGGCGACCCCCCGTAAGTGATGCCGAGAGCATCAAGGCAGTTCAGGATCACCTGCGCGTGAAGGTCGATCGTAGCGGTCAGAGTGAAAGAGGTCTCCCTTGCCGAGTCTGCATCAGGGATGATGTAGCGGAGAATCTTGTTTCCCCATAGCCAGTAGTAGGCATCGAATTTCAGCTCATACTCCCATACCCCCGTCGAGGCATTCCATTTTCCCACTTGCTCTTGGGTGATATAGAAATCTCCGGCCGACGTTCCCACCGGGAATTTCATTGCCTCCCGAGTCCAGAAGCGCAGCGTGATGCTGTCCTCGCTCATCAGCGAGAACTTCCGCGTGCACGAAGCCGACACGATATGCTCTCTGATCAGCTCCCCCCGTGGGCTCAGTATGTCAATCTTCCGGTTCATTCGGTTCTCTCTCTTTTGGGTTCGGTTCTGTCACTTTCAGCGATAGCGTCGCTATCCCCCGGCAGAACTGCGTGTATTGGTTGCAAGAATTGTATTGAAGTCGATAAACCACATTTGGGCGGTCAGTGGTGTAAAGCTCGATGTCTCCTTTTTCAAGCTCCTCACAGAAGGCGGCATGCCGGGAGTAGAACTCTTCCGGGCTCCGCGCCGTCATCTGGATCTCAAGGTTCAGATCCCGTTGCGCCACCTTCGGCTCTGAGTTGTCTATCCGCGTCCCATCCTCAAGCCTGGAATTGAAAGATGGCCGCTCCTTCATCGGTGCCGGCGCGAGAAGGGAATTCAGCGTGTTCTGGGTTGTCAGCACTCCCCATTCTTCCTTGGCGCTCTTTCCGTTGATGATGAGATACACACTGCTCATTGTAAACCTCCTTTCTCGGATTGCTCAACAGTAACTATGGCAGTGCCATCATTCTTTACTGTCACCGTGGAATTGATGGAGGTGACGTTGACGACTGCATAGTTGGAAGCGTGAATTTCGACTGTGGCTCCGTGCATTGCTATTACATGTATTAGCCTTTTTGGATTTTGTGCATGTACTATGATATTTGAGATTCCAACAGCTATACAATCTTTATCATTTCTAAATATTGTTTTTACACTATCCACAAGAAAATGGATTCCGTTTATTTCGGTGGGCGCATCCTCAGGAAGATTATCCCAAAACTTTTTCCACATCTTATAGGTTGGAAATCCTGTCTTAAGAGCGAACTCCCTCCCTTGCGGTGTCATAAGCAGTGAGATGGCATCGCCGGTGGAATTGATGGATTCCACCTTCCCGCAAGCCCCAAGCGCGAGAGCCGTTTGTTTTATGTCGTCGATTCCTGTCATAGCCGTTTGTTTATCATGTCGTTCAGTCTTTCTATCCCTTCCCTGATAGTGATCAGCTGCTTCGTATATTTCGAGATATCCTCCAGATGCCCCGTCGTCAGAAACATCATGTCCCTTATCTCCCTCACTGTCCCGTCCTCTCCTCCGGCCGCCCCCGCGCTCCCTGTCGAAAGCCGCCGGAGCGTCTCCAGTATCAGCGTCGCAGTAGCGTTCCCCTCAGCCGTCAGCGAGTTCCCCATTGCCGCAAGCTCCGTCAGAGCCGTGAAGCGCCCGTTAAGCTCATCCCCCTGGTCCTGGGTCAGTGTGGTGCTCCATCCTTTGGAGGTTTCCTGGGAGTAGGCTCCCCCTCCGACTATCTCGTTGATCATATCCCGGTCCGCAAGCCCTTGTCTGACTATGTCGTCATACTTCTGCCGCAGCCCATCCCGCTCCGAGTCCGTCAGCGTCCGGTCGCTCATCGCCTCCGCAAACTCATCATACCACTCGCGGAGCATAAGGTCGTACTTCTCATCCATCAATCCGTCAATGAGGGCATTCCGGAGCATATCCGAGAAGTCGTTGCTGAAATCCTTGGCAGAAGAGCTCATGTCGGCGAGCTTGCTCTTGAAGTTGTCGCGGACCGAATCGAAGCTTATGTCGGTAAGGTCTTCTTTGATTTCGTCAAGGTCCCGGTAGCGCTCCTCGATCATCTTCCACTGCTCCTCCGAAGCCGATGCCAGAGCATCTATCTCCCGCTTCAGCGCGTCAAGGTTCTCAAGCTCCGCCTCAGTCAAGACTCCATCCTCCATCCCCTTTGCAAGCGTATCGTAGAATTTCGTCGCCGCTGGCTGAATATCCCTCTTCAGCAACTCAGTCAATGCCGATGATATGATGTTCCTGACAGCCCCCATCGATTTCTGCGCTGCATCAGTCCCGTCGTTCCAAGCCTCCGCATAGAGCGCCGCAAACTCATCGATGGCCGATTTCAGATCCTCCCCGATGAT
>CAYSMP010000009.1:0-51758 GCA_964432215.1 uncultured Sangeribacter sp.
ACGAGACAAGAGGTTTTAAATTTATTTCGTACGCAGTGTGGTGGATTCGCCAGTCAATTCTTCAGGCTCTTGCAGAGCAGAGCCGTATTGTACGCCTTCCACTCAACCAAGTAGGGTCATTAAATAAGATAAGCAAAGAGTTATCAAAGTTCGAACAGGAAAATGAACGTCGTCCCTCCCCCGAGGAACTTGCTGAGCGCCTCGACATTCCAGTCGATAAGATTTCAGATACACTAAAAGTAAGCGGGCGCCATATATCTGTGGACGCACCATTTGTAGAAGGAGAAGACAATTCGCTTCTGGATGTACTTCCTAACGATGACAGTCCATCCGCAGACGCTTCCCTCACACAAGAGTCTCTCTCCAAGGAAGTGGATAGAGCGCTCCGTCAGCTTTATGATCGTGAACGTGAGATCATCAAGATGTTTTTTGGAATTGGTTGCCAAGAAATGACTCTTGAAGAGATAGGCGCAAAGTTCGATCTTACACGTGAACGAGTACGCCAGATCAAAGAAAAGGCTATTCGCCGCCTAAAAGGTCAGAAGAGCAAGCTCCTTAAGAGCTATCTCGGTGAATAACCTACTCTTAAAAATAATTGCTATCACTATCAATGATACGCTAAGTAAAAAAGCGGGTGAGATTAATCTCATCCGCTTTCCTATATCTAATAGAAGAGTCTTGATATGATAAATGCGAGCTACTTACCTTTTATTTGACTATGCCGTCGCGTTTCAGAAGGGCGTCGACAGTAGGCTTTTTGCCACGGAATTCGATATAAAGTTCCATTGGGTCGACTGTACCGCCTGACTCTAACATCTTGTGGAATTTATCAGCCGTTTTCTTGTCGAAGATACCGTTTTCCTGGAAAGCAGCAAAAGCATCCGCATCCAGAGATTCTGCCCATTTATAACCATAGTAGCCTGCAGCATAACCACCCGAAAAGATGTGTCCGAACTGTGGTGATGTAAGACATCCATCCACCATATCGAATACTCTTACAGGCTTCAATGCCTCACTTTCAAAGACAGCGATATCTTGCGAAGCGCGAAGCGGTTGCTCTATCATATGGTAAGCCATGTCTGTATAGCCAAAGCCAAGTTGACGCATACAGCGGTAGGCGGCGCCAAACTGCGAAGCTGTGACAAACTTATCGATCAGATCTTTTGGCATTTTCTTTCCGGTCTTGTAGTGCTTAGCAAAGGTGTCAAGAAATTTCTGCTCCGTCAGGTAGTTTTCATTAAATTGCGAGAAGAGCTCAACAAAATCATGATAAACGTTCGTACCGCTAAGGCTTGAGTACGTAGCCTGTGAACTAAGTCCATGCAAAGCATGTCCAAATTCATGAAGGAATGTCTCAACCTCACTTGGAGTGAGAAGCACGGGGTCATTTCCGACAGGCTTTGAGAAATTCATTACTATTGATATAACCGGAACGTTACGATTGCCTTCATCATCCTTCGTCTCAGTATTGAACTCTGTCATCCAAGCCCCTGATCCTTTTCCCGGACGATAATAGAAATCTGTGTAAAGCACACCAAGAATATTTCCATTCTTGTCATATACTTCAAACGCTTCGGCATCCGGATGATACGTGGGTATAGATTTATTACGCTTGAAAGTATAGCCATAAAGTTTTGTGGCGAGTCCGAACACTCCGTCAATCGTATTGTTGAGCTCAAAGTATGGTTTCATATCCTCATCGTTGAATGCATACTTCGCATTTTTGAGCTTATCATACCAGTAAGAATAGTCCCAAGGCATCAGCACAAAGTCAGGACCTTCAGTCTGGCGAGCAAACGACTGTACTTCTTCAATTTCCTTTTTCATTGGCTCTGTATAGGAATCCTTAAGATTGCCAAGAAATTCCATTACAGTATCAGGATTTCCGGCCATGGTATGCCCAAGCTTATACTCAGCAAAATTTTTGTGGCCGAGGAGCTGAGCTATCTCAAGGCGAACATTAGCAATGTCTTTAAGGATTTCAATATTGGAATATTCACCACCAATATTTCGTGAACCATAGAGACGATAGAGTTTTTCACGAAGCTCACGATTATCGGCATACTTCATGAAAGGACCGTAGGATGGAGCAAATACAGTTATCAGGTAAAGACCTTGATCGTTGGTTTTTCCTTCAGAGGCAAGCACTGCATCTGCCTCAGCTTTGGCTGCGTTTTTGATAGATTCAGGCAGGCCTGCGGTCTGCTCTTCAGTGATCCACATGCGACGCGCTGGATCCTTCATGCCATTGGTAACATTCTGAGAGAACTTAAGATTCAGGTCGCTCAACTCAGCTGTCAGCTTACGGTATTTCTCACGGTCAGCACCTTGAAGAGCTGCTCCATTGTCGGCAAATGAAGCATAAGTCTCAGTGATAAGTCTCTTCTCTTCAGGTGTCAAGCCCTCTTCACGGTCGCGGTTGTCGTAGACTTGTTTAATCCTTTCGAATAGTCTTTCATTAAGCAGGATGTTTGCACTGTGCTCTGAAAGAAGAGGAGTAATGTTCTGCATAGCCTGTTGATAGGCCTCATCGCCGCATGCACCTTCAAGATTTGACAATGCAAGCACAGCCCTATTCAATTCCCAACTGCTACGGTCGAGAGCTGCAATCGTGTTCTCGAAAGTTGGAATAGAACGCTGATTGACAATTGCAGAGATAGCCTTATTCTGAAATTCTATACCTTCCTTAACGGCAGCCTCAAGGTCGGAAGCCGTAATCTTATTGAATGGAAGTACATTGTGAGGCAGTCCCGAAGGAGCGAGCACAGGATTAGTACTGTCATTTGCTGCCTGGGCATGAAGTGATGTAGCCATAGCTGTTGCTGCTAACATTGATAAAATTGTTTTTTTCATAAATACAGATGCGGGAACCCGGACTTATAGATCCGGGCTCCCGGCTTTTATATTGTTTTGTGTTTAGTTGCTTTACTCTTATTCATATCATTCCGCAGCCTGCTTGCCTACCATAATAACCTCAATATGATTATTACCATCGTAGACATTCTTAAGGAATTTATTGAATTCATCAAGAGTCAGCGACTGAAGAGCATCGATATATCCGACATAAGTATTATATCCTCTTTCAGCCGACATGATAGCACTTTCCCAGAAACTATTGGTCTTTGAATTGATTTCGTACTGCTTGATGGCAGCTTCTTTCACTTTATTGAAGTGATCAGCCTTTGCTCCATTCTTAAAAAGATCTTCAAGTTCCTTATCAGCACGAATTTCAAGACGTTCAAGTTTGTCTTCAGCAGTCTTATAAGCATACATAAGCTGCCATGTGTCGTTGTTGAAATTGAACGTACCACCAACTGATGCGCCGTATGTGCCACCTTCATCTTCACGAAGAGTCTCTACATAGATCATATCAAGCACATCACCCATGAGATCGATCATGATATTGTTCTTCACGTCCCATTTGAGATTGGTGCCGGAATACATATTGTAGACAGTGGAAGAGGGAGTCTGCATTGCAACATCAAATTTATCCTCTACTTTTCCCTTTACTGGATCGAGACTTGTAACAGCTTTGCCAGTAGCAGTAGCTTTTCCATTTGAAGGAAGAGTAGCGATATACTTTTCGAGCATGGGGCGAAGGGTAGCCTCGTCAACGTTGCCTACAAATATAAATGTATAATCAGCAGCATTTTCAAGATTCTTCTTAGCCATAGAGAGCATATTTGAGTAATTAGCCTTTTCAAATACTGCAAGATCAGCCACACCCATAAGTGGGTTGCCACCATACACGGTATTTGCTCTATGGCGTGCGAAAATCATATCGGGGAGCTGATCCTGATTAGCGAGGATCGGTTTAATCTGCTCTACTTGTGCCTGATATGTTTTTTCGTCAGGATTAAGAGCTGTGAAATAAGCATAGATTACTTCCATCAAGCTTTCAAAATCCTTCACACTTGAGAAGCCCTGAAGAACATCGGTATAATTATTTGTGGAATATCCTAAAGAGACAGTTTTTCCAGCGAGGTATTTCTTCATCATGTTGATGTCGAAATTGCCGAGCTTGGAAAGTTCTACAGCCATGTCCATCACCAAAACATCAGCTGCCTGATCTTTAGAATACTGCTGCTTTCCGCCTTTACGGAATGCCTCAACCCTAATCTCATCAGCTTTAAAATCTGTAGACTTAAGGATGACTTTCACTCCATTGGAAAGTGTAAATTCGGTAGTACCCATCTCAGGGTTAGCCTTGGTAGATTTAATAGCGCCTGGAGCCGGAAGTTTCTCGATCAAGGGTTCGGTAATTACCTCGTCGACATAAGCTTCATACTGAGCACCAAGGGTAGCTTCGAGAGCAGCTATTACTTCAGCTTCCTTAAGGACGTTGGTATTATCATTGAGAGGCTGGCTTACTACGATAATCTGATTTTCAGCAGTAAGCATCTGTGCAGCGATCTGATTGTAGGCATCTACAGGAATCATCGGAAGAAGTTGCTGTGCAAGCTGAAGCTCTGTCTCAATGCCGGGTGTAGGCTCATTTTCGATGAAATGGCGAATGAGTTCTCGACCATAAGTGGAGTTATAAGTCTTATCCTTTTCGTTGAAGGTCTTCTCATATCCGTTTAGAAGTACAGAATTAGCACGCTCAAGCTCAGACTGTGTGAAACCAGTCTTACAAGCGCGAGCAATAATACTCATGGCAGCATTGTAAGCAGTCAATATGTCACCGGAAGGCACTACATAAACAGTGAACGCATCTTTTGTAGCTGCAACAAGGAAATCGTCGACCATAATCTGCGCGCCAGCATATGGACATTCAGGATTTGTAGAGTATTCATCAAGTCGCTCCTGAATCATGCTGACGAGGACGGTCTTGATAAGAGCGTCCGTCATATAACCTTCTACCGTATTGCGCATCTCCCAAGGCATTTTATCCTGCTTGAAGAAAGTCATCACAGTAGTGCTTTTCAGTTCGGGATCTTCAAAGTGAACATAAATTGGCTTCTCATTGTCACTTACAGCGACATACTCACGTGGAGCAGCGTTTTCAGGCATCTTGACTGTCGAGAAAAGTTCCTTAACTTTCTTCTCCATCTCGTCTGCATCGAAATCACCAACAATGACAATTCCCTGCTGATCGGGACGATACCATTTCTTATAATAAGCACGCAGTGTCTCAGGCTTGAAGTTCATGACGACCTCCATCTTGCCAATGGGCATCTGCTGATACTGATATTCCTTAAAGATCTGAGGAAGGATGGCCTGATACATACGATTGCCTGCATCGCTGCGTGCACGCCATTCCTCATTGATGACTCCCCTCTCAGCATCAATCTCAGACTCTTCGAGAAGAATTCCGTCACACCAATCGCGGATTACGAGCAGAACACTATCCATGAGTGGCTTGTCTGTTGTAATTACATTATCAATATTGTAGACTGTTTCGTCAAATGAAGTATAGGCGTTGATGTCGGCGCCAAAACGAATACCCTTGCTCTGAAGATAATTGAGCATATTCTTACCGGGATAGTGGGTAGTACCATTGAATGCCATATGCTCGAGGAAGTGAGCAAGACCGAGCTGCTCTTGAGTCTCGAGAGTACTACCTACTTTCTGAGCGATGTAAAAGTTGGCTCGTTCCTTAGGCTGTTCGTTGTGGAGGATGTAGTAGGTAAGTCCATTCGGGAGGACACCAGTCTTAACCTCCGGTTTCAATGCCAGCGGTGTAGGTTGCTGGGCAAAGGCGCACACAAACAATACAAGCAGTGTCGCCAATAAAGAAAGTCTTTTCATGTAGTTATTATTGGTTGATTATAGAATTTACTATAAGATTTATAAGACTTATAAGATTTATCTGATAATAAATCCCATAAGTCTTACAATAATATAGACGCAAGAAGCGCTGAAAAATTACAATTTTATCAAAGTTTTTTGCGTAATTATCATATCCATGGCTACATCATGGGGCTCTGAAGGAATTGAGTCGAAAAGTTGAAACTCATATCCTACTCCAATCTTAGTAGCTCTGGATGTAGATAATAGCCGGTCATAGAAGCCCTTTCCTCTCCCAAGTCTGTTTCCTTTCCGATCGAAGGCAACTGCAGGGATGACCATGAGTTCGATATCATCAACATCCACTATATCTTCTCCGGTAGGCTCTTCAATATGGAACGACCCAAGTTCAAGCCGAGTCTCTTCATAAGGAAGTATATCAAGGTTTACACCGTTGACCCTAGGAAGGAAGAAACGTTTCCTGTCGCTCCATTTCTTAAGGAATTTTATAGTCTGGAGCTCATCGGGCAGTGAATGATACATAAGAATATTCTCTGCCATGATGAAAGCAGCAGTCTTTTCAAGCTGAGAAAAGACTTCTTCAGCCGCGCTTTCCTTCTCTCTTTCCAGCAACATCATCCGGAGATTCTTTATCTTTCTGCGAATATCTGATTTTTCCATATCATTCTTTATTTGTGTGTTTTATAGTTTTTTATTCAAGCATCTCTTCTGCCTTACCTTCCTTTATAAGCTCAAGGGCTTTTTGCACAGTGACATCATCTTGATTTAACATTTGGATGAGTCCGTTGTAGCCAAGAACGTTTCTTGCAATCTGTGCTTTCAGAAGATTCAGGATAATGTTGCGGCTTCGGTTTATGTAGTACCATCTTGCCGGTACTCCGTTTTGGGCAGCAAAGTCCACGAATCCTTCAAGAAGCGTTTGATCGCGAGGAATCACTCGTTCGAGTTCTTCAATAGTCTTAACATTTTTAGTCATTGACCGGTATTTCTCAGCGACCTGAAATGCATACTTTGTAATGAGTCCCTTATTGCTTACATTTACATAATATGAGGAATACCCGGTGGTGTCTTCAGGTACAAATACATCAGGCATGATGCCGCCGCCGCCATATACCTTTCTTCCACCATTTGTCAGGAAAAGTTTGCTCTTGTCAAGCTTAATGCTGTCAGCATTGTAGAACTCCCCGTGTTCAAATCTATCGATTATGTCCATCACATATTTACCATCTGCTCCCCTCTCGTAGGGCTTCTGTATGCAACGGCCGGAAGGAGTATAATATCTTGCAACAGTAAGACGAATTGCACTGCTGTCGGGAAGTTCGATCTGATGCTGTACAAGTCCTTTACCAAAAGATCTTCGACCAATCACCAATCCTCTGTCGTTGTCCTGAATAGCGCCGGCGAAGATTTCGGATGCAGATGCGGAATACTCATCGATAAGAACTGCTATAGGAACATTCTGGAAATGTCCGTTTCCATCACTGACGGCTACACTCCGATTCTCACTTAGCTTACCATTCGTACTTACGATAATTCGGTCGTCGGGCAAGAATTCATTAGCCATGAGAATCACCTGATCCAGGAAACCTCCGGAATTACCTCTGAGGTCAATTACGAAACTCTTAGCACCTTGAGCTGCCAACTGATGAAGAGCCATATAAAACTCTTCAAAAGTATTGCGGCCAAACTTAGAAACTTTTAGATAACCTATTCCATTATCCTTATCGGCAACATAGACTGCATCTACACTATTGACCGGAATATCATCGCGCACCACATCGAAGTCAAGGAGTTTATCAGAATTCGAACGCTTCACCTTTAATTTGACTTCAGTACCTTTTGGTCCGCGAAGAGATTTGAAAACCTTATCCTGAGTGGCATTCTTTCCTGTGAGAACCGAATCGTTGGCGGCGACAATCTTGTCGCCGTTAAGAACACCAACTTTTTCAGCCGGACCTCCGGCTATGACATCTACCACTACGACAGTATCATTGACAATTTGGAACGATACTCCGACTCCAGAAAAATGGCCGTCCATATCTTCGTTGGTGCTAGTCAGCTCTTCCGGAGTGAAATAGACAGAATGAGGATCAAGCCCAGCAAGAAGATCCGGGACTACTGAAGCAAGCAACGAATCAACATCAATACGATCTACATACTCGTTTTCAATGAGATCCACAATAGTGCGAAGCTTAGCCTCTGCCGGAGACATTCTGCTTACTGACAAATATTTACCAATAAAGACACCACCTGCAAGGCCAAGAGCCAATACAAGCGGTATCAATACGAATCCAATATTTCTTTTCTTATTCATTGATTTTAAACCTTTAAATACCCAATCCTACTCCAGAGGCATATGCACTACTTCAATACCGGCTTTTCTCAACAAATCAAGACCATCTTGAATACGGTAAAGGTCGGAAAACACCACTTTCCTAATTCCTGACTGAATGATCAGTTTACTACATTCCATGCAGGGAGAAGCCGTAACGTAGAGGGTAGCCCCTTCGCTGGAATTATTGCTCCTTGCAACTTTCGTAATAGCATTCGCTTCGGCATGAAGCACGTAGGGAAATGTGACATTATTTTCCTCGCATACATTTGGAAATCCGGATGGAGTTCCGTTGTAGCCATCAGAAATTATCATATTGTCCCTTACGATAAGGGCACCGACCTTACGGCGCACACAATATGAATTCTCACTCCATATCTGCGCCATCCGCAGATAGCGCTCGTCGAGCAAACGCTGCTTCTCTTCCGGATATAGGTTTTTCTCAGGCTTCATTGATCAGAGTCCGCTTAAAGTTCGTCGTGATCAGTAAGGAAATGCTCAGCATCCAGCGCAGCTTTTGCCCCGCTGCCGGCAGCTACTATTGCCTGACGATAACGCGGATCCGCTACATCACCTGCGGCAAATACACCTTCTACACTCGTCTCAGTAGTGTCGCCTTTCACCTTAATATATCCTTGTCCATCAAGTTCCAGTTGACCCTTAAGAAATGCTGTGTTTGGGTTATGGCCAATGCCGAGGAAGAAACCATCAATCTTGATGTCGAAATGATCTTCTTGCTCAGTACCGACAGAGCGCACTACATGTGCACCTTCCACTACCTCCTCGCCAAAAAGGCCGGTAACATTGCAATCAAAAAGGATCTCAATGTTTGGAGTGTTAACCACTCTCTTTCGCATTACATCGCTTGCACGAAGGAACGATTTGCGCACTATGAGGTAAACTTTGTTGCAAAGTGATGAAAGATAAAGAGCCTCTTCACAGGCAGTGTCCCCACCACCTACAACAGCAACATCTTTCTTGCGATAGAAGAAACCATCACACACTGCACAGGCACTGACTCCCATACCCTGATATTTTATCTCATCCGGTATGCCAAGATATTTTGCACTGGCTCCAGTACTGATAATGACAGTATTTGCAATTATCTCTTCGCCATGATCGTCAACAGCCACAAATGGACGTTTTGAAAGATCGATGCTTTCAATATTTCGGGGGCGTACCTCTGCGCCAAACCTCTCAGCCTGCTTGCGCAGCTGATCCATCATCTCCATACCCCCTACTCCATCAGGATATCCAGGGAAATTTTCTATCTCTGTGGTTTGTGTCAGCTGGCCGCCGGGCTGGTTGCCTTCATAAATGATCGGGGTAAGATTTGCACGTCCGGCATAAATACCGGCAGTATATCCGGCAGGGCCGGAACCTATGACGAGAACTTTTACAGTAGACATAATATTTATTCTTTTTTAAATGCCGATGACATAAGTATACTTTATACTTACATTCACCGCTTAGTTATCTTTATCGGTTTGTTTTAAGTTATAACAATCAGAAGGGTATTTTATTTCAATCACAGACCCTTTTTTCATCTCAAATCTACGATTTCAACTTTCGGATACTTAGCTTTAGGGTACAAAAAAGTGCTTTCAGCCAGTTTTTGATTGGTTTTGACCTGAGAAATCGTGACAGTCACCTTCTGGCCGGAGCTCGGAATAACTACGATTTTTGATGGAAACGATGAGCCCGCAGGTATCGATACATGAACACTTTTATATCCAGTCTGCTTTGATTTTGGAGTAAGCACAATGGTAGAAATACCCTTTGCTTGAGTCTTTGCAAAAGCAGCCGTAAAAGTTCCCGAATATGAATTCACTATGGAAAGAGGATTTGCTTCTGCTACTTCCTGAGATGTAGGAGAAAATAGAGTTGTCTCATTGGTCTTTGCGTTATAGGTCCACATATTTTTTCCGTCATACCATGTAGAAGTTGATTGGGTCTGCAAAGCGAACTTTCGTCCGGAAGCCTTAAGCGTTCCAGTCATTTTCTGCTGTCCATAGTCAAGAGAAAATGAAGCTGTCAGACCTCCGGCACCGTTAATGGCCGCGGCAGCCTTCTTCAATAAGCCGTCAGCCGTCTCAGCAGCCTGGCTCGTCATACCAAATATGACTGCCATCAAAGCTAAAAATATATATCTTATGTACTTATTCATATTAGACTTGTCAGTTACTTGTTATTAGTTGGTAGTAATCAGTTGGGGGAGGGGAGGAAGATGTGGGCTCAGCCAAGGGTATCGAGAAGGTCCTCCAGCGACATGGGATCAATCAGAACGTTGCGTGGTTTGCCTCCTGTGGCCGGACCAACTACACCAAGAGCCTCCAGCTGGTCCATGATGCGTCCTGCTCGATTGTATCCAATTTCATAACGTCTCTGAACGGCAGAAGTTGAAGCCACCCCACTCGAAACTACCTGCCGTGCTATATCTTTAAGCAAAGGATCTATCTTTCCCATACTTGAGGTATCGACTTCCTGCGCTTCATTGTCAGCACCCATCTTGGGCTCAGGAAGCATGAATGCACCCTGAGGATATGGCTGGCGAGCAATATAATCACATATTTCTTCCACTTCAGGCGTATCAACGAAAGCACACTGTACACGAGTCATTTCTCCATTGTTGCTGATGAGCATGTCGCCGCGTCCAATAAGTTGCTGAGCTCCAGTAGAGTCAAGGATAGTCTTTGAATCTACACCTGAACTTACCTTGAATGCTACGCGCACCGGGAAATTAGCCTTTATCATACCAGTAATGACATTTGTAGAAGGACGTTGAGTGGCTATAATGACATGGATACCCACTGCACGCGCAAGCTGAGCAAGTCGGGCTATCGGAAGCTCAACATCCTTGCCAGCTGTCATGATAAGGTCGGCAAACTCGTCGATTATTACCACGATATATGGCATAAATCTATGACCTTCACTCGGATCAAGTTTTTTAGCCTTGAACTTTTCGTTGTATTCTGTCACTTGTCTGACAAACGCCTTCTCAAGGAGCATATAGCGCTCGTCCATCTCAACGCAGAGTGAACTTAGAGTGGCCACGACATTCTCCATATTAGTAATGATCGGCTGCGGACTATCTGGTATCTTAGCGAGATAATACTTTTCTATCTTTGAATACAGAGAAAACTCAACACGCTTTGGATCGACCATTACAAACTTCAGTTCTTCCGGACGTTTGGAGTAGAGAAGTGAAGTTACGATAGCGTTCAGGCCGACTGATTTACCTTGACCTGTAGCTCCAGCTACCAGCAGATGAGGCATTTTGGCAAGATCAGCTATATAGACCTCATTGGAAATTGTAGATCCCAGAGCCACAGGAAGCTTGAACTTGGTGTTCTGATAAGCTTTTGACTCTATGATAGTACGCATAGACACAGTCTGGGCATCCTTATTAGCAACCTCAATTCCGACGGTACCCTTACCAGGAATAGGAGCAATGATTCTGACTCCATTGGCAGCAAGTGAAAGAGCAAGGTCATCGACGAGATTACGTATCTTTGCTATTTTCACGCCTGTGTCCGGACGAATTTCATATAGTGTTACAGTTGGGCCTACAGTTGCCTCTATACTCGTGATTGGGATTCCAAAATCAAGAAGAGTTTGCTTGATCTTTTGCTTATTCTCCAGGAGTTCATCAGCGTCGACGGAAATCTTATCAGTACCAGGACGCAAATAGTCTGTAGGAGGGAATTTGTATTCATGCGTAAAAAGATCGCTATCGAAAGTGGAGTTTTCTTTAGCGCTACCCTTCTCAATCTGATTGACGTTGACAGTCATCACGTCTTCTGCCTTCTCTTCCATGGATTCATTTCTTGGGGATGTCTCCGATGTCTCCACCACTGGTGGCCTTGGCTCCTCGACTCTCACCCGCTTGGGCTCCTCCACTACTGCAGGCTGAGTTTCTTCTGTCGCCTCATGCATAAGCTCTTCTCCTACTTCATGCTGGGGTTCCTCCGACACAATACGCTGAGGCTCCACTATTGTAACATTCTGTGGTTTCTCTGTTATCACACGCTCAGACTCCTCCACAACTTTGCGCTGAGATTCTTCAACAAGCTGCTTTGGCTCCTCTTCTACTGTTGGATTTGATTTTACTATTCGATTTAATTGAGAGGTAGCATGAGGTTCCGGCTCACCAATTGAATGCATATCAGCATTTGCTTCCTCAGGCAAAGATGCAGCAACATTTTCAGTAATATTCTCAACCTCTGAAGAATTCTCAACGGATACGAATGCATTCTCTTCCATTGGCTCTTCAGCGACAGCAAGGGAATATGGATCATCTTCAAAAGAATCAAAAGGCGACACAGGTTCATCTTCATCCTCAAGGTCAGGGAAGTCAAAGAGCGTATCAGCATCAGGATCAAATTCCACATTTTCAGCCGGAGTGGGTTCCTGCGGTTCGGTATAGGTGTCCTCCCCTTCGCCGGAAAGAGCTTGCTCGCGAATCTCCCTGCGTTTCATCTCTTCAACCTCCTCATGCTTCTGCATCTCGGCTTCTTCAGCTTCTCGAAGCTCACGACGCTTTTCATCGTAGATATGCTTCTTCTTAAGCATCCATTTTATTGCATCGCGCAGACATATGACAACAAAAATGGATATCAACACTACCGATATTATTATTGCTCCACTCCAACCGATATAGCTATATATAATTTCATTAATATATCTTCCGTGGAATCCTCCCCAATTTACATCTGTGTCTAGACCAATGGAGACCATACCAATCACGACACTTAAAGTAATAAATGCTATGAGCGACTTTATGGAAAAATCCAGAGTTCTGAACTTGGGATAGCCTACGAGAAGCTTCAACGACATGGCGAGCAGCCAAACGACAATCACAACCGCACCCACTCCAAAACCTTGGTTGATGAGAAGTTCTGTGAGTCGTGCTCCACCTTCACCTGCATCATTGGCCACAGCAGTATCAACGCCAGTGGCACTATCAGCCACCATGCTCTGATCTACTATACAATTACTGAAATAGGAGACGAAAGCCACGGCAAACCAGAATCCCAGTCCACCTAATATTATACCGACTACAAGCCGAGTGACAATGGAATCACGCCACTCTTTAAAAGCACTTGAAATCGAACTTGCCTTCTTCTTGGATTGCTTCGTGTCCTCAGCCGAGGAAGCAGCCGAAGGTTTTTCCGCAGGAGCATCCGGCCGAGGCCGCTTCCTGCTCCCTCGACGTCGTCCGTTTTCCGGTTGGGGTTCAGGACGCATGGGCTGTTCTTCTACGACAGGTTCCGTGGCCTCATCAGTCGATGATATTTCAGGTGAATAATTATGATATTGCTTCATATGCAGTGTGTCTCAAAGAAGGGGTTGCTAACTGTTGTTTTCGGTTTTTTCTACTTTATACGATATAGAAATGCAAAATTAGTAAAAAAAAACGGTATTATATCAAAAAAAAATGTTAACTTCGCATTTGAAATGAAACCTACAAAAATCGCAGGACTCGCAGTGCTGGCTCTTTTATGGGTCTGGCTCAGTGTGGGGCTGCTCTCTTCCGCAAATGGATTCACGTTGAAAAACATCCTGATAGCGGCCATGAGCGGCATCATCATATTTGTGCCCCTTTACAAAAAATATGTAAGGGGAGATAAGAAATAGCATGACATGAAACAGGAATCTGCACCGTCTCCTAAAATAACATCCAGCACATCCGGCTACGGTCTTCTGGATACAATATCATCGCCGGCCGACGTTCGCGCGTTGCGACTCGACCAGTTGCCGGAGTTGTGCGCCGATATCCGGCGTTTTCTCATCGACCATCTTTCGGTCAATCCGGGGCATTTTGCATCAAGTATGGGCGCAGTAGACATCATTGTAGCCCTACATTATGTCTACGATACGCCTTCCGACCATCTTTTCTGGGATGTAGGACATCAGGCATATGCCCACAAGATATTGACCGGAAGAAGGGAGGCATTTGCCAATCAGCGCAAGAAAGGTGGCATAAGCGGCTTCCCCTCCCCTCTTGAGTCAGAATTTGACACCTTCATCACCGGCCACGCATCAAATTCAATATCCGCGGCTCTGGGCAGAGCGATAGCTGACCGAAATACCCCTGGAAAAGAAAACTCCAAAACAGTAGCCGTGATCGGAGATGCATCAATATCGGGGGGACTCGCATTCGAAGGACTCAATAATGTAGCCAATAACCCCAACAATCTGCTCATCATCCTCAACGACAATGAGATGAGTATCGACGCTAATGTTGGAGGTCTTCACACCTATCTTTCTGAGCTTTCCACTTCTGCCGGATACAACAAATGGCGTTCAAAGCTTTATAATGCATTCCGGCGCAAGGGGGTTGTCACTGAGGAAGGCAAAGGGCGCATTCAGCGATTTGCAAACTCAGTGAAAAGTCTGGTCAGCGGCAAACAGAACATTTTTGAGGGATTAAATATAAGATATTTCGGGCCTTTCGACGGGCACGACGTAATAAAGATCGTCAAAATTCTTAATGACATAAAGGATATGCAGACCCCTCGGCTACTGCATCTTCATACAGTGAAGGGAAAAGGCTATCGCCCTGCTGAGGAAAATCCTGCAAAATGGCATGCACCCGGCGTTTTCGATCCTGAAACGGGAGAAAAGATATGCAACGATTCTAAGGATAGTCCGCTTGCATGGCAAGAAGTGTTCGGTCGTACACTCGTAGAGCTTGCAGAAAAAGATGAAAGGGTGATGGGAGTGACTGCGGCCATGCCCAGTGGAACCTCTATTTCCAAGATGCTTGCGAAATATCCTGAAAGGACTTTTGATGTCGGCATTTCTGAAGGACACGCAGTGACATTCTCAGCAGGTCTCGCTACTGGCGGAAAAAGACCATTTACAGCAATTTATTCTACATTTCTCCAAAGAGCATATGATAATATAGTGAATGACGTCTGCATTCAGGGCCTACCGGTGACGTTCTGTATTGACCGGGCCGGTATCGTCGGAGAAGATGGGGTCACCCACCACGGACTTCTTGACATCGCTTTTTTAAGATGTATCCCCAATATGAAGGTTGCCGCTCCTGCCGATGAAGAGACTCTTCGCAATCTTATGTTCAGTTCCCTTCATTCAACCGGACCATTGGCCATACGCTACCCACGAGGGAAGGCCACAACAAATGATTGGCAGACAGAAATGAAGTTAATAGAGTTTGGCAAAGGGCGCAGCATTATCGAGCACGAGACTGCACAGATTGCCTTACTCACCATCGGACCCGTACTACAGGAGGCAATAAAGGCTGTAAAGGCTCTTGAATCAAGAGGAATAGCAACAGACCTCTATGATATGATATGGGTAAAACCTCTTGATACCGACCTCTTGCGTCACATTGCAGAAACCCATAAGATAATTATCACGGTCGAGGATGGTGTGACTACCGGTGGATTTGGATCCGCTGTCACTGAATGGTGCAGAGACAACCATTTCGATGTTTCAATCGTCACGCTTGGCGCTCCCGACTCATGGGTAGCCCACGGCACTGTGGCTCAACTGAGGCATGATTGTGGATATGACAGCGAAGGAATAGAGGCTGCCGTAGCCTCCGCTGCCTTAAAAGAATCCTAAATGACGGAAATCTATGAAAATAATCATAGCGGGAGCCGGAGAGGTGGGAACACACCTTGCCAAGATGCTCAGCAATGAGAATCAAGATATCATACTGATCGACAGTGACCAGGTCAAACTGGATTCACTTGACTCGCATTACAATCTGATGACTCTATGCGGGTCGACATCCTCATTCTCGACAATGAGACAGGCTGGCATACAAAATGCCGACCTCTATATAGCCGTGACCCCCTTCGAAACACGGAATATCACATCTTGCTCGATTGCCAAGAAACTCGGAGTCAGAAAGACCGTAGCAAGAATTGACAACTACGAGTTTATGAAGAAAGACAACCGTCTTATCCTTAAAGAACTTGGGATTGATACCCTTATTTACCCGGAATATCTGGCTGCACAGGCAATTGATCTCTCTCTCGACCATAATTGGGCAAGATATTGGGGTGAAATGGGCGACGGGCAGCTAATAATGATCGGCGTGAAGATACGCGACAATTCTAAGCTATGCGGCCTCAAACTTAGAGAGCTTCCTGTATCGGCTCATCATTTCCACGTGGCAGCGATAAAGAGAAATGCAGAGACTGTCATACCTGGAGGTAACGATACTATCGAGAAAGATGATATAGTTTACTTCATTACCACTCCAGAATATGTAGAAGAGGTACGTGAGCTTTGTGGCAAAAAGACCAGGATCATAAAGAAAGTCATGATTATGGGAGGAAGCCAGATAGCCTTACGCTTCTGCTACGAGTTTCACGATAAGTATCATATTCGGGTTATCGATATCGACCGCGAACGATGTGAGTATCTTGCCACGGAAATTCCGGAGATAGAAGTCATCAACGGTGATGGCCGAGATGTAGAAGTGCTTAGAGAAAACAACATATATCAATATGATGCCTTTATGGCTCTGACGTCCAAGTCTGAAACAAATATCCTCTCATGCCTTACAGCAAAGGATTTCGGAGTACCTAAGACGATTGCCGATGTGGAGAATCTTCAATTCTACAGCGTGGCTGAAAGCCTTAATATCGGCACTACAATCAATAAGAAACTTATGGCCTCGTCAAGTATCTTCCAGATTCTTCTTGATTCAGACGAATCTAACTCCAAGTTTCTTGCTCTTGCCGATGCCGAGGTGTGCGAACTTGAGGTCAAGGAAAAGGCCAAGATTACAAAAGCTCCAGTAAAAGACCTTAAACTCCCTTGGGGAATGACTCTGGCAGCCTTAATCAGATTTGACGGAAAAGCCGAACTGATCAGCGGCATGACACATATCCACGTTGGGGATAAGGTGGTGGTCTTCTGTCTTACAGGTACTATTTCAAAGATTGAAAAGTGGTTCAATTAAAATTCCGACATAACGCCTATATCAACCTGCGTATGCTTATGCGTACGATCGGTTGGCTTCTCATGGTCCTCACAGGATTCATGTTTTTTCCTCTTTTGACGGCTTTCCTCTATGGCGATTCCGCTATCCGACCGATGCTTTTGTCGATGGCCATTACCCTCGGATGCGCAGTCGGCCTGATGAGTCTTAAGCCCAAGAGCAAGGAGATGGGTAAAAGAGAGGCTATTCTTCTTACATCGCTCATCTGGATAATACTCTCGATGTTTGGCATGCTGCCATTTCTGCTGAGTGGCACGCATGAGTCTATCACCGATGCCTTTTTTGAAACCATGAGTGGATTCACCACTACGGGAGCATCCGTATTAGGCTCATTAAAAAATGTGCCTCATTCCCTATTGCTTTGGCGGTGTCTGCTTCAGTGGATAGGGGGATTGGGAATTATTCTGTTTACATTGGCTGTAGTACCGATGCTCAACAATAAGGGGGGGATGCTGATGTTCAATGAGGAAGTGACAGGCATAACTCACGACAAGATACGTCCTCGTGTCAGCAACACGGCAAAAACCTTGTGGGGTATCTATATCAGCTTGACCGTTGCATGCATTCTGTTGCTTTGGCTTTCAAGCATGAATCTCTTTGAAGCCATATGCCATGGACTTTCGACAATGTCGACCGGAGGCTTCTCCACCAACGATATGAGCGTTCGCGACTGGAACAGCCCTTATATTATCATCATCCTTACCGTTTTTATGTTTATCGGAGGTGTAAACTTCAATCTCATTTTCACTTCAGTGCATGGCGATTGGAAAAAATTGTTGAAGAATGATGCTTTCAGATGGTTTTGCTATGTATTGCTTTTTGGCTATGTAGTATTCACTATATCCATAATCGGAAAAAGCCATGTGCATAGTTGGCAGGAAGTGACAATAATCCCACTCTTTCAAAGTGTCTCCATCCTTACATCGACCGGGCTGGTAGTGCCTCACTTTCAGCATTGGGGAGCTGTGCCTTATATAGTGATGCTGATATTTATGGCTATAGGTGGTTGTGCAGGCAGTACCTCGGGCGGTGCAAAGATAGATAGGTTTCTCATATTCTTTAAATTCTTGAACAACGAGATGTACCGAACAATGTATCCGTCTACAATACGCACCGTGACGGTAAATGGCAAAGGAACATCCTACGTAATAGTGATGAAAGTACTCGCCTTTATAGCATTATATTTCTTAGTGATATTCATAGGAGGTTTTCTTTTGACGGTGCTTGGAGTGCCATTTAACGAAAGCTTCTTTTATTCACTTTCCGCTATCTCCAACGCTGGAATCGGAACAGAAGTGCAACAGGGAGTTTCATGCTTCTCAATGATGCCTGACGCCGCCAAGTGGATACTGAGTTTTGTAATGCTTACTGGGCGTCTTGAGCTTTATACGATCCTATTGCTTTTTACCCCAGCATTTTGGAAGAAATAATGGAAGGGCGGCATCTAACCGCCCTCCGTGTTTTTATAGCTATTATAATGCAGCTATACTATATATCTTCTCAGCTGTATCTTTGTCAATCTTAATATAATTTCCAAAAACTTGACCCTTGTTCTCTGTCACTTTCTCAGCCAACAGTTTCACGTCAGGATTCTCTATACCAAGCTCCTTCATGCTTACAGGCATTCCTATTGAAGCAAGGAATTTCTTAAGGGCCTCAATTCCACGTGTAGCTGCCTTATAGTCATCAGTCTCATCAATATCAAATACCCGACGCGCGAACTGAGCGAGTTTTCCGGGATTCTCAGCCATGGCATAAGTCATCCATGCAGGGAACATCACAGCCAGACCAGCTCCGTGTGTGACATCGTAGACAGCACTCAGCTCATGCTCGAGTCCATGAGTGGCCCAGTCTTCTTCTCGTCCGCCACTGCATACTCCATTATGAGCGAGCGTTCCGCTCCACATTATATTGGCACGCGCATCGTAATCTTCAGGATTAGATATGACCTTCGGGGCCTCGGTAATGATAGCTTTAAGCACTCCCTCTGCCACCCTGTCGGTGATCTCCACATTAGGAGTATTTGAGAAGTAACGCTCCATTATGTGCGCCATCATATCAGTTATACCGGCTGCCGTCTGATAGGGAGGCAACGTAAACGTAAGCTCCGGATTCATGAGGGCGAATTTCGGACGGAGAACGTCGCTGCCCATTCCAAGTTTATGCAGTCCTTCGAGTTTTGTTATGACAGTATTTCCAGAACCCTCACTGCCTGCAGCCGGAATGGTAAGGACAACTCCTACAGGGAGAGCCTTAGTCACCTTAGCCTTGCCACAATAGAAATCCCAGAAATCACCATCATACGGGATTGCAGCCGCTATTGCTTTAGCTGTATCGATCGAGCTCCCCCCTCCGACAGCAAGGACAGAGTCAATACCTTCTTTCTTTGCTATTTCTATTCCTTCATAGACCTTTGAATCAACAGGATTTGGCTGAACTCCACCCAACTCAGCATAGGGAATGCCAGCAGCTTCAAGGCTTTTCTTCACACGGTCGAGAAGACCAGACCTTATAACTGAACTTTTACCATACACGATAAGAGGCTTCTTCATACCGAAAGCTTTAAGTTGCTCAGCAACCTTATTTTCCACTCCCCTACCAAATACGTATTTTGTGGCAGGGTAAAACACAAAATTATTCATATCAATAGTTTTTAGGTAATCTTCGTTATATTTCGAAAACAATGTCGTTTCCATTTTCTTTTCTATCCCTATTTACAAGAATTCACAAAATTACACATTTATTCTGACATTTCAAAATAAGGATATCAATTCGTTTTTTTAACAGCCACAAGAATAAATCGATAAAGCAACCCATGTTATTTTGGATATATGAATATTTTTTTTTAATTTTGAAAAGATTTTTTATTTGATTACGACATAACATCATAAAATGAAGATATACCATTATACCTCTCTCGAAAAACTCGCGCTTATTTTTAAGCATAAGACGATACGTTTCAATAGGCTCGACCAACTTGAAGATCCAAACGAGAAGACTTTCCTTTTGAATCAACTTGATTGGAGTCCATATACTTACGTCTCCTGTTGGACTGAAAATCCTATAGAGACTATACCTCTTTGGAATATGTATTCGAGAGCAGGTAAAGGTGTCCGCATCGGGATGGAGAGTGACTTCATAGACTGGGACAAGCAGTCTATCGCTTTCAGTGTGCCCTCTACCCAGCGTCAGCCCAAGACTATCGGAAAAGATTCGTCAGGAACTTTCTCTGTGACGTTTAACCCAACCCGCATCTACCGCCCTCTTTCCGATGACCTGTGCTATCGCAAAATAAAATATGTCAGCGAGCAGGAATATGAAGAGTATGAGAAAAATATAGGCCGAGTCTCACATTTGACGGATTTCAATGAGGATTTGATGCGGCAATATGTAGGATGCTTCCGTAAGGAGAAATGGGCGTTTCAGGATGAGTCTCGATTCATAATCTATGCAGTGCCTTACACTTCAACTGATGCAGTGGTATCATTTAAGGATTTCATCAACCTTATACGTCTCAGTATGCCCAATAATGTCTATTATATCGATGTTCCGATCAAACCAGACAAGCTTAAGAACATTGAGGTCCTCCTCGGACCAGAAATCGACGAAGGTCAAGGTATTCTTGCCAAGGCTCTTCTCAACAAGTTCATGCCTCAAGCAAAATTGAGTTTCAGTACACTCGTCGATAGCCCGATGTGGTTTATGGTCTAACTTATTAGTAAAATTATGTCAAATAAGTATAAATTCTTAACTGCTGTTTTGCAATTTATTGCAGTCATTTCGCTACTATCATCGTCCGCTGTGACTCTCTATCCGCAGGCCTCTATTTCATACAATGGGGAAAAATATGAAGTGGAGGGCAATACTATTCTTCTCGACAGGGAAGGAATATTCGGATGCCAGAGAGCGTTGACGGACCCAAATGAGGCATTTGAGTGTATCAATAGAATCGGCAAAAATGCTGTTCTTTTGGTAGCACCCTCAGTGTATTGGCTTGACGATCCAGATGATCCTGAATTGCGAACAGATAAAGGCGGCACACCCTTTGCTGTGCATCTGAAGTGTGACACATTGTCTATTATTGGACTCTCAGACAATCCCGAGGATGTTGTGTTTGCAGTCAACCGTGGTCAGACGCAGGGTGCGGATGGAAACTTCACTATGTTTCAATTCTCAGGTAGAAGTCTGGAGACCAAAAACATAACTTTTGGCAACTACTGCAATACCGACCTTGTCTACCCCCGCAATAAGGAACTTAACAGACTGAAACGTAAGGATGCTATTGTACAAGCGCAAATAGGCATTTGCGACGGAACGGACAGGTTGTTTGCAGAAAACTGCCGTTTCATCAGTCGACTCAATCTCTGTCCCTTTGTTGGCGCCCGCAGAAGCCTCTACGACAACTGCTATTTCGAATGCACCGACGACGCTCTCTCAGGCTCAGCTATATATCTCGATTGCCGTTTCACTTTTTTCAGTAGCAAACCTTTCTATTCTACTGCAGAGACTGGCGCTGTTTTCCTTAACTGCGACATTACATGTCTTGGTTCCGGAGTGCAGTATTTCACGAAAGTCCCCGGACAAGTGACGGCTATTGACACGCGTTTCCACAGTAATAATCCTATCGATATAAAATGGACACGCGACAAGTCGGATATCATTTGCCTTCAAGAGAATATTTCCCTTAATGGAAAGCCATATATTATCGATGCAGATCGCACCATGCTTTGGCACGCTTTGGATAGCGACTCTATACGCAATGCTTATGTGCTGGATTTCGAAGGTAAGAAACTTTATAATCTTCCAAATCTACTAAACGACGCAGACGGATGGGATCCAAAAAATATGAACGCCCTGATCGGGCGCATTGCCAACGCAAAAGGAAAGGCATTGACAGGTTTACCCGTAGCAATGCGTGTCAAAAGGATTGGGAACAATCTGATTAAAGACGGAGATACTGTCAGTTTCCAATTTACTCCACTTCTTTGGGGCGGAACTACAGCAGGAAAAGATTTTTTAATGAGTGGTTTTGCGAGAAATGATAAGCCAGAGCCAAAAACAACGTATCTTATTACTAGACCAATCAACGGAGTGACATCACACGCATCCTTTACCGTTGCGCCAAATCTTAGGAAAGCTCCAAAGTTTAAGCGCAAGCCGAAAATCAGCTATGATGAGGAGGGCGGATACTTTCGTGTAAATTATACTCTTTCCGACAAGGGTTCGGATGAAAGCGAAATTATTTGGGGGAGAGTATCTTCCGGCGATGAATCCCCTGAAATCTTGATGGTCAAGCAGGCTTCTGCTCCTGACGGCCTTACTTATACTGCGAAGGCAGGAGACTTTGCAGGAGGAATTGTAGCTGCAGTGTTGCCCAAATACCATGATTCAGCTACAGGAATTCTGGAGGTTTCCCATGTGATAGAGATTTTTGATCCTGCACGAATTTCAGATATTCCTGAATCAGCTCTTTCTACCGACTTTCATGATATTCCTATTGTAGAACGCCAGCCTGGTGTGCCCGGTATATGGAGTTTCGATGTCTTTAAGCCGGCAGATACTTCACACATTGATTGGGTTGCTGCGGAAGGTCCCGGATGGTATTACGGGAAAGGTTTCGACGCTTCATCAGGAACCGGTATTATTCAAAATGAAAAAGGTGCTCGCATGAGTTATGTACCAGCGCGAGACGTATGCAAAAATATGTCGGTTTCCCTCATAGCCGAACCAGCCAAAAGTGGAGGCCAAGGTTTCGGAAGCGCCACATCCCAATATATGGATATATGCGTGAAGTTCGATCCCGTCAATCTCGACGGATACGCACTGCGTATCGAGCGCACTCCTGATCATGACCGTGCAGTACGTTTCTCCCTCATCCGCTACGACAAGGGAAAGACATCTGTTATTTCTAAAGAAGTAATCAGTGATTGCTATCGTACTCCTTGCTACATCACCCTCGGAATTACAGATGGTGTGCTTAATGCATCAGCGTATACCCAGGCTCAGAAAGCGGATCGCAAGTGTTGCGATGAGGTTGTAGAGCAAGTTCAACTCAGTGTGCCTGTCGAGTCAAGCTCATTGACAGGATTCTGTATCCAGCACACAGGCTCCACCGGCCCCTCCTCCACCCTGATACGCGACCTCAATATAAATTGGGATTGAGTAATGATAGGCAATCCAACGAATCAATACCAACAACCCCGACAACTTAATAACTAAATAACGAATCATGAAAAAAAACACATTCCTGTCTATTGCCGCTTTGGCTGCCTTAATGGCTGCTCCGGCCTACGCAGATGTTTCCAAAGCCTACGTTTCTGATCTGGGCAATGGAAAGTACCAGAATCCAATCATTAATGCCGACTACTCCGATCCTGACGTAGTTAGGGTTGGCAACGATTACTACATGACGTCATCGAGCTTTGCAAATCTCCCGGCTCTTCAGATCCTTCACTCCAACGACCTCGTCAACTGGACTATCATTGGAGCTGTAGCGGATACCTATCCAGACGTTGCTTTCGATGGTGTCAGCCATGGCAATGGCGTATGGGCTCCATCCATACGATTCCACAATGGAAAATTCTATGTGATGTATGGCGATCCTGACCGAGGCATCTATGTGGCTGATGCCACTGATCCCAAAGGACCCTGGAGCCCACTTAGACTTATTTATCCAGCTGTGGGCGTTATCGACCCTTGCCCATTCTGGGATGAAGACGGACGCGCCTATATTGCCCACGGATATGCAGGTAGCCGTGCTGGAGTGAAGAGTATACTCGGTATGATCGAGATGACGCCTGACGCTACGGGAGTGATCGGAATGGACAGGGTAATCTACGACGGACATATCGAAAATGAAACTATAGAAGGCGCCAAAATGTATAAGCGTGGTCCGTGGTATTATATCTTCTCCCCTGCCGGTGGTGTGGCTACCGGATGGCAGGTAGTCATGCGCAGCAAAAATCCGTGGGGGCCCTACGAGCAACGCAACGTGATGGAGCAGGGCGACACAGACATCAATGGTCCTCATCAGGGTGCATGGATAGATACTCCCGACGGGAAGGAAGATTGGTTTATCCACTTCCAGGATAAGGGACCTTACGGCCGAGTGATCAATCTTGAACCAATGGAATGGAAAGAAGATGGTTGGCCCGTAATAGGCGTAGATAAAGATGGCGACGGCCGTGGTATTCCGGTTCGCTCCTACCGCAAACCCAATGTAGGGAAGACTTATCCCATAGCTACTCCGCAAGACAGCGATGATTTCGACTCGAATACTCTCGGACTCCAATGGCAATGGAATGGCAATCCCCAGCCCCTATGGTATTTCTGCGATGCAGAGAATTCAGTGCTCCGACTCTTCTCCCATCACACTCCTGATGCAAAAAATCTCTATGACATGCCGAATGTTCTGATGCAGAAGTTTCCTAATGAGAATTTCACGGCCACTGCAAAAGTATCTTTCCACCCCCGTATGAAAGATGGAAAGACAATGGTAGGCGAAAAAGGTGGTCTTGCGATAATGGGCTATAATTTCGCCACTCTGGCTCTGGAGAGCCGCGAAGACGGTATCTATCTTGTTCAGACCGACTGCGTAGGAGCCAATAAAGGCAAGGAAGAGGTCGAGACCTCTGCAGTAAAGCTTGATTCCAACGGTCCGGTGTGGTTGCAAGCCGTAGTACGAATGACCGGGAAGAAGACTCCCAAGGCTAAGCCGGACTATCTCTGTGAAGTAAAATTCCGTTATAGTCTCGACGGTAAGAAGTTTACGGATTTCGGGCGCCCGATGGATGTACGTGAAGGACATTGGATTGGAGCCAAAGTTGGCGTATTCTGCACAAGGCCGTGGAAGAGCAACGACTCCGGCTGGCTTGACGTGAATTCTTTCATTATTGACAAATAAATCCACATTATCAGGGATTTACAATTTAAAGTTTTCCAAAATGAAATATTAAGTATTTAATAATAAATATTTTATAATTTTTCATTTCCCTAAAAGTTTTCCAAAAAGATTTTTTGGAAAATTTTTGGGGATTCTTTTTGTCATATAGAATTTATTGCTTAACTTTGCAGTCCGAAAGTTTAACCCCTCACTTAAACCAAATCAAATACCCGATGATACAGACCATTCAGAAACGCGACGGCCGCATAGTTGGCTACAACGAGGAGAAGATCAAGGCCGCAATCCGCAAGGCTATGCTCGCCACAGCCAACGGAGAAGACGAGTCGCTAATCCAGCGTATCACAGACCGTATCGGAATGACCGGTAAGGAACAAATGACTGTGGAAGACATTCAAGACCGCGTTGAGATTGAACTGATGAAGTCTGCCCGTAAGGATGTCGCAAAGAAGTATATTGCTTATCGTGACCAGAGATCAATTGCCCGTCAGGCTAAGACTCGCGACATATTTCTCGAAATCATCGAGACCAAGAATAATGACATCACCCGCGAAAACGCCAACATGAACGCCGATACCCCGGCAGGCATGATGATGAAGTTTGCATCGGAAACCACAAAACCCTTCGTCGACGACTATCTACTCTCTCCCGATGTGAAACAAGCCGTCAAAAATAACCTTCTCCATATTCACGACAAAGACTACTATCCTACCAAAAGCCTTACATGCGTACAGCATCCACTTGATCATCTGCTGGCAAATGGATATGTGGCCGGGCATGCCGAAAGCCGTGCGCCGAAGCGTATCGAGACTGCCGGAGTGATTGCATGCATATCTCTTGAGACTGCCCAAAATGAGATGCACGGAGGTCAGGCAATACCTGCATTCGACTTCTATCTGGCTCCCTTCGTTCGCACTTCATTCAAGGAAGAGGTGCGCATTCTTGAATCACTTACCGGCAAAGATCTATCACATTTATATGATGCGGAGATTCCAGACTATGTCAAGAAGGATCTTGAAGGTCTCGAAGGAGATGAGCGTCTGCTTCAGCATGCTATCAACCGTACAGTAGGGCGTGTGCACCAGTCTATGGAGGCTTTCATCCACAATATGAACACTATCCATTCGCGTGGGGGCAATCAGGTTGTATTCAGTTCCATCAATTATGGTACTGATACGTCGTCAGAAGGACGTTGCGTGATCCGGGAAATTCTTAACTGCACATATGAGGGCGTTGGCAATGGAGCCACAGCCATTTTCCCTATCCAGATATGGAAAAAGAAGCGCGGAGTCAGCTATCTGCCTGAAGACCCGAATTACGACCTCTATCGCCTCGCATGCAAAGTGGCGGCAAAACGATTCTTCCCAAATTTCCTGAATCTTGACGCCACCTACAATCAGCATGAGCTTTGGCGTGCTGATGATCCCAGAAGATTCGAATATGAAGTGGCTACCATGGGATGTCGCACACGCGTGTTTGAGAACCGCTTTGGTAAGAAAACGTCTATTGGACGCGGAAACCTGTCATTTTCTACCATCAATATAGTGCGTCTGGCCATTGAATGCATGGGTATTGAGGATAAGGACGCACGCATCGAGCGTTTCTTCCAACGCCTTGACCATCTGCTTGAGATAACTGCCGAGCAACTTGACGATCGTTTCCAGTTCCAGAAGACAGCCCTTGCCAAGCAATTTCCACTCGTCATGAGCACTCTATGGAACGGTGCTGAAAGTCTCGGACCTAACGACACAATAGAAAGCGTCATCAATCAGGGCACGCTCGGAATTGGCTTCATTGGTCTTGCAGAATGCCTTATTGCACTTATAGGTAAACATCATGGAGAGAGCGAGGAGGCTCAGAAACTCGGCCTTAGAATAGTCGGGCATATGCGTGAGAAAGCAAATGAGTTTTGCGACCGTTACGGCCACAACTATTCTGTGATAGCCACTCCGGCAGAAGGACTCAGCGGACGCTTCACGAAGCGTGACCGCGCAGCATTCGGCGTGATTGAAGGCGTCACAGACAAGGACTACTACACTAATTCCAATCATGTTCCTGTATATTATCACTGCTCTCCCCGGCAGAAAGCGAAAGTAGAAGCGCCCTATCATGAAATGACTAGAGGCGGACATATATTCTATGTCGAGATCGATGGCGACGCTACACATAATGAGGAGTGCATCATGCAGATTGTAGACATGATGGACCAATACAACATGGGATATGGCTCGGTCAATCACAACCGCAACCATTGTCCGAAGTGCGGATATGAGAATGCCGATATGGAGATGAAGGAATGTCCAAAATGTGGAGGCAAGTTCGAAACCATCCAGCGCATCACCGGTTATCTCGTAGGCACTACCGACCGCTGGAACTCAGGCAAACTTGCAGAACTTCGCGACCGAGTAGTACACAAATGAAGTATAGAGTATTAGACATAATACGTGGTACAACAGTTGACGGTCCGGGTTTCCGGACCGCCATCTATTTTGCCGGTTGTAGCCATGAATGTCCCGGTTGCCACAATCCTCAGTCGTGGGACTTCAACGGTGGATCAGAGATGAGCCTTGAAGAACTGATGGCCATAATCGAAGAAGAGGATTTTGACGTGACGCTCTCAGGTGGAGATCCACTCTATCATCCGGTAGAAATATCTGCCCTCGCTAAGGCCATCCAAGCCTCCGGACACAAGGTATGGCTCTACACAGGGTTCACAATGGAGGAGATTCAAGCCTCGCCAAGTCTTTCACACCCTCTTCCATATATAGATGCAATTGTAGATGGACCCTACGTAGCCGCATTACACGATCCCGACCTACCATTTCGCGGAAGTTCCAATCAACGAATTATCCATAATCCAAATTCCTATCATATATAAGAAAAAGACTCTATCTGTAGTATCAGATAGAGTCTTTTTCTATTCATTTTTCGGAAAGCTTTTTGTCGCTCCACGATTGGAGTCGATCATACTCTTCTTTGGTGATGCGCATAAATGAGCCATGTTGTGGGCGTTTAACACCCTTAATGTTCTGCGGATTACTGAAATTGCGCATATTTTCATCCGCTTGGCATATACGATAGTTGCGGGGCTTAGAAGAATATTCAATATATCCGATATGCCATGTGTCTTCTCCTGGGAGTTGGAAAGCGGAAACGCCTTCGCATTTCTTATTTCCTTCGAAGTCGATGTAATCATCGTCGATTGGTTCACCCCACGGTCCGGTGAGACGTGGGCTGGAAGCTGTGAAAAGACCAGGTTTGCCTCCCTCTTTCTTTATCATCATATGCCATTGACCATCGGTAGGCACCCAGTTGATATCAGCATCAATAGTTGCGTATCCCCAATCAAACAACAACTTCGGTTGAGTAAGGGTTGTGAAAGTTTCATCAGCATATGAATAGTACATTCTGTCATATGGTTCCTCGTCACGATTCCACATGGAATAATATATCATATAGCCACCTTTTTTGCCATCCGGCCATTCATAGGTGGCATCCCACATAATTTGTGGAGCCCAAACGCGGTTGATTGTAGCCCAATCCTTATATACACTCACATCTTCGGGATTGCTGAAAATTTCCTTACCCTTACGATAATCAAAAGAAGTAGATTTCCAGTTGATAAGATCATCGCTTGTCAGCAAACAAATGCCGTAATTATCCCATGTTTCCTTTTTACCGAGTCGATTGCGTGATGCCTCATTGGCTTCCATATCTGTGCATACCATCAAAAAACCCTTGTCATCATGCCTGCGGCAGATAAACGCATCGCGTGTACGCCCTTCAATAGGAGCCATCAGTTTATCGCTGAAAATGGAATCACCCTGCAGCAGGTCATGATACTCGATTCCATCCTCGCTTATAGCATAAGCCGTCCACGCCGGACCTGCGTCATTCATATGGCAATAAAGCATATGCTCCCCCTTTTGGAGATTGCCAATCTCCAACGGCAGCTTATCTGCAGCAATGGCGGGAGGAGCGACGAATGATAAAAGGCTAAGTGTTATGATTGATAATTTCATGAAAACATGCTTAAAATTCTTACACAAATCTTTACATTTATTTTTACGGCACTAAATTAACGTATTTTTTTGAAAAAACCAAATAAAATCTTCATGAACTCACGAGGGGCTCTCCGGACTCTGCGCGAGACCGACATTCTTACAGGCATCTATCATATCATTAATTTTTGCGGGAGACTAAAAAAAGAGGCGCATCCGGCTTGAGACCGAATGCGCCTCATCTATAACGACTCTGGAATCCCGTCACCTATGACGGGGAAAGTACAAGGCGCCGGATGCGGTCGTGCCAGCGGCCAAAAGGGTCAGTACTCTTGTCGATGCACTGGATATTTTACGTATCACATTTTGCGTGGTGCGTTATGCGAGACGTGGAGGTTTGCGAAGATGTCTCTGTCGCCAACCATCAAAGTATCGTTGTTGTCGATGATGGATAAGAGCGGCAGTCTGACAGATGCAAGAGAACAGGCACAAGGATGTAGGGGGCACATAATGACCACTCGCCTACGTCGAGGTACATGAAGACTTACATATATGCACAGCATAAGCATGATGACAGGGGGCACTTAATGACCTCTCAACCGGCACATGGATATGCTGATGCATTTGTCGGTGCATTGACACAACGGAGTAAGAAGAGGTAAGAACCAAGAGTCAAGGACACTTTATTAAGGGTCAAGGACCAAGTGGCTTGAGTCAAAGGGCGGGTAGCTCCGTTGGTGTGTGGCAGGCTTGTCATTGTTCTCTTCTTAAGCTCGGAGAGCCGTTATCATCGTAGTTGTTTTAACGATTATTGCGGCTATACTGGCAAAAGCACGGTGCGTGGCGCGTTTGGGCCTCAGTCCACCGTGAGGAAGTCACTATGATGCCTTCCTCTGAGATGGGGTTTAAGAGGAAATGCATTAGTGGGATTCCATGTGCAAAATTAATGCCTTTATTAAGTGTTTGCCCCTTATCGTGACTAAATTGGTACTACTAAATTTAGTTGAAAGCAGAGAATTGGTCGGATTAGCTCAGAAAAGGTTGCTGTTTCAACTAAAGTGAAGAAGAACCACTAAATTATTTAGAATTTGAGGAAGAGAGGAAGAGCTTGAGAATCTGCTTGCTCCTTTGCTTTATATGCGGCTAAAGCCGCTCCCAGTAAAAAAGGAATAGGAAGATGGCTGCTGGATCAGGGGCGAGCTTCGCTCGCTACACTCAACCGAAAACACAGCTAACAGAAAAACACTATCTCTTACAATACTGATATCTGAAACGATACTAACTGGAGATGCTGACTTGGATGGGGATTATGGAGAAAGACTTGCGGAAGCTTTGTCTAAGTCTATGTAGATATAGTCGGATTTTATTCTTTGATCGTTGGCTAAAATAATTTTTTCTACAAATATAGGATTCTTGCAGTGATCGCTGATTTGCATCAGGCGGATTGACTGTGGGATATAATATTTTTGGTAATCTTCTATTCGGAAAGTGGAATCTGTTGGTTTGTCACCTTCCATTATAAATATCGATGACTCTCCCCGCTTCCATTGCTTGAGGGAGTGGGAAAAGATATAAGCAGTCGTTTCTGTGGAATGGTCATACCATTTGGACATATCGGCGAGATGGATGTAAGCGGCGGAGATTCCATCAAGTTTTTGGGGATTGTGGAAAGAATGAAAGAAGGCGTCAGTGCCAAAATCATTCATGCTAATCCCATTTAAACTTCTCTGCAATTTTAACAGTCTATTTGCATCGGCTTTCATATCCTCCATAATTGATTCATCCGGAGCGCAGGTAATGGAATTCTCAGGCTGAAAGGTTTTAAGCCACAGCATATATGCCTGGACGAATGTTGAGAGTCCGCATCTTGGAATGGACTTTATTATAAGGTATTGTTGGGAACGACTATCGATACTATTACGGATTAATGTATCAGCGAGGTAATGCTGATAATTGTTTAGTCGGAGCGGGACTATCATATGAGGATCAGAGATGTTTCTGACTTTGAAATCGGTGGCTGCCCAATAAGAGAAATCAAATTTTTTTCGGATGCGGAAGAAGAGGCGTCGGGCTTCCTCGATCGTGGAGCAACCGAAGACTGAGAGAGGAGAAACACCATCGATGATTTTTTGTATAAGAGGAATATCAAGCATTTGTATCGGTAGATACATATTATTATGGGCTATAGAACGGATTCTGACTTTATAACGAGGGCCAGAGGCGTTGTAGCCTGAGATGGGGTCTACTGGGGAGTGCATAGTTTGTTTTTTTGTAATATAGTGGATTTGGATTTGGGCAGAGCCTTATTTTGTCAGGATTTGGCTCCGATCGCAGAGGACGGGGGAATTTTAGCCGAGCAAAAGCTCGGAACGGAAACTACTTCGCGATGCACGTTGAGAGCGATGGGAAGGTGGATATGATGGAAATAGGGAGAATCGGTTGTATGGGTCGTGATGACTTCGTTGATGAAGAAGGGATTTTGAAAAGATTTTGAAAGTATCTTCTTGCGGGTAGTTTCTTTTTCTCCTTTGTGGGCATAGACGTATTCCTTTATGCTGAAAGTCTGTCTCTTTGGTATAGAGCCTTCGAGCACCACGAGTGTGAAATATTCAAGGAGTACAGCTGATACCGGGGCACAATATGCACGGCGTGTCTTACTTGAATCTTTATCACGCCAGAATGACATATTAGCAAGGTGGACGTAACCGAGATTGATGCCGCGGATTGCATCAGGGAAATGGTAAGTATTGAAGTATGCACACCACCCTACTTTAGGGAGGAATATTCCCATATCCTGAGGGACGATGTCTCTCTTGAGGTAGCGGCAGAGGTTTGACTTTATGGGATGGATATTAATGTCGCTTGCGCCACAGGTGTAGGAGTTGTTTTTACATTGATAAGTCTGCATCCATAGAATATAAGCTTGGATGCAGGTGGTTAGACCACACCGGCGACACGACTTAGTGATAATATATCTACCTATTTGACGATGAAAGTAACGTTTGCGCATAATATCTATAACATAGTGCTGGGAGTTATTGAGGGTTAAAGGTATTATGGAGTCGGCATCATTTGCATCGTGGATGAAAAATTCTGTCGCGGCCCAAAAGTCGAAATCATATTTTTTGCGGAGTTGGGAGAAAGCTGCTTTTGCATTCTGCAGAGAAAGACAATTGAAAGCATTGAGAGGGGATTCTCCCTTTAACAACTGGAGAATTTGGGGAAGCGACTTCATTTCTATTGGGAGGAAAAGAGGAGTGCGCGATATAGCTCTTACTTTAAAGCGGAAACGAAAGCCGGAACAGTTTTTTCCTGAGATTGGATTTCTGGGAGATATTTTCATGATTTTTTTTGCAAAGATAGTAATGGGGATTTTAGGTTACACCTTATTTTGGCAAAAAGGATCTAAATAACTTTAGTTGAAAATTGGATTCTATATTAGGAATACTCTGAGTGGTGGGTGGTACATGGGTCTGAATTGGCCAATCCATATAATGAAAAACGGCCAATTCTTATAATGAAAAACGGCCAATTCTTATAATAAAAAACAGCCAATTCTTATAATGAAAATTTGCCAATACTTATAATAGACTTAGTTTTTATTTTGAAATTTAATAAAATATAATTATCTTTGCACTTTAATAACTTAATATATAATCATGGATAAATATAAGATAAGAATTGCAGATGAAATTCTGGAAGACAAGCTCGATGCAATGGGATGTGTCTTGATCGAAGGCCCCAAATATTGTGGTAAAACTACTTTGGCATGTCAACATGCCAAAAGCGTACTATATATGGCCGACCCGGAGACGAGAAATCAGAATCTCATACTTGCTCAAACTAATATAGCACGATTGCTGGAAGGAGCCACTCCTCGTCTCATCGATGAGTGGCAAATCGCTCCACAGTTTTGGGATGCTGTCAGAAATACTGTTGACCGTCGAAATGAGGATGGACAGTTTATACTTACCGGATCCGCAGTCCCAGCAGACTCGAAAAACATTTTTCACTCCGGTACAGGTAGGATGTCCTGGCTTAGACTCCGAACTATGAGTTTATGGGAATCGGGTGAGTCTTCGGGAGAAGTCAGCCTTAAGCAATTATTTAACAATTCCGCAACAGTTGATGGTTCATCTTCAATAGATATTGACAAGCTTGCATTTCTGACATGCCGAGGAGGGTGGCCAAAAGCCACATTAAAAGAAAAAACGAAATCTGCTCTTATGCAAGCAGAAGAATATTTTGAAGCAGTTGTCAGAGCCGACATTTCCAGAGTAGACAACGTAGAAAGAGATCCTGAACTTGCCAGAAGACTCATGCGCTCTTTAGCGCGTAATCAAGGAGGTCAAATTCCAGTGACCACTCTTGTAGAAGATATTTCATCAAACAGTCCGGTCTCACCTCAGACTATTTCATCATATATCAAAGCTTTGAAAAGCATTTTTGTAATAGAAGACTCAATAGCATGGAATCCAAATCTAAAAAGTAAGACGGCCATTCGAGCATCCGATACACGTTACTTTACTGATCCTTCAATCGCTACAGCAGCCTTAGGTTTAGGACCCGAAGACTTAATAAATGACCTCAACACCTTCGGCCTAATCCTTGAGACTTTATGTATCAGAGATCTTCGAGTGTACTCTGAACCTATAGGGGGCACCATCTATCACTATCGAGACAAAAACGGCCTTGAATGCGATGCGGTAATACACCTTAAAAATGGGAAATACGGGCTGGTAGAAATTAAACTTGGAGGAGACCGGCTAATAGAAGAAGGAGCGGTAAACCTTAAAAAGCTTGCGAACAAGATAGATACCAAGAAAATGAACAATCCCTCATTTCTGATGGTATTGACGGGTGTTGGCCAATACGCATACCGTCGTCCGCAAGACGGAATCATCGTAGTTCCAATCGGAAGCCTCCGTAACTGAAATATCGGCTACAACTTATTAAGTTGTAACCGATGTTCTACTTTTAGTGTCAATCTGTACTTGTTAATACTTACTTTTATTGTATACCGCAAAGATAATAAAACTTTATTATGTGTTATACAACATATTAGCAAAAGAGGGTGCGTTCATTTTGACACACCCTCCAATAAAACATTAATATTTCATTCTTTTGGTCTGATCTCGAAATCTCGAAACCATATCGACAACCGAAATTCCCCGTGTCTTAGTTCCTACAGATATATACATTACCATTTTTTCCTTTGGCATATAATATATTTCTATGGAATGTCCGGAAGGAATGAAAACTAATTCATCTTCACTGCTGTATTCCGGGAAATAAGGATATTTCCTCTTGAGATAATTTGTTATATCCTCAACAGATAAGGTGTCGTCAAACATTGTCACAACTGACTGTACCGTATCAAAATTCTGTGTGAAATCCGTATAATATGCACTTACTATCATTATTCCCTTATTGTCAAAGAAGAAGAATGATTGCGACTGATCATTGGATGAGTCTGCATTCCGTCCCATCTTACTGACAACTTCAGATCGTGTCATGCCGATCAGTATGCTGTAGTTAGTAAATAGATCAGTAGCAAGATTTACATAGGTTAACGTCAACTCAGAGATGTCCCAGGTCACGCCTATTGTGGCATCTGCTCTTTCTGCAGTATCCATATAAGCTTTATATGTGTCTGTTGTTGGACCCATGAAAGGAATAAAAGTGGAATTAAGAATAGAAGTCACCTGATTAGTGTTTACTGAAGACTGATACTGAACAGTAACAGCTTTTGCTAATCCTGACCATGAATCAAGTGAAACAGCCAAAACTTTAATGAAAGGAGTAAAGTCTTTATAATAAATAATATCTGAATCTTCATAATATGGATTATTACCCAATAATTCGTGAACTTCAGATGTTGTCTTACCAATGCACTCTTCAAACGCAATAGGAATTGCTCCTCCATCTACTATAATTTCTATTACTCCACTTCCTTTTGCAGTAACTACATCAATATATGTTCGACCTTTTGAAACGGCAGTAACCAAACCATTTGCGTTAACTTTAGCTACAGTTTCATTATGCGATTTGAATTCTTGTATTTGAAGACCTCCCACATAAGATTGGTAGTCTGGAGCATAGGTTTCTTCCGGAGATAAATTTTTTGATTCAAGTACTCGCTGTACTGTATATTTACCAGTAACAACTCCACTTGAACCTAATGACCTATAAGTCCAATCAAAGTCATTGATCGATTCTGTCTCAAACTTAAGATTCATTTTTCCTGCAGTACTATTAATTGAGAATGAAACAGTTTCACCGCTAATAGTGTACATTCCTTGACCTGTTTCATCTAAATCATATACTCCATCTTTAGTTTTCCATTGTACGGATACATATCCGTCAGCGGTATAAGTAAAGTGCTCCCAATCTTCCGGAACATCATAAACCCATGTCCCTACAAGCTGTTCTGCAAATGACTTTACTTCCGCATTAACTGTAACTTTTAATGCAGCTGTTCCATAAGATGTTGTAAACGTTACGAAAGTAATACCTTCGTTTACGCCAGTGATTTCTCCTGTAGCCGAATTAACTTTAGCAATACTTGGATCAAGAGACTTAAACCCGGATACGTTTTTATTTGCACTGATTTTATCGTACGAAGGTGTTAAGTATTTTCCCATCTCAACACTTTCATCACCCAAAATCCTATATGTGTATGCTTGTCCTACGTAATTATTATTGTCATAAATACCCACTTCTATTTCGAAAGGTTTTATTTCCGAGACTCTCCAGTCGATGTCGAAAGATAATTTTCTATCAGTCACATATCTACCATAGACAGTATTACCTTCGATAGAATAGTAGCCTGAGCCTGTTTCGTAATAGCTTTTCTGCATTACTTCTGCTAGGATGCGACTGGATTCGGTAAATTCATACGCAATCCAATTTTCGGCATCTGATGTTGATAATATCCATCTCCCAACAATATTTTCTGCAACATCCAAACTTGGATTTTTGGGTTCATCTACATTCACTGGCCCCGGGCAAGCAGTAAGAAGTAGAGGACTGATAAAAAGTAAAAGCCATCTTAGCGTCTGTTTCATATTTTTTAATATTTAAGTTAATATCTAAGCGTATAACCTAATGTCACCATTAAAAGGTTGTTGTTTTGTTTATAACCCGTCATACGGTATTCATCATTGTTTTGAAGTATTGTCCAGCGATTGCCTCTCCAATAACTGTCGTTTGCCATATTGGTTATCATCCATTGGTAGCTTAGTGATAAGGAAATTCCCATGTATTCGTAACCAACTCCAAAACGCAATCCAAAATTAATCCTATTATAGGGAGCTGCATCCATATGATAAGTTGAAGTTTCTGATAAAGCATTAGCATATGAGCTACTTCTCGTAAGTTCAGCACTTTCTGAAAAGAGGTTGAATGAACCTGAATAATTTATATGACTCATATATAAGTCATTATCATATCGTTCATTCGTATAAAGTCCATTAATGATTTTATATGCATTTAGACTTTCACTATTGGTTCGTCCAGAAAGATCCAATTTCGATGAAAGACCCAAATCAAGTACTGGACCTGCATTTACCCTTATATGACTTTTATTATTAAGGGGAATTCTATAGGAAGCAAGTACAGGTATATCCACAGACATTAGGGCATAATCTTCTTTAAAAGAGCCCAACCCTAATCCTTTCAGGTAATATTTTGAAGTTTGGGGCATTACTAAGTTCATCTCTTCATTATACTCATTACTATAACTATAATACGAAAACTCCAAGCCTGCATTGATATATAAATTCTTATAAGCTCGTATATCTACGAATGCACCAATATTAAAACCACCTGAAGATTTATAATCTGAGGATTTCCATTCTGGTCCTTGCGCATAATTAACAGGACTCAGAATTCTTGGAGACGATGCGCTTGTACTAATCGTGGGTAAAACATATCCGGCAGAAAACCCAAAGGAAATTTTTCGTCCACCTATTCCGTCTGTAGGTATCACCTGTACCATAGGTTTGGGTGCTTGAAAAACATTTATTCCCAATGTCTGATTACCTGTTGTCACATTCACGCTTGCCTCTCTTGGCATATCAACCGGTTCATTCGGAGTGCAATGGACCTTAATAGTATTGCCATCGATTCTTTCAAGCTGACACCAATGCGGGAACGATCCGAATCTCCAGTCTTCTGCATCAGTCAAAACATGTATATACTCATCCCCACCGTCCGGACCGAATTGAAGATTATTTTTTGAAAAAGCAAGGGAATCAAGTTTTGCTCCCTGAAATATATTGATAGTAATTTCCTGCTTGGATGGGGTTTCGACCTTAACCTGAGCAAGTCGATCCTTATTTCCATCATTAGCAGTAGCAGTAAATTGAATATCACCATTTCCTTTAGTTGCTTTCAACCATGATGGCACATCCGCAAGATGCCAATCCGTATTTGCATCAATATCAACAATATTAGTCTCTCCCGAAGGTGTGAACATAAGGCTTTGAGCAGAACTTCTAAGAATTTCAGGAGATCCTTGATTGATAACCTGTACAGTTTTCTGCTGGCCGTTACCATTGCGGATGTTAACGGTAGTAGTTCTTGACTCTGTTGTCTGATTGGCGGTGGAATATATCTTCACTATACCCGTTTTGCGGTTGACTTCAATCTTGCACCAGTCTTCTCCGTTCGGAGTAGACGCGTTCCAGTTATCGCCATTTACATGGATAGGATAGTCACCTCCAAGATGGTTGATGGTTACAGTATCCTGTGAAATTGTGAATACTGTGGAAGTTGATTTTTTCTTGCCGTCAAGAATTGTGTTAATATATCGAAGTTGCTCCGTACATTTCTTCGCAAAAAACCTATCTCCAGTAGAAAGTGCTTTCTCATATAGCACCTTAGCCTCAGCATATTTCCCTTTGTTGTAAAGAGCATTAGCTTTAGTCACTAATTGAGTACATGCATCCGTAGCATAATTGTCCTTCGGCAAAGCTTGTGCCATAAAACCCATGCATCCAATCAAAAGTGTAAATAATGTTAATTTGACTCTCATTTTAAAAATCGTATGATTTGGTTAATTTTTTCCTCATGTTTCTCTGTCATTCTTGAGAACTCCAGATATTCTTCTGTCATGTCCGTAATTTTTGCTTTTTCAGCAAGCTCCTTAGATTGCTCATATTCGTCAACTTCGTTTATAAGTCGGTTTATTAAGACAAGACGATTCGGGATATCAGTAGTATTTAAATATTCTTTGCTACATTGGCTTTCAACATCTGTATATATTTTCTTTACTTTTTCAAGTTCTTGAATATTTTCTATCGAAGGATCATAATCCTTCTGCTCAAAAAAAGATACCTGAGCAGCTAATATAGAATCTCCCGTCTGGATCAAGGTTTTAATCTTAGCATCTCCGTTAGGTCGTGAACTTATATACCAATACCCAATTCCTCCTAACATCGCAATTATCACTATAAGACCAATGATAACCCACGTTTTTTTCCTCTCCTTACCACTGTTTGAAAGAATAGTATTCTCATCTAAAGAGGACGAATTTTTCTGATTTTGACCGGTTTTATCTGCCTTAGCTACAGATTCCGATAATTTGATCTTAGTTGGAACTGATTCTGTACTGATACCCAGGACAGCCTCGTCAAGTTTTTTAATAAACGTAGCAACCGAATCATACCTGTTTTTGCGGATAGTTGCCATCGCCTTGGATATGGGCATAATCAATCTCTGCGGAATAACAGGCGGAAATGTCAGTTCATCCTCTATTAGTTTTGCCGCTTGTGGAGGCACTACACCTGATAAAATGAAATATAGTGTCGCGCCCAACGAATATAGATCAGTTTGTGGAGAGAACTCCTTTATCCCCCCCGATGAATACTGTTCCATTGGGGCATAACCATGGCTAATACCAGTCGGTGTTGTTGAAGTCTGCTGTCCCTGAGAGTCATACTGCTTGGCAAGTCCGAAATCAATCAGAATTGGTGTACCGTCTTCCTGCCTGACAATTATATTGGCAGGCTTTACGTCAAGATGGGTCATGTTGCGGTTATGGACATAGTCAAGTGCGTTCCCTACCTTCTTAATGTATTGCAACGATTTCTTTTCCGGAATCGGCCCATCGTTCTTAACAATATCAGCTAACGTCTCCCCTTCAATATAATCCATCACATAATATGCCGTATTGTTTTCCTCAAATGCGGAATGGATACGTACAATATAGGGATTATCGAATTTGGCAATGTTGCGTGCTTCTTTCAGGAACTTAGCCTTTAGTCTATACACAAATTCCTTGGAGCTCTGAGTACCTAAAGTGACATGACTCGTCGTATCGTCCCGATCACAGTAATCTTTTGGAAAGAATTCTTTGATCGCCACATACCTGTCAAGATTTAAATCTACAGCCAAATAGGTGATTCCAAATCCGCCCTGGCCTAATACCTTCTCGATTTTATAAGCTCCATGTCGAAGAGTTGAGCCAGGTTTTAGTCCTTGATCTATATTCATATATTACAATAATCTTATAATCAATTTATTATAGCTGATTTCGAGTACAATAATATTGGGCATACAATATTATAAAAAATACTCATGACATTTACAACATACGGGGTTATGGTTAATGAACAAATTTCTACATATTTACAATCAACCATAACCCCATTTAACTGACTTGCAGTAAACTGTTTTATATTAATTACTAGTTGTCATATAAGAATCCTACTTTATTTCGGTGAATTCTTTTTGACCATTACATTTTAACATTTACCTAAGATTACGTTTATTTATTTTCAAGGGTCCTCTTAATGTTTTAATTCTTGATGTTTTCTGCGATACAAAAGGTGGTACATAATCATCGAATGATCCATATGCAAAAAGATTATTTTTTATATCGACCCAACATATTCCTGACCATCCATATCTTAATCTTATGTTATATTCTGCATTAGGATATAGATATGTAGACTGACTCATCTCAACCTTCTGATCTTCCTCTTTAAGTCCAAGATTGACTGTAGTCCAGTCTTCTGTTGCAATTCTAAATTCCTCTTTCGGTTGAACTACAGACCATTCTGGACATAATAAATAATATAATGTGGCTTCTGCATCATAAGCAGTAAATTTCCAATCTGGGGAAAAAGTCCAATTATTGATGGTTCCTACCATATAAATATTTTGATCTTCATAATAACTACGTGGCCAATATTCAATCTGGACATATTTAGTACCCTCCTCTTCAAGGAGGTACATTTGGACCTGAGTAGTATCATTTACATATAAATAGAGTCCGTATTCTTCAAATATTTCTTGGAAATCATTTGTTTTCCAATATTGAGAATCATCATCAAATATATTCAATATCTGAGATAAACTTAAACGACTTTCATATATCAATAACGCTGAACAAATAAGATCTCCTGTAGCTGTTGCAAATTCATATTGAATATTGTCTTCTAAATTTATACCAAAGTATCCAAGAAAGTAGTTATCATATATTAACTCCGTATCATACCATATCTGGTATCCTTTCTCTTTCATATATTTCTTTACTTCTTCAACAGAAGCTCCCCATTTTAAATAAGGTTGTTCAAATTGTGGTCTTTTCCATTTTTCAAGATTGCTATACCAATTATTAAACTCCGATTTAACTCCCATATAAGTAGAGATCTTGTTGCTCTCCCCGTTATAGTAACAAAAGCCTTCATAAAACTCACCTTCGACAGCGTCAAAATATGAATCATTTGAGGGATATGGGGTAAAATACCTATGTCCGTCAACATAATCATCTTCAGTTGACAGTCCTATGCAGTAATTTATTCTTCCTGTATCTAAAAAGAAATAAGAATTATTAAAAGAGAAATTTAATCCATTGGAATTAATACCACCTACTTTGTTCCATATGTTTGATTCATTATATCCTGAATAATAGAATTTATCATGACCTTTTATCTCTGGATTTAAATACAATCCTGCAACTTTATCTTTAAAATAGAGGCCAAAATCATAATATTTATATAAATTTTCAAAACTTAAATCTACCAAACATCCTGCCAATTTAGGTGTAATTTTAAAAGTTCTTCCAGATTTAACATCAATTTTTTGTGCATCTAAACCTAAACATTGATACCAATTAATCGTATAATACTTTGACTGCACTCGAACCTCATTAATATCTTGGGTATTGTATATAGTCCATAATTTATCGTTATTTTCTTTATTTTCTAAATCTACTTTTTCCAAACTCTGCAATACGATGACCGTGTATTCTTTTTCATCCATATCTTCAAGTGATATGGATAGAGTTTTTAGTGTATTATTAATCGATTCAACAGTATACTTCAGCGTTCCATCAGTATTATACAAAAGAACATTTACACACGGCAAATATCCAGAACCTATCATCGTCTTAACTTTTGAAATATCAAGTCCGCAATTCTGATACAAATCCGTAGTATTGATCTCTATAACAACTTCATGATGGTATGTTATATCTATTTCTTTCTGATCAGTGCATGAAGAGAAAGAAATAATCATTAAAAGCGCTCCTAAAAGAGCAAGTAAATATTTATTCATATTTTTTACTTATTTTATGTTATTAGAACATCCATCCAACTGTGACTTGAACATTACCGTTATTTTTCCATTTGAGGTTTTTGGCCATATCGGTGAAACCGAGAGAGTATCTGGCACCTACTGTGAGTCCCATTCTAAACTCATAGCCAACTCCTATACCAGCGCCCATATTGAATCCTTTACAATCTCCTACTGATATGGTAGCCCCATCAAATATCATTGTGTCCGGAGAAGTAGAGATGAGATAGTTGAATTCCGGACCTACCTCTATACTTAAGGCCGAGGTTGGATATACTTTTAGCATTACAGGAAGTTGGATGAAGCTCATGTTAAGGTTCCCCTCATCACTTTTTATAGACTGATAACTGTACATTAGTTCAGGTTGGAGTCCGAACAGACCTGTGCCAGGGAGTGAGTTAACGGATCTCTGGCCCCAATGAAAATTAGCCATTACTCCGGCTCGAAAGCCTACACCCATTCCAAAACCGGGATCGAATTCCATACCATTGCTCATAGAGGATAGGTTAACACCAGCTTTTACACCATACTTGATTGCGAGCTGAGAACTCTTCCGTTGTGTCAACCGCTGCCCGTTGTCATCGTAGCCACGATCAACCTTGACCTGCGCGTTAAGTCCAACGGCAGTCATCAGTCCTAAGACTGCAAATAGAGATTTCTTTCTCATTTGATCTTGTTTAGTTAGTTATTGAATAATGATTTTCTTTTTTTCGTTGTCCTTCTTTTCGTTATCCTTCTGCTCAGCAGTCTTTTTTGTTGGGTTGCTGATACTCTTTGATACAGTTGCAGTATACACCGGACACCCTTCCTCATGTACCTTTACAGTATAAGAAAAAGTCTTATTGCCACCTTCAGGAACTGAAACATTCAAGGGGATGGTCTTAGAACCTTTAGAGAATGCAATAGGCTTTCCACCATTGATTGTCACAGTGCCATGCGCAGTTTTCCCATTGATTGCCTTGATATGCAGTGTCAATACACCATTTCCGTTTTCATTAGTAGTTCCACTTCCAGTGAGAGTCACAGTGTAACCCGGTTGATGCTTAGATTTTATCTCATTAATTACCTCTCTCCATTCTAAGCCGTCATATTCAACCGATAAGCGTACTATTGCATATGTCTCTTGGTCATAGTTTTCAGCAGAAAGGAAATATGGAATCTTTAATTTCCAGTCCCCGTCAACTTGTTGCAATACACATTCCTTATTTGTTTCTCCATCTATTCTTCTAATCCTAAGTTTAGAAGGATTCAAATTATTGAAGCTTACATTCCATTCCACTTCCTTTTCTTCGTTATGCTGGAATACCACTGGATTATCATTTGGTAATATTCTTATATCTGCTTTCGGATTAAGTTTCAGTACACCATGCATACCATCTATCGATTTCACAACAACGTATTTTTTATCATAGGAACTAACTTTGTTAAACCGAGAGTTAACAATAGGTTTATTTTGATATACAATTTTGATTCCATCAGGTGTTTGCATACTGCTCAAATCAGAATTGTCTTCCAAAATTATACCGGAAGTATCTTCCATAACATATGGAACTGGAGCAGGATAAGATGCGGAATTGACTCTCCATTGATCATCGAGATAATATGAATGGCCAAGCTGACATTCCAGCGAAGAGAAATCATCAGAAATAGTAATATTCATTCCGTCTTCAAGAACCTTATCTTTTTTCAGGCTTGTCCCCTCAAGTCGCATCATCACGAGTTGATCTCCACCTTTTCTTGATCCCCTGATTGCCAGAACTTTTCCATCCACAGGGGAGCTCATAAAATAGAAATGGTCGTCGGAAATAATAGCCGATCTGCCGTCTTTCCTAATCAAACCATATTCGGTGTTGTCATACTGAACTGCAGCCGTTCCATCCTGAAAAGGAGCAGCCAAATAAAACCTTGGTTCGATCGCCACACCGCCGTTTTCATTTAGATATCCGTACTTTCCGTCTCCTCTACTGAATGATAAACGCCCTTCTTTATACTGAGGAAATCTTGAGATGTAAATATTATCCGCAGAAAAATCCTTCAGCAAATCCCCGTTAATGTCTAAGATCCCGAGCAAACGTTTACTCGATCTGTCAATGAGAAGAGCTCTTTCTTCTATGAACGGAGTAATACTGTCATAGACGACATCTATTATTTGTTTACCATTAGAATGTAAAAGACCCCATTTACCCTGTTTGTTTCTTACCCGGAAAATATCATTTCCCGCATATTCGATTGCTTCATACTTTCCTGGTTGACACAACCACTCCATACTCTGACAATTACCCTCTTCCATTCCCAAGGAAATAAATATCAGAAGAGTCCATATCCTTAATACCATGGGCGCTATTGATCCTAAGTTTCTGTAAAAATTGTCAGAGTATTCCTTAATAAATTTCATATCTGCTTTTATATAGACTGTCACTGCAATGTAATTATATTATTCTCAAGAATTTTTTCAAGATTCTTTCTATCATAACCATGCCCCGGCATTACTCCCTTTTCCAATGATTCTTTAGCTTGACGAAACATCTTAAGTGCCTGTTGCTCATTTTCATACTTCTGATAATATGTACATCCTAAAATATAAGCTGCTTCAGGTGGAAGATTGGTAATATTGCCTAAATATTTGATCACACTATCCGCATCCGTCTTGGAGTTCAGCTTCAAGAAATGACGTCGCTTCAAAATGGGATTGGTAAGGATCTCCTTCTCTGACTTTGCATTAAGGTATGGGAAATAAGTCATCCCAATTTCTACTTTTGCTTCGTCAAAATCAGATGCAAGAGACTTCATATTGTCAAAGCCTGAGGTCACTGCCTCGGCATTGTCAGAGTTAAGCAACGCGAGAGCCTTATTGAATGTTTCTGTAGTATTTGTCGGTTCAGGGGTGTCTTCTGCCTCTAGTACAGTTTGCTTTTCAGGTAAGAAGATCCATACAAATACGGCTATTATAACTACGGCTGCAGCGGCAAAGATCCATTTTGATATTCCACCTTTTTTTCCCTCTGATTTGAATTCCTGTACACTACTCTGCTCCACCTCAGATGATGGTTTGGATATCTGAGTCTTTTCACTCCTCAGGCTTGTTGTTGTATCCATGCCTGTAACTCCTTCTGTATCAGCAACAACTGCTTTGATAGATGTAGCCGTTTCAACTGGTTCCGAAAACTCAAATGTAGATGTAGCTTTTAACTCCTTGACAATATTTGAGGCAGATGTGTCAAGACCCTCTTTTACTTTCTTAAGGTCTTCAATAAATGCAGCAACACTCTCATATCGTTTCTTCCGACTTGCAGACATGGCTTTCGATATAGGTCCTATCAATCGAGCAGGTATAGTCTGGGGGAAGGTCAATTCATCCTCTATAAGTTTTGTGGCATGAGGAGGAGTAACTCCCGACAAAATATAATATAAAGTTGCTGCAAGAGAATACTGATCAGTCTGCGGAGAGAACTCTTTTATTCCACCATCAGAGTATTGTTCGATAGGCGCATATCCATGGCTTATACCAAGTGGTGTGGTGGAAGTTTGAAGTCCATTGGAATCATATTGTTTCGCTAATCCAAAATCAATGAGAATTGGTCGTTCATCCATTGTCCGGATCATTATGTTAGCTGGTTTAATATCCAAATGGGTGATGTTGTGTCTATGAACATATTCAAGAGCATCTCCAATTTTCTCTATGTATTTAATTGCCTTATCTTCTGAAATAGGTCCTGATTGTCTGACGATCTCAGCCAATGTCTTTCCTTCGATATAGTCCATCACATAATACGCAGTATCATTTTCTTCAAATGCCGAGTGAATCCTTATGATATTTGGATTATCGAATCTGGCAATATTTCGAGCTTCCTTAAGAAATTTAGATTTCAATTTATTGACGAAATCATACGAGCTTTGAGTACCCAATGTTACATGACTGGTTGCGTCGTTTCTGTCACAGTAATCTTTTGGAAAAAACTCCTTAATAGCTACATATCTGTCAAGACTGAGGTCCATCGCCAGATAGGTTATGCCAAATCCACCTTGACCTAATACTTTTTCTATGCGGTATGTATCATGCCTCAGATATGCACCTTGTTTCAATCCTTGGTTTATATCTACTTTCATTTTTCTTATTTTAAATAAATATAATGACAGCTAATATGACGGCCATAAGTAAAGCTACCATCATAAGAATGCGAATCACTAATGACTTTCCAGTCGGTGAATTTTGTCGTTGTTTTGACTTATCGTCGGAATTAGATTTAATAACACCATGCTTCTCATCTCCATCGTAAACGTCAGTGATATGGATGATAATGGCTGAGTGATTATCCTGATTGTTCTCTGTAACTTTTCTAAGAATTTTCACCTTATCTGCATCAGATCCACCTGCTTTAGAAAAAACATTCTTGAGTGACGTTCCATCCTCCATGTCTGCCTGTTCAAGCATGCCATCAGAGCACATATAGAAATAGTCCCCAGCTTGCACGTCGGAAGTCTCATATATTTCCGATTTTGGTCGATTTTCAAGATTCGGTTGCATAGCACGTGTAATGATATTCTTCTGCTTTGAATTTCGAGCATCCTGTCGGGTTAATTCGCCAACCTTTATAAGATCGTTTACCAATGAATGATCAGAAGATTCATAGAGAATTTTCGTATGCTCTCCATTAGATCCCGGGCGTATATGATAGATCCTACTGTCGCCCATATGTGCCATAAATACTCCCCTTTCATGAAGTTTGATCAGAGTCATAGTAGTACCCATCTTCTTCTCTGCACCATTGTCTTTGGCATCAAGAGCCTTGAAAGCTGTATCGACAGCTTGATCAAACACTTCATTTGAAAAATTGTCATCACCAACGCTTGAATTGCTGAGTATTGTCCGGCTCATCGCTTCGCAGACAGTGGCACTAGCTACTTCGCCGGCATCATGGCCACCCATGCCGTCGCAGAGTATGAAGAGTCGGTCGGAATCAGACTGCTTACCATATTCAGGAAAAATACAGTCTTCCTGATGAGGATGACCGGAAGAATCCTTCCTCTGGCCATACTCCATTATGCTATAGACTTTAAGTTTGTATTTCATGATTAATTTATTTCGGTTGCGTCCTCATCGGGAATTATAAAAATTAATTCAGCATCAGGAAGCTTGATTACGGCACCATTGTTAAGAATCACTTTGTCTACTCCATAGCACATGGGATTTCCATTCACAGTAGTGGGATTTACATTCTCCTTACTTAATGACACGTAGTGAACATATCCCTTGTAGTTTTCTTTTACTACTTCAATCACCAGATGATTTCTGCTCATACGGCGTGAATCTCCAGTGTCTATTTGGAAATCAACCGAGCTATTCTTACTTTTTCTGCCTACTTCATTTTTACCCGGTTTTAGTTGATATGTCAAGTCACTCCCTTGCAACTTCAATTTCCCTATAGTGAAGTTCATAGGGCCATATTGAGTTGCATCGTTTGAGTTGCTATCAAAACTCCTTTTTGGATGGAAATTTTCATTGCCTTGAACTTTTGGTGCACCAACAGTATTGGGTGTGACAAGCTTATAGTTGACAAATCTATTGGTCTGCTTGCAGATAGGACAAGTTACATTTTTCTTGTCAATATCAGGTATATTTTTGACCGATAAAACTGCACCACAGAATGGACATTTGATCTGTATTATCTCATTCATTTTCTTTTACCATTTCATTACCGGCATGTTGTCGTCGAAATTGCCCCACATTACCGGATGTTGTTTCTCATTTGAAATCTCTATTACCCCTTCGTGGACGAAGTCAAACAGTTCTTTAGCAGTTATCGTCCTATCCCTATTGACATCCGCACTTCCTCGGAGCCCTTTTTTCAGGAACTCTGTGAAGAACCCATTTTGCATATCTGATCTTTCAATGGAGTTTTCGTTTGTACGTGAAGAGAGCAACAGCATAACATTTGCCTTTTTAGTATCCGAATCATCGGAAGGAATGGAAGAATAATGATCACCACGAAGTCCACCGGATCGGCAGGCGTCTGCAAAAATCATCTTATTCTTACTTTTGCTTTTTGACATCGCACGACGGATATCCTTGTAATTGACATCGCCATCAAAGGCACAAAAACCTCCGTTATAACCATGCCCACTGAAAAAGAAGATGACTATATCATCCTCTTCAGCCTGACTATAGACTTTATTCATAGCCCTGATGATTCTATCTTTTGTAGCAAGGGAGTCAAGGAGCAGTACATAGTCAATAGTTCCGTTTGACCTTTTCTTCTGCTTATTGATAGAATATATCTCGGTGACAGTCTTTGCATCGTTTATTGGCAAGCGAAGACTCCTTGCTCTGTAAGGATACTTAGAATAGTCGGATACTCCGACACTGACAAGAAACGTTTTTGCATCCGTCGAATAAGCAACGACTAGAAGAAGCATTAAGAGCAAGAGATTCCTATATCGTCCCATTTCCTATATATATTAACTCCCACTTGTCATTTCTGACAGATAGTCAGTATTATCTCCAGTTGAAAACAAGTCAATGTTTGAGTCTGAAAATCCACCAAGATCGCTTATTGATAGTCCACTCTCACGAATATCAATAATCTCATTTTCATCTATAACTCCATTACCGTCAGAATCCACTGCCAATGCATCGAATACCATATCTCCATCCACATCTATAACGAATACTTCCTGCCCGTCAACGTTCAAAGATCCAACACCATATCCGGTCTGGGCATCATGCGCAACGCCAAGTATCTCCAATTCACCTTCTTCTATAGACGGACTGCTTACACTTACAATCTCAATATCATTGATATCGTCATCCGGCTTTATATTCTCAAATACTTGGGCTACTACAGTATCCTCAGGAATAACGGCCTCCGCTATCAGATTCTCGGAAGCCTCAGATGGTCTATACGGATTCGCAATATGCAGACTTTCATAAAATACCGATTTTTCATCATCGGACATTCCCTCCCACTCATCTTTTGTATATGTAGCATAAATGTTCCCTCGCCATTCGAAAGCGTTACCTGTACCTAATGATTCACGAGCTGTAGCAAAAGCTTCCTCAAATGTCATGTTGTCAGTTATCTGAGGTTCCTTATTGTATATTACATCCAAATCATCTGCTTCAGCAATAGTTATCGGATCCTGCACTTGTCCGTCTACTTCTTCTGTAAGTTCAGGTGTCTCCTGATCAGCCTCACTTTTCAATCCCATCAATATAGCAGAGGCAGACCCCAAAAGAACTCCTGCACCCGCAATGGTCGCTACTCTTTTGATGGTTTTGTGATGTTGTTGATTTATTTCTGAGTCTACAGAATTTATATCTTGATCCTGTGTGATTTTAGAATCAAATGAATTTTTACTACCTTCAGCTATTTGGGTAGAGTCATCGGAGATATTCCGTATTGTTGTGGCTTCGCTATCGTTGATATTCATATTTTTGATAATTCTTAAGGGTCATTTATTTATACCATATCAGTAAATGAGTCAATGTTGGCATCATTTACATAATCCGGCATATCCATATCTTCCAAAGAAGAAGAGAAAGAGTCAAGTTTATTGGCTTTTGTATCCGGCTCATCCATATAATTTAATTCGCCTGTGGTAGACTCAAACGCATCCATTTCTTCTGTGGGAATGTAAGCCTCAGCTATTAGGGAATTCTCTTCATCATCTGATTCAATGCTTACAATTTGAATATCATCATCTACAGACTGTATCTCTACGATTGACGGCTCAGTAATTATTTCTTCACCCATCAATTCATTAACACTGGAAGTGGCAACTACTTCATCTCCTGAAACTATATTGCCCGGTCCGGATATCGTACTCATTCCGTCTGTAAATGAATGTGCCGAGCCAGAGACAGATGTGTTGCCTACATTAGACGGTTTTGTTGACATTACGTCATCTTGTCTGTTAGATTCATCTACCGGATTCTCATTGACCTCCTCAACAATCACCGAAATATCTTCCGAATCTTCAACTTCACCCTCTGCTGCGTTATCAGCAATGTCATTTGCCTCAGCATACAGGGGATTGATATTATTTTCGATCACAGAACCTATTGCAGCCCCAGAAACGGTACCAACACCAGCAATGATGCTTTTCTTTATCTCCTTCTTATTATCTTCTTTCTTTTCCATATTCGTTTTTCTGACATTAAAGTTGTTTAAACTTATTTACAAATTCTATAAATTACAATGAAGAGTTAAACTCATGATTCTTTTATCAATTTTAAATAGCTTCATTATAATTCAATGCAAAGATAGTTCAAACATTGAGAATAATATCATTAATATTTGTATTGTGTATAAAATAGCAGTATTATTACACGAAATAATTCAAACCACAATCATTTCTTTTCAATGAATTCGCATTTGCATTTAGGACAATACATTTTATGGTCTTTAGGATTTCTTAGCTGATTCTTCAATAGTTCATATCCTAAATTTCCGAAGAAATGTCCACAAGAAGGACATACGTAGTTTTGCTGAAATTCATTATTCGCAATCCTTCGATCCTCGTAGCTCGTATCTTTTGTGTTATAGTTTTTGAAATACAAGAACGAAACCACTCCTGTGACAGGCAACGTCACCCATAGTGTACTCAATGAAACCAGCGCCCCTACCCCGGACAAAATTCCGGAAGCGGAACTAACCATTATTGGCAGCATACGCTTCTTACTCATGTTTTGCTGAGCCATGACTATACGGTCCATTTCAGCTTCAAATTTTTCCCATACATCCTTAAGGTGAGAAATATCTTCAGGAAGAGCAGGCACATTTTGCAAGGCTGCCTCAAGAACTAAAGATAGCTTCAATTTAAAGCGGTCTTTACCTAATTCAATGTTACTGTTGGCATTTATTCTGCATATAGAGATCTCCACCCCATCTACAAATGTAGAATTACTGGAATTCATGTTGTAAAGTGTCATTTCTCCATTCTCATCAATCTCAATTTTTGCGTGAGCAACTCCTTCATTGATTCGACATCTACTGACACTGTATGGCACACTTCCAGGATTTCCAATTGTGGATGTTTTACCACTTTCTTTTATTGCAAAGAGTAAATTACTCATTCCCGGATCCCTTCCTATAAGTATAGTCTTACTGTTAAGTCTTTCCATTTTTTTATGAATTTACTATCCATTGGAAACAGATAGTTTTATTATATACATATCTCTGAGTTTCTTCAAAGCCTCTTTGGAGATATTCAGATGATATTCGAAATTCTCACCATCACTCAATACAAGTTTTTGCCTCAGAATAGCTATCTGATAGACATAAGATAGATTTATTATATGTCTCTTTCCAATCCTTGCAAAAATTCTTGCATTTTCCTTCAAGCTTTCACTGAGTATATTCTGCATCTGGGCGAGGTTCATGCAGATAGTGGCTTTCATCTTATTATTGAGGATGATATTGGTATAGTTACCGTCGCTCTCAAAATAGACGATTTTCGTGATATCCACCCTGAAGAACTCATCCCGTGAGTTCAGATATAAATATTTGGTCTTGTTCATTTCAAGATTTGATTGCAACCTCCTTCGTAATTTTTTCTATCTGAGAGTTATGGATTCTTATTATTGATCCACCTAATAAATCTACAGTTATCCATATTGTAGTAGTATCCTCATTAGTTTCCTTTACCATACCTGTCACTCCTTTAAGCTTACCTGATGTGATTACTACAAGATCGTCAGTCACAAACTTACCGAATTCGAATTCTACCGGAATTTCATGTTGGTTCAGAAGTTGTTTGAGCCTATTAATTTCCCAGTTAGGAATCGAAGCAACCCGTTTTTCTCCGGGATAAGAGAGTATCTGTCGAATCAAATGATGTAGTTTGATCTTCTTAATTTCCTCCTCATAAACCTTGGCAAAAAATATCATCGGTATTACCGGCACCTCAATATATTTCTTTCTGTCGCTCCAGATCCTAAGTTGTCTTTGAACCGGGACATAAGTCTCAATTCCCAACCTGCCAAGTTCAGCGGCTGCTTTTTTCTCACTTTTTGGTCTGGTATAGACTGCTATCCAGAATTTTGAGCGCGCTTCGCGGTCGTCAGTCCCATTGACCGCCGAAACCACTTTGCTCAAATTATCTATTTCCACTACTTTTCAAGATGAAAATACAAGTCTAATTTGAAGGCTTTTTAGGTATCTCTTGGCAAGAGATACCTATTTTTAATATTTTCTTTAAAATCAAAGATTT
>CAYSMP010000010.1:0-51695 GCA_964432215.1 uncultured Sangeribacter sp.
AAAAGTGGAGGGGAGAGAAAAGTGGAGGGGAGAGAAAAGTGGAGGGGAGAGAAAAGTGAGGAGAGTGAATTAGTGGGTTAGAATTTGAGCATATCTTTCATTGTGAAGAAGCCGGTTTGGCCTGAACCGAGCTTGAGGGGGCCTACTGAGAACTTCTTGCATTTTTCAGCCAGCCATTCAGCGGCGAGGACAGCACCGAGAGCAAATCCTTCCCGACTTTTCGCTGAGTGTGATATGGTGATAGAGTCTTGCGGTGAGTCCCAAGTCACTGTGTGGATGCCCGGTACTTCTCCTTCACGCCGATGGGAGATGTAGAGAGTTTTTTTAGTGTTGTCATCGTTTTCACCGTTTTCTACGTTGTCTGCATTTTCAGCCGGTTCTTTCCAGTTGTCGACTTTGTTGGAGACGGCTATGAGTTCCTCGGCAATAGTTATGGCGGTGCCGGAGGGATGATCAAGTTTATGGATATGGTGCACTTCCTCCATGGACGGTGTATATTGTGGGTATCCGTTCATGATACCAGCGAGGTAACGGCTTACTGCTTCGAAAATGTTGACCCCGATTGAGAAGTTGGAACTGTATAGCATGGCTCCCTTGCCACTTTCGCACACGGATTTTACTGCGTCAAGTGAGTCAAGCCAACCTGTGGTGCCGCATACTACCGGAACCCCTGCCGAAAAGCAGCGCAGTAGGTTGTTGACAGCTGTGTCGGGTTGGGTGAATTCTATTGCGACGTCTGACTTGCGGAAAGCTTTTGAGTCGATATCCGCTAAATTGTTTGCGTCGATGATGACACTTATCTCGTGGCCGCGATCGAGAGCGATGCGTTCGATCATATGGCCCATTTTGCCGTAGCCTATTATTGCTATTTTCATGTTTGTGTGGTTTTTGAGTGGTGTGGTTTTGAGGTTGTGGAGTTAGAATCCAAAGGAGATGTTGTCAATATAGAGAGTGAGGCCTTCTGTGCCTATGAAAGGCTCTCCGCAAGATGACGAAGCCATCATGAGCACATGAGTGGGGGTGGCATTTGCATCGTCCCATCCAACTTCATGCACTGGCACCAGTTTCCCTTTAGAGTTGCGGGCGTAATACGCTTTGTCTCCGTCAAGGAGGCCCATCCAAGGTTTGTAGAAGGATGCCTTTGTGATGTCACCGTAATGGATAGGAAGTTCGTGTTGCCGCGTCCAGGGTATGGATTTGTTATAACGTTCTCGTCCTGTGCCTACACGTTTTGCATAAATATTGCCGTTCTCGTCTTCCCAACGGCGCTGAAGCAGCACGTAGACTTCGGCATTATCGCGTCCCTGAAGGGTCTTTTGTTTGCTGAATCCGGTTGATTTTGTGCGGGCGTTTTCTTTTGGCATCACTATTTCGTAGTCGTAGACGAGAGCCTTTGGGCGCTTGGTATAAGGTATGCCCATTTCCATTTTTCCGAAGGCTCCTTTCGTTGAAGTGACTGGTTCGAATAGTTGTCCGAGGAAGATGGAACCGGCCACCATCACATCCATATTGACTATACCGAGTGCTTTTACATTTTCCATCTTGGCCTCGCATTTTGCTACTGTGCTTCCGCCACGTTGTGCCGGAGAGACTGTGTTAGATCCTTTTACTACTCCACACACTTTGGCATATGCATTGGAGTTGGCCCATGGTGATCCTCCCATATTGCTATATGGCTTATTGCCGTTGATAGTGGTTTTCGGAGCAATTTCATAGATGGTCTTATTATTCCCCCCGATAATTTTCGACTCAGTGATGTTGCGGGTCACCCAGTTTTCCATATCTGCATACTTTATTGGTTCAAGTCGCAGTGCAGTGGTCGGAAGGGTAATGAAGGCGAGGAAGAGAGATAAGGGTATATATTTTTTCATTATATTGTTTGGTCGATGTCAGTGGAAAAGGTTTTGAATATCTGGCCGTTGGTGATTATTGCCTTACGAAGAGGTTTTTGGGCAGACTCCTCCAGGCGCATAATTATTGTGTCAATCGGCATTTCTGATTCGTCGGTCTCTGCAAGCAGTCGATCTGCAGGAGTAATGTCAAGCGATTCGGGACTGAACTTCTCGCCAAAGCTTAACCAGCATCCGGCTTTAAGGTAGATTTCCGCAATGGTCGGCTTGTTGCGGAATCCGTGGATTATCCATGGCTGTTCGGGTGCCAGATCTCTCTTCATGCCGGTGATTATATCGTGTGCTTTAACAGCGTGTATAATTAATGGTTTCTTCAGTCGTTCGGCGAGAAGAGCCTGCTTGCGGAAGGCTAACATCTGTGTGGCCAGCAAGCCGCCATGCGTAAGGTCGATACCGCATTCCCCTACAGCTGCTACATAGGGAGATGCAGCGGCAGCTACAAGCTCCACCCATATCTCATCTTTTATCCTTAGGTTATCGGCGCAATATAGTGGGAGATCCCAGGGATGAAGTCCGACCGACCATGCCTGAGTGCCCTGCGCGACGAATCCTATCGGCGATGTCGATATTATTGCGTCGGGCGCCGGCGCCTGCTTATGTGTGTGACAATCAAGAATCATATCTATATAACAATTTTTATAAGGAAATTGAGAATGGAAAGTGAAGATATAAGTACTTGAATTAGGCATTATGTATAAATGATTGAGAAATAGTAGTATATATATTATTCTTTAAATTTTTTTAAAAAAGTGAGGCGAAAATTTGCACAAATGGAAAAAAGGTTGTAACTTTGCACTCGCAATCGGGAATAAAGCCCGAGAGCAACTCCCACAAAGGATTCTTGGTGCGGTAGTTCAGCTGGTTAGAATGCCGGCCTGTCACGCCGGAGGTCGCGGGTTCAAGTCCCGTCCGCACCGCCGAGGAGAGAGGAAGAGCAGCATGGTAAACTTCGGTTTCCTGCTGCTCTTTTTTTGTATAATACCAGATGATCAAGTATCGCAAAAAGGCTGGGTAGTAATAAGGATAACCGACCTATAAACCTATAAATTGTGAAAATACCCGGCCTTTATATTTGCAGGCCGGGTATTCTTCATAATTGATTGTTGGTCTTAGTTGTTAAAGTGAAACCAGTCAAAGTCTACATGCCCTCCCGTTTGCTTCGTTGCATAGTTGAAGAGGGCGAATTTGGTACCCATGAAATGGCGTCTGTAGTCGAACTCCATGGGCAGTTCATGATCAAAGTCGTTCCAGTTTTCACCATCAAGACTGTATGCAAAAGTAGCCTTGTCCCTTCCAGGATTGAAATCGCCATTTATACGCAAGAATACGTCGCAGGAATCTTTTTTCTTGAACTTCAAAGGTACTTCTGCGAGAACCTTCACATCCACACTCTCGATATCTCGTGGCTGCTTGAATATGGACTTTTCTTGAGTGAGCTGGAGGAAATGTTTGCTTCCCTTCTTGACAACCCGGAGCACTCCGCTGTCTCCATTGTAGGCTGCCAATCCGCAGATATCTCCATCTTTCATTTTTGCGACATCCATTTTGATTTCTCCCGTGCATTCCGGCCCCGCCATGCGCTGAGTCAGAGTGTTGGGTGCCACCTGCATGTTGTCTACTACCCTCGAGGTTTTCAGGCGAAGGTGTCCGGGACGCTCTGTAAGGCTCCATGCTTCATCGATGGGATTGTGGTTCCATTGCCAATAAAGTTTCATGCCATTGCGAGCGTGGTAGCCACCTTCTGATTCTATGGGCAAAAGGTCAAACTCGTCGCTGCCGATTATTCCACTCAAGTCAGGATGTTTTTTGCTAAGGTCGCTTGGGGTGCGGTAAGCTCTTCTGTCAAGTAGGGGATTACGTGTGGGATTATCCGCAGGAATGTCGGCTATTGCCTCATTGATTTTTCCGGTATATTCTCCTACCATCGGCCAGCCTTCTACCCATGTCACCGGTAGTGCACATGGCACGCGCCCTATGCCACCTCGGTCTTGAAATATCATGGCCCACCATCCCTTGTCGCTGCGATCGTCTCCAACAAGGCAACCTTGGCCAACACCTCCATAAGATTCAAATGGAGTCTCAAGAATGATTTTCTTTTCATATGGACCTTCGATTTTATCTGCGCGATAGCATACCTCACGTCTGACTCTGCCCGGCGCTCCCCATTTCATGGATATCATGCAGAGATAATATTTGCCGTTGTGCTTGAAAACACTGCTCCCTTCAAGAAGGGCATGATTTTCCTCAGGATCGGAAGAGGCGTCGACTATTTTTTTATTAAGTCCTCCTTCAATAGGGTTGAAATTATCATCCAGTTCCACAACAGTACATCCTCCACTGCTTGTGAAGAGATAGCGTTTTCCATCCTCATCAAAGAAGAGCGAAGCGTCATGCATATGTGGAGGACGCGCTACGAGTTCCCATGGTCCTTCCGGCTTTTCTGAAGTGAAGACAAATCCTTTCCCGGGAGCCCCGTTTGCGGTGAACCATACATAGAATTTGCCCATATGGTATCGAATGCTGGAAGCCCATTGTCCTTGTCCATACACGGTTTGCCCATCGATCAGATTATATCGGTCTCCGTCGTCGATGCGGTCGAAAACATATCCGATGGTTTCCCAATTGACCATGTCATTCGATTTCATGATAGGACCTCCCGGCATAAGATGCATGGTGGTGCTTATCATGTAGTAATTATCGGCGACTTTGCAGATGCTAACATCGGGCGCATCCGCGTTGATGACCGGATTTCTGAATGTTTCCCCGGCCGAGAGAAGAAAAGGGAAACAAAGCATTGCGAGAGTTAAAAGCTTCTTCATTCTTTTTATTTTTGATGTAAATGGTGATGTGGAAACTCAAATCCTACAGATATAGGATTTTCTGCAAAATTATATGTATTCTGAATAAGTGAGGTGATATGGCATATCAAATACTTTATGATTAGTATATTTAATGTTTCAATCGGTATCTAATGTTTATATATTTGTAGCGTCTTAATTTTTAATAAATTGAAATGTATGCTGTTATGCCTGATTGCTTGGGTTTGGGTTTTGAATATATGTAATTTAATTTTTGTAAGCTGCTAATTTTTGTGAGCTGTTTAATGTTTAGGTATCCGGTTTTATGCTGAAGTGCATTGATTGACCTGTGCAGGGGCTTCTAAGAGTGATTTGAAACTATTTTGATAATACTAATTTTAACATTGTTGCAATAAATATTAAAATAAGACAAACGTTAAAATATAAGAATGACACGTTTGTTGAACCTCAAAGTGCTTTTTCTAACTAACTTTGCAAAATAAAACCGACACCCATGAAGACTATATGTAAAGAAATATCAACTGGCCGCCATTGCCTATCTGTTGCAGTATGGCTCCTGTTTTTTCTCAATGTATCGTTTGTTGCCCGACCTATCAACGACGTTACGGTTAAGCTCTACGACCAGCGAGGAATGGTAGCCGGCAATTATTCCGCCTTTTGTCAAGACAGTGAAGGCTTCTTGTGGATTGGTACGGATTCTGGACTTTTGTGTTTTGATGGCAACAGGTTTGACATATATCGTAATGACGAACTTGATCCGCACTCGATAAGCGACAATAAGATTGTCAGTCTTTATAATGATGATAGCGGCATAGTATGGGTTGGCACTGTAGATGGACTTAATTGCTACGATCGTGAATTTGACTCATTCCGACTCGTTAAACTTCCTGAAAAGTTGCTTAATGGTTTTATACGGGATGTTGTAACTCTTCCTGATGGCAGACTGCTTTTTCTTGTCTCCGGCATTGGCATGTACACACTTGACAAAGAAAGTATTATCAACCAAGATACTGATTTAGTGGCCCGGCGTTTTAAAATCGGATTTAAAGATGACAACACTATAAGTCGGTTGATAGGAATAGGACGACAGGGAGTCGTGTTTTCAACACCGACAGGAGATATATATCTTCTTGACCCCAATAATCCTAATAAAGTTGTGCTTATAGCAAAGACAGGAGGTAACATCTTTAAAATTTTATCTGAAGACCAAGATAATCTAATAGTTGCTACGCAATATGAGGCTTTTCGCCTCAATGTAAGGACAAGAACTGTAGAAGCATTAGGAATTGATGGAAAAGAACCGGTGAAAATTACAGATATTCATTCAAAAGATGGAATGACTTATTTCTCAACAGCCGGTACGGGAATGTGGATGCTTAAAGCAGGCGAAAATCTTATTCAGAGAGCTAAGTGGCTGCATTCATCCACATTCGATCTTTCTACTTTGATGATTGGGAGTGTTTTTAAAGATAGTTTTGGCAACCTTTGGTTCGGATGTAATCATAAAGGTGTGGCAATAGCTCCGTCAGGACAAGGCGCGTTTGCCGATAAATCGTTGAACGACATTCTGCAAAAGGAGGGAGGCGCGGAGATCACATGTATGGAAGTGGTAGGAGAAGAAATCGCTCTGGGCCTAAATAATGGTACTGTAATTTTACTTGATAAGTCAGGTGGTGTAAGAAAAGCGGAAGTGGCGCGTGGGTGTCAAATCACGTCTATGTCTGCCTATGGCAAGGGGCATCTTGTGGTAGGAGTTGCAAGGAATGGAATATGGAATTTGGATATAGATTCGATGCATCTTTCAAAAATAATAAGTCCGGCATCTTCTTATCCGGGAGTAGTGCTGTCTGTAGATGAAAAAGGGGATATTGTAGCGGCTTTCGGTGGACTCGGCGTTCTTAGATATGATGCTGCCACTCATAGTGAGAAGTGGTTTTATCCTGTAAGTGGAAGTAATCTTCTGTCATGCTCGTATTATGCCGGCATATCTTCCACTTCAGATAGAAAAGTATGGATTGGAGGATATAGCGGAATTGCGTGCTACGACAAAAAAGCGGATGGCTTGATTCCTATATCTCAGGAACCTTTCTACAAGGGTGTAGTAAATGATATCTGCGACTATGGGGATGGAATTATGATTGCTACTGACAGGGGGCTTATCTATTATACAAAGGAAGGTGGGATAGTTAGGAAATTTACAACTTTGGATGGTCTTCCGGACAATGATGTGCGTACTCTTGAGCTTGATGGCAAGGGAGGAGTATGGCTGGGCACTATGAAGGGTCTGGCTTATGTGTCAGATCTTGAGGGCCGAATTCATAAATATGGTGGTAATACCGGATTAGGAAGGAGGGGATACGTGTTTTCAGGTAGTCTCCCTTCCGATGGCAGAATTGTAATGGGTAATTTTGAAGGTCTTACGTTCTTCAATCCTGATTCGGTAAAGCAGTCTACTTTTGGTGGAGGTGTGAGAATTTCAGGACTTTATTTGAATGGAGAGAAAATCACAAGTAAAAGTTCTGTGGGGTCTACTCCGATTGTAGAAGGATCGCGTATGCGTCCGGATGTCATTCATTTGTCGCATATAGATAATTCTTTGGTTGTCAGACTTTCTACACTCGATTTCAGAGATAACTCAGATGTACGTTACGAATGGCAATTGGATGATGAGAAGGATGTTTGGCATACCACGTCTCCAGGCGAGTTCTTGGTCTATCTTCCTCCTCTTGGTTCCGGGCGCCACTCGGTGCGTCTAAGGGGTTGGGATAATGATGTGGTGTCGGATGTCACCGAACTAAACATTAGTGTCAAAGCTCCATGGTATCTATCGAATATGGCATATGCTTCTTATGTTATTATAGCTCTAATGATGGGAGGCCTTGTCTACAAGGTACTAAAAAATAAGAGAGACGAGGAGTTATATGAGCAAAGAATAAAATACTTCATGGATATATCTCATGAGTTGCGTTCCCCTGTCACTCTCATGCTTAGTCCTGTGGAGACACTTCTGAAGCAGGAGCACTCCCCGGAGACAACTTCTCAACTACTTACCGTAAGAAGAAACGCCCAACGTGTGCTCAACCTTGTTAATCAATTGCTTGATCTCCGAAAGATAGAGAAAGGAAAGATGAGACTTGTTTTCGAACCGGTTGATATTAAGGATTTTATAGAAGAACTTGTGGAAATGTTCAGGCCTATGGCAGAGGAAAAAGGATTGTCTATTTCTTTTGAGACGGAAAATAAGGAGCTTTGGGGTGAGGTAGACCGTAATAACTTAGATAAAATTCTCGTCAATCTTATTTCCAATGCAATTAAATATACACCTGAGGGTGGGGAGATAAAAATTTGCCTTTCTACTTCCACAGGCGACTTTGGTTCGCTGAGTTATTCTATTACTGTCATAGATACCGGAATTGGACTCGACAATAAGGTGATTTCACATTTGTTCGAAAGGTTTTATCGTAATCGTGAGCATCATCACGGTAGTGCTTCCGGTTTTGGTATTGGGCTTGACTTATGTATGAGATTGGTTCAGTTGCATAAGGGAGATATAGTTGCAAAAAATCGTGAGGATGGTGTCAGAGGAAGTATTTTTTCAGTGACACTTCCTCTAATTCCTACCAAACCGGTCAAAGGAGGTGATAATGGCTATAGCCACAAAGAAGAGCCTAAACGTATCCTTCTTCCTGATGTTGTGTCTGGGTCTAAAACAAAGACAAAAGATAGAGCCAGGTCTTCCCACGGATTCAGAATTCTTGTTGTCGACGACGATTCTGAGTTGAGAGAATATATAAAGCATAGTCTTGGCGCCTCTTATAAGATAGTCGTTGCAGCAGATGCCGAAGAAGCTTTGAGAGAGATTGGTGAGCGTGTCCCGGATTTAATTATCACCGACGTGCGTATGGATGGTATCGATGGCTTTGAATTTTTGCGAAGGGTGAAAGGCAACATGTTGTCGCATCATGTTCCTGTGATAATTTTCAGCTCTGCTTATGGTACAGAAGAGCGTACGAAAGCGTGGCGCTGTGGTGCGGACGGATATCTTGCGAAGCCATTCTCTATTGAAGAACTTGATGGAATGATTGTAGGTTTGCTTACTAATAGAAGTAAGTTGAAAGGTAAGTTCTCTGGAAATCAAGAATACGTGGAGCATATTGAAGTCCCCAAAATAAAGGGGGTGGATGAAGAGCTGATGACAAAGGTAAACCGCTATATCAACGATAATCTTTCAGAATCGACCATGAATGTCGACAATCTTAGTGAATATGTGGGTCTCAGCCGGTCGCAACTTCATAGGAGGATGAAAGAGATTGTCGGAGCTGCTCCGAGTGATTATATCCGTAATGTCAAGCTCCGCAAGGCATGTGAGATGTTGGCTCAGGGTGATGTGGACATAGCCCAGGTTGCTTATTCTTTGGGCTTTAACGCGCAATCTCATTTTTCTACTCTTTTTAAGAGGTACACCGGTATGACACCTTCCGAATATCGAAACACAGAAAAGAACAAGTATGATATTTCTGCTGAAAAGCAGGATGGTATGGGTGAATATGCTTGAGAGAAAAAAGCTCAATGAGAGTTATTTTGAAGGGAATGCTTTAATTTAGGTGGCTTAAAGGTGCTTTTTTTTGAGATTGTGCCCTTTAATACAGTTTGATTGTTTTTAATTTAATGTATTGATTATCAAATGTGATGTTACATATTTGAATTATTTTGAGATACAATTTTTCATGTATGCGACGTATTGAAAACCATTTGATAAGAATAATAACTTAAAATTTGCCATGATACAATAAATTTGCAGGCAAAAACAAGGGTGTGGGGAACTTGGCTTGCACTTGACTGACCACCATGAGAAATTTCCATTAATACTTATAAAAATTTTTTAGCGATGAAAAATGAATACAGACTGCCTCATTACATTGCTTTGATGCTGATCTTCATCATGACTTCCGCGCTGGCGGCAAGAGCCGACACAGTGAAGGGAAATGTCACTGACGACACCGGAGAACCTCTCATCGGTGTTACAGTAATGGTTGTCGGTACCAGAACCGGTACCGTTACCGATCTGGACGGCAATTATTCAATTGATGTGCCTAATCCAAAGAAAAACGAGTTGAAGTTTACCTATGTAGGTATGGAGACCTTGAATGTCAAGGTTAACTCCAGGACTACTGTCAATGTGGTAATGAAGAGTGCTGACTCCACTCTTGATGAACTCGTAGTAGTCGGCTACGGCCAGCAGTAAAAAGCCTCAGTCGTTGGCGCAATCACACAGACTTCAGGCAAGGTGCTCGAACGCGCCGGTGGTGTCTCAAGTGTTGGTGCCGCCCTGACAGGTAATCTTCCAGGTGTCATCACGATGGCTTCTTCAGGTATGCCAGGCGAGGAAGACCCGCAGATTATCATCCGTTCCGCCTCTACCTGGAACGGCAGTGATCCTCTCGTGCTCGTAGATGGTATCGAGCGTGATATGGCATCAGTAGATATCTCCTCTATAGAAAGCATTTCTGTACTGAAGGACGCTTCCGCTACTGCTGTATACGGTGTGAAAGGTGCAAACGGTGTTATCCTTATCACTACCAAGCGTGGTAAGGAAGGAAACGCCGTAGTAACAGCAAAAGTAAATATGACTGCTAAGGTGGCATCGAAACTTCCAAAGAAATTCGACGCCTATGATACTTTCTATTTGATGAATAGCTCAATTGAGCGTGAAGCTGCCCTCAATGCGGCAGGTTGGGGTAACTACACTGCGGCTGCTATCATCGACAAATATCGTAACCCGGCTAATACCGAGGAATGGGACCGCTATCCTAATACTGACTGGGAGGACGCTCTTTTCAAGAAGAGTGCATTTTCCTACAATGCTTCAGTCTCTGCATCCGGTGGTACTAAGCTCGTGAAATATTTCGCAGCTGCCGATTTCACTCATGAGGGTGACCTTTTCAAACAGTATGACAACCACCGTGGTTATTCTACAGGTTTCGGCTACAATCGTATTAATGTCCGTTCAAACCTTGACTTTACTCTTACTAAGACCACTGAGTTGACCGTGAACCTTTTTGGCTCAAATGCAACTCAGAAGACTCCGTGGGACTATAACGGCGATGGCAATTCCTACTGGGGTTCTGCCTACAAGTCGGCACCCGACGCGATGCGTCCGATATATTCAAATGGTATGTGGGGTTGGTATGCTCCCCGTGATGCGGACGTGCCAAACTCTGTTAGAATCCTCGCCACTGGTGGCGACAAGACTGCTACCACTACCCGTATCAATAGTGACTTGGCACTTGTTCAAAAACTTGATTTTGTCACTAAGGGTTTAAGCTTCCGTGCTAAATTGGCTCTTGACTACCGTTTTAAGGAGGCTAATCGAGGAATCAACGACCAGTATCATGAAGGTCAGCTCTATTGGGTAAATCCTCTTGATGGATCTGCAAATCCAAAGAATCCGGACCCGCAGACTGGTCTTGACGTGACTGTCAACCCAATCCTCTGGGGCTATCAGGCCGGTTCGGTTGACGTAAATCAGACTTTCAGAAGACTTTATTACTCTTTCCAGTTTGACTACAACCGTTCTTTCGGCCAGAATGAAGTGTCAGCTTTGGCTCTCTTCAGCCGTGAGAAGACCACAGGTGGTAGCTCATTCCCTGTATATCGTGAGGACTGGGTGTTCCGTCTGACCTACAATTGGGCTTACCGTTACTTTGCTGAGTTTAATGGTGCTTACAATGGCTCTGAGAAATTCGGCCCGAAAAAACGTTTCGAATTCTTCCCCTCAATGTCTATAGGCTGGATGCTTTCAAGCGAGCCTTTCATGGCATGGGCGACCGAAAACAATGTACTCACTACATTTAAGATCCGTGCTTCTGTCGGTAAGGTCGGTGACGACCATGCAGGTGGCCGCCATCTCTACCAGACTCAGTACAGCTACGATGGCAACGTGCAGATGGGTACAATCAATCCGCAGAACTCTCCTTATACATTCTATACTATCTCCCGTCTGGGTAACGAAAATATCTCTTGGGAAACAGTTGAGAAGCAGAACATAGGTGTTGACTACTCGTTCCTTGGCGGTATGTTTGCTGGTTCGGTAGATTTCTTCCGTGACAAGCGTACAGATATCATTCTTACAGGCGACCAGCGTTCATCCATCCCATCATACTTTGGTGCGGAAGCTCCTACAGCCAATCTCGGACGTATGGATAGCCATGGATACGAACTTGAACTCCGCTTCAACAAGCAGATTGGTAAGGATATGCGCGTTTGGACCAATCTCAGTATGACTCATGCTACTAACGAAGTAAAGTTCCGCGATGACCCCGCACTTAAACCCGCATATCAAAAATATGCCGGCCATGAATGGGGACAGGTGACTACCTATCTCGACCACGGCAACCTTACCTCTTGGGACGATGTTCTCGGTAGTACTGTATGGAATACCGGCAACGACTTCAAGCTCCCTGGCGACTACAATATCGTAGACTTCAACGGTGACGGTGTGATCAATACTGAAGACAAAGCTCCTTACGGATACTCTACAACTCCACAGAACACCTACAATGCATCAATCGGCTTTGAATGGAAAAACTGGAGCATCTTCGCTCAGTTCTATGGCGTTTCCAACGTTATGCGCTATGTGAAGTATCCTACTTTCCGTTCTACGGCCCATGTGGCATACGACGAAGGAGAATATTGGACTCCGCTCAATTGTGCTGTTCTTCCACAACCTCGTTGGGGAACTACCATTGATGAATGCGCTGATGGCACACGTTACCTCTACGACGGTTCTTATGTACGTCTGAAAAACGTTGAGCTCTCCTACAATTTCCAAGGCAAATGGATGGCAATGGCTGGTATTAAGAGTCTCCGTCTTTATGTCAATGGCAACAACCTCTTCATGTGGACTAAGATGCCCGACGACTGCGAACGCGGTAGTTCCGGCGACGGTGTATATCCATCGTTCAAACGCTTCAATGTCGGTATTGATTTGAGCTTCTGATCTCAAACTGAAGAGAAACGATGATTTTCAAACGATTCATGAAATTCCAAAATATGAAAATTTCCAAATACATAATAATGCTTGCTTTGGCTGCCGGATCAATGGGTGTGACTTCCTGCACCGATTATCTCGACAAGGCGCCAAACAGCGACATCGATGAGTCGGTTCCATATCAGAACTTCCGAAATTTCCAGGGATTTGTAGAGGAGCTGTATGACTGTATGCCCGTCGTGTCTAACAACGAATACCATACTACCTTCAATTATGGTGAGGAAGACTATTGGGAACCTCAGGAGACTCGTCTTTTCGCCCGTAGCGTTGACTATGGAGACTTCTGGGGCTTTACCACCTGCTATTACTCTTATCCAAATACCTATTGGAACGACCCGAACAACAGACGCCGTTACAGAGCAAATGTTTGGGCAAACGCATGGTATTCCATCAGAAAGGCTAATATCGGCCTCTCAAAGCTTGATCAACTTGTAGACGCCACTCAGGAGGAACGCGACCTTATCGAGGGTCAGCTGTATTTCTTCAGAGCTTTCTATCACTATATGGTGTTGGAATGGTGGGGTGGTATGCCTTATATAGATTATGCCATTGGTCCTGATGAGACAATCACTCTTCCCAGAGAGACTTGGCAGGCTTGTGCCGATAAGTGTGCGGCTGACTTCCAGAAAGCTGCTGAGTTGCTTCCTGTAGACTGGGACAATACTACTGCCGGCAAGACAACCCTTGGCAACAACAACATGCGCGCCAACAAGATCATGGCTCTTGCTTATAAGGGAAAAGTACTTCTTTGGGGTGGAAGCCCGCTGATGAACTGGGATTCCCACGAGCGCAACAATGCATATGCTGTATATGACGAGGCTTACTGTAAGAAAGCTGCTGATGCTCTCGGCGAAGCCCTCAAGATCACTGAAGAGACCGGAAGATATTCTCTTCTCCCGATTGACCAGTTCAACGATCTTACTGTGGTGTTTAACTCTAAGGCACTTCCCGGTGGCACCGAGACTATTCTTCAGGAAAATATGCGTGACTATGGTGGCCGTTGGTCATGGAATATGAATACTGACTTCCGTCCTCAGACACACATAGCTGCCGGTATCAAGTGCTGGCCTACTGCTAACTACTCTAACTATTTCGGCATGGCTAATGGTTATCCTATCGAGGACTCAGCAGTGAAAGACAAAGAATCAGGTTATGATCCTGAATATCCTTGGAGCAACCGTGACCCTCGTTTCTATAAGACTTATGTGGTCGACGGTGAGTTCTGCGGAACAGGTGGTCAGGGTCTTGAGGCAACTCTTTATACAGGAGGTGCTGACCGTGAGGGTGCCAATCCGCAGAAAGGATGCTACACCGGGTTGTTCAATGCAAAACTTTGTCTGAAGAGTGTTCACAATGGCAATGTTCGCGACCAATGGGCTTGTATCGTATCTTTGATGCGTCTGGCAGATGTCTATCTCCTCTATTCAGAGGCTACGGCTGTCGGATATGGCGTGAAACAGTCAGCTCCTACATATAGTAAGACTGCAGAAGATGCTATAAATGTAGTAAGGGACAGAGCCCACGTAGCTCATGTGCTTTCTAAGTTTACTGACACAAAGGAGAACTTCCTCAGTGAGGTTCGTCGTGAACGTGCAGTCGAGCTTGCATTTGAAGGTATGCGTTTCCACGACCTTCGTCGTTGGATGCTCATCACTCAGCGTCCTTACACTCTTAAGACTGGATTCCAGTTTGACCGCGGTCCCGGCTTTACACAGGGATCAACAGAAAACCAGGTACTCAACCTTCGTGAAGAGGTATTGCGCGAGCGCAATTTTACAAGCCGTCACTACTGGTTGCCGCTTCCCAACAAGAACGACACCTATCTTTATGAGGGTTTTGAACAGAATCCGGGTTGGTAAATATTTCGTCTCACATTTTTACAAGAAACAACAATGAACACAAAACTTCATATAGGTTTTACGGCTCTTGCACTGACGCTCGGCAGCATTCCTGCTTGGGCTCAGGTCGAAGAGCAGGATAGCCTGGTAAATATTGCTTTCGGTAAGATCGACAAGAGAGACGTGATTTCTGCCGCCTCATTTGTCAATATCAACGATATAAGCAAAAAGAACGCCAACAACAGTCCCCTTTCAGATGTTGCAACCCATGTTGGTGGCTACAACGGCAATATCTGGGGACAGGCTCCTTTAGTGCTTATCGATGGAGTACCTCGTGACGCTTCGCTTGTAAAGGCCTCAGAAGTTGAAAGCGTATCTATTCTGAAAGATGCAACAGCGGTTGCTCTTTATGGCAGCAAGGGTGCAAAAGGTGTGGTGCTGATCACTACTAAAAGAGGTAAAGAGGCTCCTATGAAGATCGATGTCCGTGCTAACGTAGGTGCCATGCTTCCTAAGTCGTATCCGAAATATCTTGATGCAGCTACCTACATGAGCCTTTATAACGAGGCTTGCGCAAACGACGGTAGATCTCCTTTATATGATCAGGCCACCATCTACAATACTGCGATGGGCACGAATCCTTACAGATATCCGGACGTAGATTTTTATTCCTCCGACTATCTTCGCAGTTTCGTGACTACTACTGACATCACAGGAGAGGTTTACGGTGGCACTGAGAAGACCAAGTATTATCTGAACATGGGTGTTGACTATACCAACAACCTGTTGAAATATGGCGAACATAGCAAGTCGAATACTTTCAATTTCAATGTTCGTGGCAATGTTGATATGACAATTGCAAAATGGCTGACGGCAACTACCAACGCTGCTATCATTGTCAGTGACAATCTAAGCGGACGCGGTGATTTCTGGGGCGGTGCGGCGACTCTACGTCCAAACTGGTTTTCTCCTTGGCTTCCTGTCAGCATGATGGATCCCAACAATGCTACAATTCAGGATTACATCAATACCAGCACTCATGTCATTGACGGACAATATCTGCTTGGAGGCACCACTTCAGACCAGACAAATGCCTTCTCAGAAGCTCTTGCAGCCGGTTATACCCGTCAGAAATATCGTAAATTCCTTTTCGACCTTACTCTTAACGCGGATCTTTCCGGTCTGACAAAGGGTCTTTCATTCAAGGCTGCATATAGTGTCGACTATAACTCTCACTATTCTGAGGCATATGCTCTTCCGTATGCAGTCTACAGACCCACATGGGGTAATATCAATGGTCAGGATATGATCATCGGTCTTGACAAAATCAACGAAGACAAGTCTTCTACCAACGAGTATGTTGGACAGTCTACCTACCACCAGACTATGATGTTCAGTGCGCAGTTTGACTATGCACGTTCTTTTGCAGAGGCACATAATGTCAATGCCACTTTGGTGGGATGGGGCTATCAGCAGCATTTTTCTGCTGACGACGGTCACTCCGGAGAAGGCGGCTACCATCGTCCAAGCAACGTAAACGCCGGCCTGAGGTTGGCTTACAATTATCGTCATCGCTATTTTGTCGATCTCACCGGCGCTTTTGTCCACTCTTCAAAACTTCCGGAAGGAAACCGCAACGCGTTCTCGCCCGCCGTATCTATAGCATGGAATCTCGCAAATGAGAATTTTATGGAATCATCACGCTCTTGGCTTGATGAGCTAAAGATTATGGGTTCATATGCTAATCTGCATCAGGATATAGATATCGAAGATTGGTATCTCTATAAAGCAGACTATCAGTTCTCACCTTCAAGCGGTTGGTATCAGTGGGCTGATGGTACAGTGGGAGGTTCCACTTCTACATCGAAGCGAGGCTCTAACGATGAACTTACCTTCATCACCCGCAAGGAATTCCGTGTAGGCCTTGACGCGACTCTCTTCAATGGACTACTGAACGTGAATGCAAACTGGTTTAATCAGAACACTAATGGCCTCCTTACCCAGGGCGCAAGCACGCTCTATCCCTCGTTCTATAACTCCGGCACAGGCAACTTCCTTCCTTATATCAACTATAACAAGGATGAACGTACAGGTTTCGACTATGCTGTCAACATCAACAAGCAGCTCGGCGACTGGGACTTGTCGCTTGGCCTCGTGGGGATGAAGTTTAACTCAAAGGCTAAGTTGCGCGATGAGGTATGGGAAGAAAATTACCTGTATCGTCAGGGACATGCACTCGATGCTTCATGGGGATATGTATGCGAAGGTTTCTTCCAGTCTGAGTCTGAGATCGCTTCTTCTCCGAAGCAGTCTTTCGGTGGAACAGTTCGTCCTGGCGACCTTAAATATAAGGATATCAACAACGACGGCGTGATTGATTCAAAAGACCAAGTGGATCTTGGCAAGATGGGTTGGAGTTCTGCTCCTTACATCTACGGCCTGAACCTGACAGCTAAGTACAAGCATTTCACTCTTTACCTTTCCGGCACAGGCGTCAGCGGAGCTAAGTTCTATAAAAACGACGGTTACTACTGGCTGCGCGGCACAAGCAAATGGTCTGAAATGGCACTTAATCGATGGACTCCGGAAACAGCTTCTACAGCAACTTTCCCGCGTCTGACCACAGAGAATGGCGACAACAACTATCAGAACTCTACTTTCTGGCTTGCAAAGGGAGACTGCTTCCGTCTTGACAACTTACAGTTGACATATGATTTCACCAATCTCGGTAAATGCTTCATCCATGGCATAAGCGTGTATGCCGGTGCATACAACCTTTTCACTATCTCTAAGGAGAGAGAGCATCTTGAAAGAAGTCTTTATGGTCCGCAGTTCCGCACTGTCTACATAGGTTGCAAACTTAACATGTAATTATCCGAAGCATTATGAAAAAACTATTATATGCATTTTTGGCTGTTGCCTCGCTTGGTCTTACCAGTTGCGATGACCTCTTCGAGCCGGCCAAGCAGAACTTCAAGGACCTTGGCCAGATGGAGACAGAGCCTGACTTCGCTATGGGTTTCCTGACAAGGGCTTACAGTTCACTTTCAGGCTATTATACCAATACTGAATACGCTACAGACAATGCTGTAGTAAATCAAAATAGTGAAGGTTTCCGCACTATGGCAACCGGTGGTTGGACGGCTTCTACGTGGACCGGTATCAACGAATGGTCGAGTGCTTACACCGGTATTCAGTACATCAACCAATTCCTTACTAAGATTGATGATGTAGAATGGAGTGCAGATCCGGAGCGATGCAAGATGCTCGCAGTGCGTCTCCGCGGAGAGGCATATGGCTTGCGTGCAATTCTCCATTATCAGCTTCTGAAGGCGCATTCGGGATATAACGAAGCAGGTGAACTGCTTGGTGTGCCTTATCTTGAAAGTTACTTGGGGGCTAACGACGATATGAATGCAGCTATGACGCGTCTTGCTTTCAAAGATTGCGTTGAGAAAATCAAGGCTGACCTTAACCAGGCCATTGAGATCCTTCCGCTTGATTATGAGGATCTGGCAGAAGTTCCGGCAAAATACACTCAGTTTACTAAAGATGTCGCTGTCTACAACCGTACAATGGGTGCTCACTTCCGTCAGCTCGTCAGCGGACGTATCGCCCAAGCATATCTATCCCGCCTTACCCTGCTGGCAGCGAGCGATGGCTTCGGTAATACCGTCAATTGGGCTGATGCTGCTAAAGCTGCGGCTGATCTGTTGAAGGAAAATAATGGTGTCGACGGTGTGAAGGCCGGTTCCTATGAATATTATACAGGTACATTTGCTGATAAACTGAAAGAAGGTGTCAATCCCGATGAAATTATCTGGCGTGAAAATGTAGCCGATAACAACAACACAGAGTCTGACAATCTTCCCCCAAGTCTTAACGGCAACGGTCGTATGAATCCCTCGCAGAACCTTGTGGATGCTTTCCCGACTGTAAGCGGTTATCCTATCAGCGTTGCTGAAGATTATGATGCAGCAGACCCTTATTCCAACCGAGATCCTCGTTTCTACGCTTATATAATATACAACGGAAGCAGTAGGGTTGGTGTCGCTAATGCTACCATTTCAACAGTGACCGGTTCCACAGACGGTATCGGTGGCGTAGAACAGCGTTCTTCCCGTACAGGCTATTATATGAAGAAGCGTCTTCGTATGGATGTAAACTGTACTGCGGGCTCTACTACTACTAAACCTCATTACAACCCTCGCGTGCGCTACACTGAGATTTATCTCAATTATGCAGAGGCAGCTAACGAGGCATATGGACCAAAGACAGATGGAGGAAACGGGTTCTCAGCCTACGACGTGATCAAGGCTATCCGTCAGCGTGCAGGTCTTGGCACTTCTGATGGCGATCTATATCTGGAGGAGTGTGCATCTTCGAAAGAAAAGATGAGAGAGCTTATCCGCAACGAGCGCCGTATCGAGCTTTGCTTCGAAAACTCGCGATTCTGGGATCTTCGTCGTTGGCAACAGAATCTGAACGAAACGGTGAAAGGTATCGAATGGCTGGAAGATGGTACATATAAGATTTTCGATGTTGAGACACGCGACTTCCAGGATTATATGGCCTATCCTCCTATTCCTCAGTCAGAGATCCTAAAATATAGCAATCTCCAGCAGAACAAAGGCTGGCATTAATACAGCAATAATCTGATCAATCTTATGAAACGTAAATTTATAATTCCAGTATCTATAGCTGCTTTGGCACTTTTTACTGCCTGTCAGAATGGGGATAATGAATTCTCCGATTTTGACTATCAGACAGTATATTTTGCCAATCAGTATGGTATGCGTACCGTAGAACTCGGCACTGACGAAAACGTTGACCTTACTTCCGACAATAATCACGAGGTGACAATAATCGCAACTTGGGGTGGCGGATATAGCAACAAGAAAAATGTGATTATCGACTATGTTGTGGATCCTTCACTTGTAGACGGATTCTATTTCAAGGATTCCGACCAGCTTGTGGAGGTTATGCCCGAGGATTACTATACAATTGATGCAAACAAGATAAGTATTCCTTCCGGACAGACTATGGGAGGAGTCAAGGTGCATCTCACTGATAAGTTCTTCGCCGACAGAAAGGCTGTAGGAAACTGCTATGTGATTCCGGTGCGCATGACCGATGTGTCTGGTGCTGACAGAATCCTCACTGGCACAGCAACTGAAGAAAATCCGGTTCTGACTAATGATGCTCACTGGTCGGTACAGCCCAAAAACTTTATGCTTTTCGGTGTGAAGTTTGTCAATCCCTGGCATGGTCAATATCTGCGTAGAGGCGTAGACAATGCTATTATCGACGGTCAGTCTACAAGAGTTGTACGTCACAGTGAATATGTGGAAAATGATGAGGTTGTGGATCTCTCTACTTCAGCCTTTAAGGAAGATATGCTTCCTATCACCGTCAAGGATGCTCAAGGAGGTGATCATACAGTGGATGTCGTGCTGACATTTGCAGATGACAATTCCTGCACACTATCTTCCGGAAGTGAAGGAGCTACTGTGACGGGAACAGGTAAGTTTGTCAGCAAGGGTGAAAAGCAGAGCCTCGGAGGAAAGGATCGAGACGCTATTTATCTCGACTATACATTAGACCTTCCCGACATGAACATGAAGTTAGAATCTCGCGATACACTCGTGCTCCGCACTCGAAATGTCTATGGTGCCCAGGCTTTCAGTATAGAAAGGAAATAACCCTCAATATTAGTGAAATATGAAGAAGATTTTTATTTACGCTCTGCCCGCACTCGCCATGGGAGTAGCTTCCTGTGCCGATGGCTATGAGGGTGATTTCAAGATGGACAAGCCTGAGAGCGTGGAGCATGCTGAGCATCTCGCTTCTCTTGCGACCCTCAATAGTGTGATTGACCGCTCTGCAAATCCTAATTTCAAACTTGGACTTGCGGTTTCCGCTGCCGACTATGCTTCGCAGGGACTGACATATAGCGTAGCTCTTACAAACTTCGATTTTGTGACAGACATAAATGCTCTTGCATACTCTTCGATTCTCAATGAGGAGGGTGATTATGTCCTTAATCCGGTGACTGATATGTTTATCCAAGGTGGTCCTAAAGTTGCTGCAGGTGCCATGCTTGCCTATAACGCAGTCCCGAAAGCTTATCTTGAAGAGGTGATATCACCAACATTCATAAAGGGTGATCTTGCTATAGGAACATTTGCTTTTGAAGATTTTGAAGGAGATGATCTTGGGAAGGAATATCCTATGAGCAACGGTAGCATGGCAGTAGTTGCTGCGAATCCTACAGGTGCTGAAGGACATGTATTGCAGATTGGCTCAGAGGAAAAAAAGGCAAGAAACTCCTATCCGGTTCTTACAATTCCTCTTCCTGACAATATGACAATAGGAAATGTTACATCTGTTGTATTTGACTTGTATTGTCCGGATGACAAATCTCAAAAAAGAAATTTTGTAGCAATAGTCAACGGCGTACGTAACAATTATACCGGTGATACTCCTGACAAGCGCGGTTGTCCTCTCAGTACTTGGATGAACAAGATGGTGCTTGACCTCACAGATGTCGAAATTACCGATGAGATTAAGAATGCAACAGAACTTACTCTCAGCTTTGGTCCAAACGTCAACAACTCGTACTATTTCATCGACAATATTCAGATTGGTTGGACCACAGGTGTTCCGGACAAGTATGTAGAAAAGGATGAAGCAGAAAAGGCGGCTGCCCTCGCCGACAATTTTGGATCTTGGGCTGATGTCGTGATGGCTTCTTGCGCACCCTCAATCTCTGACTATGTCGTGCTCGCTAATCCAATGAGTGATGAAGCTCCCTATGTTTTGCGTTCTGCAGAATCAGAAGCTGTAGTTGATGAGAATGGTGAAATTGTCAATGATATGTCAGGAATGTTCTTCTTCAATGACTATATGGGCGACAATTATGTCAAGACTGTCACTGATTGCCTGTCTAACTCTTATAAAGCTTCTGAAGGAGCCGGCAATCCTAACTTCTTTGTTTCTGAATCTGATTTACTCGGCAATCCGGGAAAGACCCAAAGCTTACTCAACCAGATTGCTGCATGGTCAAATTCCGGTGCGAAGATTGACGGAATAGCAGTTGTGCTTAATAACATAGATCCAGCAGCTTCCAATCGTCAGTCCATTACTGAATTATTCACAGCACTGAATGGCTCCGGAAAACTTGTACGTATTGACAATCTGTCGGTAATGAATTCCGATGCTGAATTCTACGGATTCGTGGTTTCGGAATATTTCAGACTCATTAAGGCTGAAAACCGTGCAGGTATAATATTTGCAGGGACTTCAGACCTTTGGAAAAATAATGCCCGAACAGACGCATATGAAGCTATCTTGAATGCGCTATCGAAGAAATAACTAAAAAAGGCGTGAGGGCGCGCTAATGTGCGTCCTCATCCTCCATATTTTTTATTAACCATAAAACACTTCATGTTATGAAGAAATTTACTCTTTTAAGTGCAGCTCTCGTTGCTGCAATGGGCGCAAATGCCCAGACAATGATTGACTGGAATGAGGAAGGCCAGTACACATTCCATGCAGAAGATTTCGTTGCAGAAGGAAGTATTGCTTGGGACGAAGATGAAGCCGCTTTTGTATGCGACGGAACAGGTGAAGGTAAGATCATGCTTAACCTCGACGGCAAGACTATCGACTTCTCTGAAGTTGCTTTCATCGAAGTTAAGGGAAGCTGGGAGTCTGATGAAGAATCAGCTGACTTCGGTCCAAGTGCATGGAATGGCAATGATCCTCTTGGAACTCTCGTGATCAATGATGCCGTAAATGGTCAGATTAATGCATGGTGGGGAAGCCGCTATTCAGTTAACTATGCTGCTGACAATAACGATGGCGTACCCTATTATACTGTATCTGCTAAAGTAGATGAATTCTATTTTACTGCCCGCACCATTACTGAAGGTGAAGGAGAAGATGCTGTAGTCACAGGGTCTGTTCCTGGTTATGTTTATATCGATGAGGTAATTCTGACAAAAGTTAAGGAACTTGATCCTCAGGCTATCTCTATTGCAATGTGGCATAACTGGACTGCTTGGGATGAGACTGCTCAGATTGATGAAGAAAACAAGTTCTATGGCGATGACAATGTAGGTAAGAATCTCGGTGGCGGTGCCGTGGTTCTTGGCACTGGTAATGTGCTTGGTAAAGAATTCGCTGATCTTACTGAATTTGCAGGTATCTACATTAAAGGAACTCCGGGCATGTCTCTGCGTCTCCTCTTCAACCGTCCTGATATGGAAGGTGGTAGCGCTCCTATCACTGAGTGCAACCCTGTTTGTGATGAGAATGGTGAATGTTACTTCATGTTCACTGAGGTAGCTAATGCTGAGATAGAGAAATTTGGAGCTGCTTATCCTTATGTTCACCTCAATTCTGTTAAGACTCCTTGGGGTCTGCCCGAGGGTGTTGAATCTATAAAGGTTCAGAAGTTCAACTACATCGAAAAGGGAGCTGAACCGGGTGCAGTTAATGGTATTAACGCTGCTAAGGCTGCGGACGTGATCTATAACGTATACGGTCAGAAAGTAGATGAAAACTACCGTGGCATCGTTATCAAGAACGGTAAGAAATTTATCAATAAATAATTGATAAGTTGAATCAATGACTTAGGGAGAGGTCTGAATCCCATCTTTTGGATTCACCTCTCCCTTTTTTAATCCAGTTAATCTCTAATCTTTTATACTTAATCTATACTTGACATGAAGTTTCGGTTAATAATTCTTTCTGTATTGCTTTCAATGCTTATTATTCCTTTGAAAGCTTTTGCTGCTGAGATGCGGCGTCCACTCTCTCCACAACAACCAATGTATATATTTCATATAGATGTATGGAATAATGCCGATCCTCAGAAAGTAATAGACCTTGTGCCGGATGACATGCGCCCCTACACGGTCTTCAATATATCTCTCTCCGTATCAGAGAATGTGACAAAAGACGGTTTTAGAACTGCGGAGTCGTGGCTGCGCACATGTGCAGAAAATCGTGTATGGGCTTTGATTCAGCCTGCGAGTGGCGGTCATTCCTGGTTTTCTGACTATGACACTGAAGTGTACAGGTATTTCTTCGAAACATATCCCAATCTTTTAGGCTTCAACTATTGTGAGCAGTTTTGGGGATTTGACGATGCCGGAGGTCTGCATCCTTTTGGCCTTAAGAGTCCGACAATTTCTGACCGAATGAATCTATTTGTGAATCTTCTTGATCTTGCTGATGAGTTTGGTGGTTATCTTGTGATCAGTAATTGCCTTGTAATTCCGGAATGGGACTCTACTTCACCTTTGACAATGTTTAAGCGCTATCCAGCTTTCGCTGAAGCAGCAAAAAAGCATAAAGAACATCTTATCTATTGCGAGAAATATACTACTTCCGGCAACTTTTACGACATGGAGAGCATGTGTCTCGGTGTGTTCCTTTCAGACTATTGCGACAACTGGGGTATGCGCTTTGATCAGTGCGGATATGCCGAGCATGTCTATAATAACATGCCCAGTGATCAGAAGATGCCCCCTGCAATAGGAGGAATGACAATCCTTGAGCATATGATGATGACCGGCCAGACAGTGCAGGATGGTCCGGAGCTTATATGGAATCAGTGTGTACGTGCTCTAAACGATGCAAAAACAGAAGATGGGTATAATACACGCCAGTTTGAGTTTTATGCACAGTTCCCGAATGTCTATATGGATGTTTGGCGTAAGTTTACCACAGACGGTGTTATCCGTATTTTGCCACGTCAGGAAGTTATTGACAGCACTAAGATAGCTATATATAACGATATAGATCAAAAACAGACAACTAATAATTGGGAAGGACGCCGTTCGTATAGATATCTATTTACCGGACTATACGCGCTTGATAATGGTACTTTTGGCAACGATACAGTGTATCTGAAGAAAACGGGTCGGTATACGACAGTGCCAACAATATTTGTTGATAACGGTAAGGATCTCGGTTTCCGGCGTGTTATAAAGCAAAGCCGAATTAATTCTGTGTGGAGGACTACTGAATCTAAGGTAGACGATTTCAACGCATTATTCTCTCCCCAGACGTCAGACGATCCGGAGACTAGCCTTTATGTTCGTCGTATTGACAACAACTGGCTCATATACAACAATAGTCAGTATGAAAAACAGCGTAAAGTAGAGACTTCAACTATTGATCTTCGCTATAATTCATGTGACGCAGTTACGTTGACAATGCCCATGTATTCTTTTGGGCTCGTGACTGAAAAAGAGGATGGGATCGATTTCTATCTAAACAATTACACTCATTTCAAGGAGTTTACCAACGACACAATCATTATTAAGGGATGTAACTCACAGCCAACATACGAAGTTGTAGAACGTGGCGACCATAAGGCATCCATTGTGACGTCATCATACAATGATGGTAATCTGACTCTTATTGTATCTCATCTGGGTCCGCTTGATATCAATGTAAAATGTAAGGGTTCTAAAAATGATCGAATGCAGGTACCTGTATGGGAAAAAACTTATGGTTGTGAGATTCCTCCTGTCTACAAAGGCACACGTCAATGGGAATGGGAGAATGCTGACTATGCGAGTATCGACAAAGCCTGGAATGGTGCCGGTCGGTCGGACATACCAGGTTTCACAGCATTAGGGTATGTGTCATACGGAACAAAAAACGGTGCGAAACTCCGTGATCATATTCGTATTGACGAAGCCGGAAGATATAAGATGACAATTAGATATCTGGCTCCCGATGAGGATATTAACCGTATTAATATTACAGTGAACGGTAAGGTTGTTGCACGCAATGTGAAATTCGCCAAGACTGACGAGAACAACACTTGGGCTGAGTCTTCCGTTGAATTTGACCTTCCGGAAGGAATTAGTGAGTTGGTATTTTCTTCGACGAAGGTTCAGACAGCCCCTCTTTATCTTGACAACTTTACCCTGACCCCTCTTAATCCTGAGGGGGTTGAAAGTGTGTATGACAACGGCTCCTTTATTGGAAGCAACGTATGCTATGACATATTAGGACGCCGCGTAGATGTTGACAGACTTTTGAAAGGTCAGATATACATCCAGAATGGCAAGAAATTTGTCAAAAAATAATTATATTTTCTATCGACATATTAAGGGCACACATACTGTGTGTCCTTTTTTTATGTTAAAATATTTGTTCGTCAGATTGCCAATACCATTTTATATAAAAAAGATACATATCTATATGCCTTGGTCGGAAATATAAATTATCTTTGCATCCAAAACTAATTTACTGACAATATATGAAAAGACTAATTTCTTTAGGATTATGTGCCTTAGCTTTTACTACAATTTCGGCTGTGACGACATGGGAGAATGTCACAGTCAATGGTACGAGCCGCAAAATGAAGGTTCATGTCCCTGACAACACGCCCTCCGGGGCTGCACTCGTGATTGCTTGCCATGGTATGAACCAAGATGCTAACTGGCACGACAGCAACTCCAAATGGGCTGCCGTAGCTGACACTGCAAAGTTTGTGCTTGTATTCCCTGAAGGTATCGACCGTGGATGGGACATAAGTGGCAACCGGGATGTGGATTTCGTCTGTGCAATCATCGACAAGATGGAGAAAGACCACAACATCAGCACCGGGCGTGTGTATCTTACCGGTTTCTCAATGGGTGGAATGTTTACGTATCATTGTGCCAACCGTATTTCGGATAAGATTGCCGCTTTCGTTCCGGTAAGTGGTTATCCTATGTGGGACAAAAGTGCTTATAGCTCGCGTCCTGTCCCAATCATGCATGTACATGGCACGGGCGACGACGTGTGTGTCTTCAGCGGCGTACAACCTACACTCGACAACTGGATCAAACGCAACGAGTGCAATACGGTTGAGGAGCTTATTTCCCCTTATCCTAAGGGAAACCGTAATCAGGGGGCTAAGATGCATATATGGGGTGATGGACTCGACGGAACGGAAGTCAGACTTCTGGAATTTAAGGATAAAGGTCATTGGCAGTCGGAAGACCCCGCCTTCTGCCTGACAAGTGTTGAGGGATGGAACTTTATGAAGCGCTGGAGTCTCGGTCCGGATTCTCCTAAGGTAAGTTCTGTTGAACCGGAAAACGGCTCGTTTGATCTTCCTCTCGACGGCTCTCAGATAACATTGACTTTCGACATGAATGTGGATGGGTCGGAAGCAGAGGCTGTGTTGGAAAAAGATGGGGTGCCTGTGAATCTTGATATAAAAACCTCTGGAAACACTTTGACTTTGACTGTGCCTGTAATTGAGCGTGGAGAATACTCTCTTTCAGTGCGCAATGTAAAAGGGGAAAATGATGGGATAATGAAAGTTTTCAAGGCTACCTACACATTCGGAGTAGAGGAAGTCGGTGATGTGCCTCCTTATAATGAAGTTTTCAATCCCGATCTAAGGGCTGAGGAAAGCACGATAGGGGAGGGCATTCCTACCGGATGGTACCGAATCAATACGCGTAGCAATGGAAAGGATGAAAAGGTATCAGGTAGCCCAAACACCGGCGGAGCACGTATGAAATATTTTTTGCAGGGTGGTGACTTCGATGAAGGGTTCTATCTAAGTGCCCGCGACTATGACCGTTGCGAGATTACCTATGGCAAATATACCCCTGACTATGCCCTCCATTTCGATAAGGGACGCTATGTTGCCACTTTCAATTCCGTCTATTGGAACAAAGGTTCGCTTGACGGCAACGTGAAATTTGATTTCACTGTTAAGGGTATAGATGGAACAGTAATTGCCTCGTTCCCTTCGTTGCCCTCAACTGGAAATATGGATGAGCAGCAAGGACGCATCGAGGGATCAACGGCTCATTCTTTGGAATTCGATATTCCTTCGGAAGGTGATTACACAGTGACATACAGCATGACCTCGGGCTGGTCGGCCGTAATCGTCGGCAACCTTAAAATAGCTACTGCAATGTCTACGGCAGAAAGGTACAAAGGTACTTTCCTGCGCACTCTGAAGCAAGCCAAAGATCTTTACGCATCTATTCCCGAAGATAATCTCGGAAGCGTAGAAGCTGAAAATCTCCTCACAGTCATTCAGGCGTATGAATCTCTTGTTTCCACTTCTCCTACTGTCTATGAGAACGCCACAGCGAAACTCGCTGAAGCTATTGAGATGGCTTCCGGACTTGCGGAGGTAGCGACATTAAATGCAGAAGTCATTTCTAAGGAATACTTCAACCTCCAGGGTCAGCGTATTGGGGCGCATATAAAAGGCATTGCGATTGTCCGGACTATTTATTCAGATGGTTCTCAAAAGACCATTAAGGAAATAAAATAAGACAGATTAGGATAAAGAATGTGTTCAAAAAAAATTCTGATGTCGATTTTGTGTTATCGTTTAATCGAAATATTGCAAATAAGAAAAGATTGGAATCAGTACTTTTGTAAAAAATATAAAACTACCGACATCATGAAGAGAAAAGTCTATTCTTTATTCCTTATTTCCTTTCTTGCAGGTATTGAAATGCTCAATGCCGGTGGCCCTGTTACGCTGGTGGATCCTATACCGGACGTACCTGAGGCGCTTCCTATTGGCTCTGTGCCTTTAGGCAACCTTGAAGACTTTCCTGAGTATCAACTTGAGCTTGAAATGGAGGAGGGGCCTTTTAAGGCTAATTGGGAGTCGATTGAAGCTAATTATCCAGGCACTCCGGATTGGCTCCGCGATGCCAAATTCGGTATATGGGTGCATTTCGGCCCGCAGTCTGCCGGAGAAAGTGGCGACTGGTATGCTCGGCATCTATATAAGGAAGAGCATAAGGCATATGCCAATCATAAGAAAAAATATGGCCATCCCTCAAAATTCGGTTATAAGGATGTCTTGCACACTTGGAGTCCCGACAGTCTTAACCCGGAATACCTCACCGATCTTTATCACAAGGCCGGTGCACGCTTCTTGATGATTCAGGGCGTACATCATGACAACTACGACCTCTGGAACTCCCAATATCAACCATGGAATTCCGTCAATATCGGTCCTAACAGAGATCTTCTTAAGGAATGGGCTGATGCCTGCCACAAGCATGATATGCGTTATGGCGTGACTTTCCACCATGAATACACTTGGTGGTGGTGGCAGACAGCGTTTGGTGCTGACAAGGAGGGAGAATTTGCCGGTGTCCCATACGATGGTCATCTAACTCTTGAAGACGGAAAAGGACAATGGTGGGAAGGTTACGATCCCAGATTGCTTTATGGCGTCGATCTTCGTGAATATGAGACGGTAGACGAAAGGGCTCATAGCCCCTGGTCGCCACCTGACCCGGGAATCTTCAGCCGACATCTGGACTTTGCCAAGTGGTATGCCAAGCAATGGGCTCAGCGTATTATGGATGTTACTGACAACTATGACCCTGACTTCATCTATACTGATGGCACTGTGCAAGGACCATTTACGGGTAATGGGACAGGTACCGGTTTCAAATCAAATGCCATGCAGCACGTAATGGCGGATTTCTACAATAGGGTCTTGAAAAATAGAGGTAAGGTCGATGTATTCAGCATCATCAAGTTTCGCAGGCCCACCAACGGAGCGGTGAATACTGCAGAGTTTGATTTCCCGGACACTATCAACTCCTCCCAGCCATGGATAAGAGAGGCGCCGGTAGGTGACTGGTTTTATGCTCCCGGCTTTACGTATGACTCCGGCATGATGATAAAATTCATAATTGAGTCTATAGCACGCGACGGAAATGCCGCCCTCAATATTTGTCTTCTTCCCGACGGTTCTATCGAACCGGAATGTGTGAAAATGCTTGAAGAGGTAGGAGAATGGATGAACCGAAACGGGGAAGCTGTATATGGCAGCCGGGCATGGCATACATTGGGAGAAGGCGTTATGAAAGACGGAAAGCTCCGGAAGCTGCCGGGTGGTGGCCTTGGAAAACATCATGCGGAATTCAAGTTCTCTCCGGAAGATTTCCGATTTACGAAAGGCAAGGATGGAAATCTCTATGCATTCTGCATGACTGTCCCAGAAGGTGGAACCGACCTTATGATCAAGTCTCTTGCAAATGGCGCCCACGAGGCACCTGTAGTGAAGAACGTGACACTCCTCGGACATGACGGACAATTGAAGTGGCAGCAGACCGACAACGGACTATCGGTGACACTCCCATCCGACCTTTCAGACTTCCGCTCATCTCTTGTATTCCGCATCAACTAACTCATACCTATCCCGTGGCTTACGGCATTAATTGTCGGGTGTCGCGGGATTTTTATATCTGGTTGAATCTATGTTCATGGGTTTTATCAAGGTATTGGTTGAAAAGAAATGGATTTTTCAATGATATTTGTTAAATTTGCGAAAAAGAATATCATGACTCTCACTAATAAAAACAGACGGACCGAGAATGCAGTGTATGTGGTCCTGTGGCTAATAGCTGCAGGCCTATACCTTCTTGACACCATGCAGAAGCGCTACCGGATGTCGGAGCCTCTTTTTGACCTTGCAGCAGCCTTAGACCTGGTGAAGACTATGGCTCCATTTGTAGTGCTTTTTCTTATCAACAACTATCTGCTCATACCGAAACTCTTCCTGAAAAACCGCTGGGGAGGGTATTTCTCAGCTGTGACGCTTATCATAGCGGCATTGTCGGTCTATCATTACTATGAATTCAGGGTGATGTTTGAATGCAGGGAAGCCTCACGTCCGGCGGCTCCGTTCCCGCACAATCCCCCTTTAGTGCCTCTTCCTGTATTGCTTGAATTCGTATATTCCCTGCTTGTAGTGGGTTGCAATCTTGCGGTGGCTATGACATTCCGCTATTTCGAAGACCGAATTGAGACGGAACAGCTTATGAAGGCGAATGCTGAGAACCAGCTCGCTTATCTTAAGGCTCAGATCAATCCGCACTTCTACATGAATATGCTCAACAATATACATGGGATGATAGAGATAGATCCGGAAAGAGCCCAGACTATGGTGTTGGATATGTCAAGCCTCATGCGATATATGCTCTATGACAGTTCCAAACCGCATATACGCTTGACGGATGAAATCGCTTTCCTCAACAATTATCTCAACCTTATGCGTCAGCGTTATCCTGAAAGCAAGGTAAGTATCAAGCGGAGTTTTCCTTCAGAGGAGTCTGCAAGGACCATACAGCTCCCTCCATTGCTTTTTCTTGTCTTCATAGAGAACGCCTTCAAGCATGGCATTAGCTACAAAAAGTCATCATATGTGGATGTATCGATTTCCATTGCCAAAGGATGTGTGGAATTCGTATGTATAAATAGCCGCCATCCGGAAGGAAAAAGTATAAATGAGAATTCAGGTATAGGATTGCGTAACATACGTCAGCGTCTTGACCTGCTTTACGGGGCAAACGCAACGTTAAATATTGAAGAGAGTGGAGATGAATATAAAGTCAGACTCTCAATTCCCATTATCCCCTGACACTTACTTTTTTACTTTTAAACCCTTAAACCCTTAAACTTTTAAACCATAAAATCCCCACCATGATTAGGACACTGATAATAGACGACGAACCTATAGCCTTGGAGAAACTCCGCACCTATGTAGAAAAAACTCCGTCACTTGAACTTATTGGGGCGTGTGACAATGCTTTTGATGCTATGGAATATGTTGGCAAGGGAGTCGTGGATCTTATCATCACAGACATCAATATGCCGGACCTTAACGGTCTTGACTTTGTGAAGACACTTGCTGATCCTCCGATGGTGATTTTTATCACAGCCTATGCAGATTATGCGGTGGAAAGCTATAGCGTGTCGGCTGTAGACTATCTGCTGAAGCCTTATGGATATGTTGAATTCAGTCGTGCCGTCAATAAGGCAGTAGAAGCATTCTCTCTAAGGCATACCAGCAATGATATGACTGAGAAGAAGGATGAGGTTGATTCCATTTTCTTCAAGGTAGACTACCGCTATGTGCGTGTATCACTTGCCGACATACGCTACATAAAAGGATATGGGGAGTATCTGCAGGTATATGTGGAAGGAGAGAAGAATCCGATAGTTACTCTGAGTTCATTCGCGGCAATAAAGGAGCGGCTGACCGATAGTTTTCTGCAAGTCCATCGGTCGTATATCGTCAACATGAACCGTGTGGATCAGATTGAACGTAGTCGCGTGGTGATGGATGCTGATACTTATATTCCGGTGGGCGAAAGCTATAAGGCGGCATTCCAAGAGTATCTCGGACGACACTCTGTGGGACGGGGTGGAAAGGGTTGAGGAGTAAACAATAAGTATTAAACAGTAAACAATAAGTTATAAATAGAAAGCAATAAAGGTTAAGTAATTAACAGTAAATATTGAGTGTATGAGGGTTAGTTGTTGGGTGGTGATTGAAAGGTGTTTTGGAGGAAATCTTTGAGGTCGAGTGTAACTTTTACTGCTGATTGGGCTGCTACCACTCCGGCACCTGTTGATACATTACTATAGCCCCAAGTGGGTTCGGCAAGGCCGATATTAGTAATATCTCCTAAGACTACCCCGTCTGCTTGCCAACAATATGAAAGCCATTTGTAATAGCTTTCGGAAATAGAATACAGTGTTATTTCCCAACCACATTCCAAATAAGATGTATCTCCATTCCAGTTGCTAATGTCGAAACTACATTGTGTGAAACCGAAATCAATGGCATTTGTATTCCGATTTAAAAGACGGTCAGAAAAGAAAAAGTTGTGGTAGCCGTAATTAAGTATTTCGTCGAAAGCATTGGTTTGTTCGTAGAAAATTGGATCCAATGGTTCGAAAGAACCATAATAAAAACTTGTATAAGTCATTGAATTATATAAAAGATCAACATTTTCGTCAGTGTAAATTGAGTTGGGGTTGAAACTTTCAAAATCGAGTCGATGAAAATTGTCGGCATCATCAGCATCATCTATGCCTAAAGAAATATAGATATCAAACGAGGTCCTTGCAGATAACCCTCTTCCGGGATACTGATCCATCCAGACACTTTCTACTTTTGGAGTATAATTTAGAGCGGATATTTGTGTGGGTAAAGGTACGATCACTTCTGCTTCCGCCTCTCCATACATCTTGCTTGAAGCATGAATTCGGATGTGATCCCCTTCCGCAGGGATGTAGTCATTGCCAACGAGTTCACCATTGGCATATATGCTAAGTTTAGCATCGTTGACAGAATGGTCGCTTTCTCCTTTTATGTCGGTGTACACCCATGAGCGACTGATCTTGACCTCAATGGGATTTCCGGCAGTGATCAATGAATTAAGACACAATACGAGAGTTGTGTCAATACGTGGATCAAAATCTTCAAAACACCCTGTAAGCAACAGGGGAAGTGTAAAAATTATTATTTTTTTCAAAATAGCCATGTGTAGGAAATTGAGGGGATTGCAGGTATAAGTTTCATCTTCTGGAACACTGGTTTAGTGACATGGTCAATGGTCCATATATTGTCACCCACTTGAGTATATTCAGTCTCGTATTTACTGCCGGGCATAATTGCCATGGTGTTCATGTGGCAGTAGGCATTATAGAGACCGAAGGTCCAATACCCATGCTTGTTCTTTACCATGCACGACAGGTCGAGACGATGATAGAAAGGGAGTTGATAATTGTTGACAGGGGCTTTTAAGTTTGTTTCATAGTAAGAGTAGCTCTGTCCGAAAAATTCAGGAACTTCATAACGTTGTGGCAGTAACGTGAAATGATTGCCGGAATGTCCTGTCCATAGGGCGCTAAGGGAGACCTTCTTGCTGACATCCCAATTGGCGAAAATTTTGATTGTGTGGCGATGGTCGAAGCGTGCGGGATAAGGGTGACCACCGTTACGATCGGCAAACTGGCGGTCTGCCCAAGCAAGCGAATAGCTGATGTGGCCTGTCAGTTTGCCTGTCTTTTTCTCTATCATCAGGTCGATTCCCTTTGCGGAGCCCTTGCCGGCAGTCAATCTTTCGCTCCACGACCAAGTCTGCGGAGTAAGATAATATTCATCCTTATAGTCTAAGATATTGTGCATAAATTTCCAGTAGGCATCAAGTGTGACAGCATACGAGCCGTCTTCAGTCTGCCAATATCCGCCAATGCCAATTTTATCGGCAGTCATGGGTTTGAAATTGGCAATTGCGGGCACCCATCTGTCGCATGGCAGGGAAAGGTATGTCTCGTCGATACGATGGACATACTGGACGGTATGGCTATAGGCTGCCTTAAATGCGAGTCGGGATGAAGGAGTGTAGCTGAATGAAAGGCGGGGAGAGATGCCACCTTTCGTCTTTCCATCGATATGGAAAAGGGAGGCATGAAGACCGACGTCTGCATGCAGACGGTCGGAAATTTTCCAATCATCTTCTGCATATGCATTTATTTCGCTTGCACCTAATGTTTTCGGTGTGTTTTGGGTCTTTACCGTCAGATCATTGACAGTGTTTTCCTTTAGGGTGTGGTCCGGAATAAAAGAATGGTATGTATAGGAGGTACCGAATCTAACGTGTGAATTGTCGGAAGGCAGCCAGCTTAAATCGCTACGTAAACTGAAAGTATTGATTTTATTGGTGTTCCACAATTTTTCTTGGGTGAAATTTATTTTATCCGGGCGTATTTCCTTATCAATTAAATCATATCCCATACGTGAAAAATAGCCGGTATATGCTGCTGAGAATTCTCCTGAAAGCAAATCGTTGAATTTATAATTTATTCCTGTCTGAGCTAATATATTGCCCCATTTGAAATCATGGATTTCATCAGAGTAGTAACCTTCTTCCGGTTCTTGCTTATCTTTTGTGCCTACCTTAAATCGGTCGTCACCGTAATAGGTGTTGATGAAGCCAGTCAGTCGATCGGAAAAATGATGGTCAAGACGGGCGTTGAAGTCCATGAAATGGTAGCGAACTGTGGTCTTTTCATTATCTTTCTTGCTATTTGCTATGGCGAGGGCAGGAATGATAAAAATATCATACCAAGAACGACGCAGTCCGATAAGATATGTTGTCTTTTGCCCTATAGGACCTGAAATATTGAAAGCTCCCGAAGTCAGGCCGAGGCGCCCTGAACCGTGATGCCCGTTCTGACTGCCGTTTTTCAGATGCACATCAAGGAAAGAAGATAGTCGGCCGTCGAAACGAGCTGGGACAGATGTCTTGTAGAAGTCGGCAGATTTAATTATGTCGTTATTAAATGGTGAAAATAGACCGGCTAAGTGCTCTACTTGATAGAGTGGCACATTGTCGAGCACATAGAGATTTTCATCTGCATTTCCACCGTGAACGTTCATTCCTGAAAATCCTGCGGTAGATTCAGATACTCCCGGGAGTATCTGGATCGCCTTGATTAGATCCGGTTCTCCTAAAATGGCCGGCGCACTGGATATGGTGGCTCCGGTGAGCGTATTCACTCCGCTCTTTGCTGTCTCCAACGGATGATTCTCCGATTGGGAAACGACATCTATGGTCTGGAGCATGGTGACTTTCACAGTGTCGGAGAGATGGAGACTTGATGTTTGATCTCGTTTGGGTATAATGACTTTTTTAGGTTTTTCCGTTTTCTTTTTCTTCAGCACCACATTTTTACCATTAATCTTGTATTCAATGTCAGAGCCTCGGAATATGTCGTCGAGAACTTTCTTGAGAGGTTTTTTATTAGCCTTAACGCTGATACGCATGTCTTTTAGTAACTCAGACGAATAGACGAAGTTTTTGTCTGTCTGCAGCATAATTGTGCGGAAGACTTCGGCTGCCGGTTGGTTGGTGGCCGTTATTGTGACGTTCTGGGCAAGTAGTGTGAACGAGGAGATGAGAAAAACAGCAAATATGGCAGTTCGTTTCATCATTCGATTACTTTCATTTCGGTGTCAAGAATATCATTGATTGTGTCTACGAGGTCTAAGGCGGATCCTTCGTAGTGGAGCGAGAGTATGTATTGGTCTGGATCCACCGGAAGATTGGTCACTTCCACTCCGTAGACATCCCTAATTTTTAGTACAACCTCAGTAAGAGTCGCCTCTTCAAAGTCGATAGTCCGGACTATTTCTGCAGCTGAGAGTGCCGATTGTTCCGTTTCCGGAGTTAAAGGGTCGCTATATGTAAAATACCTGTTGTGGACAAATACGGCGGCTGTCGCTGTGAGGATAGTTGCTACTATGCAAGCTGCTGCTATGCGGGAGCGTGTCCACCAAGGAGCCTTTGTGCCTTTTATGCGTCGGAGTGCAGGCTCTACTGCAAACATTCCTTTCCTATAGTGGCGTGCAATGAAATTTAGCTCTTTGTTTTCTTTCATGTGTCGTTTTTGATTTTGGTATCTGATAACTTTTTACCCCCATTATCTTAAACTTTTGTAAAAGTTAAGTTTTTTAGAAGTCGATACCGAGGCGGAAGTTAAGATAAGATCTGTTATATTGGTGATATACACCTGTAGGGACATATATTGACATACCTTCGGGAGTCGTACCCAAGATGTAGTCTTGATATTTGGATCTGTCAAGTGTGTAACCGATGCTTACGTTCAGTCCTATCTTACGTCCCCAGTTGAAGCGGTAGCCAATAGAAGGAGAGAAGTACAAATTTCCATTTTCAGATGCGTTTGCGTTGTGACCTATTCTGACGTCTGCAAACGGGGTGTATTTGCCAAATTTTAGGTCAGTACGTCCTTCGAGGAATAATGAAAGTGTGTAATCGGAAAAAATACAGTGAGGAATGCCTTTATGATTGACCTCAAAGTCGATACCGGCTCCGACAAAGAGCCAAGGATTAAACTGGTAGCCGTGAGAAGTGGAAATTCCTGTATAGTATTCTGTATAGTTCCAGCACATTCCTTCCCAACATGCATTCACATGTCTTGCGAAGCGGTTGCTCCATTCTGCAAAACCTCGGTAGCCTTTTTCGGGCTGTCTGCCAAAGGAGCAAGCAGTATAGAGAATGAGTGCTGATGCTGCAAAAATGAATCTTTTCATAACGTCTTTTTATGTTTCTTTTGCTCCTAAGACGCAGAAGTCGTAAAAAGGTCCTATCCAAAAATAAAAAAATTAAAGGAAGGGGAGGAAGAAGGGCTTGTGGCCTGATGAAAGGGCATCGCGGAGGCGGGAGAATGCCTTGGTCATTTGATTTTTTACTGTCTTGACGGAAATACCCATTTGAGTGGCGATTTCGTCGTTGGAAAGGCCGTCACGCTTGCTGAGAAGGAAAACTTCGCGGCATTTTTCAGGGAGTTCGTCGATGGCTTTCCAGATTCGGGCGTCACGTTCGGAAGTGTCGACAGCTTCTTCATCTGCATCCGGAACTAATTCAAGGCCGACAGTCTCTTTTCGGTTTCGGATGAATGAGATGCACCCATTTCTAACACTCCGGTACATGTAAGCCTTAAAGTTGTCGAATTCTGTTCCTTCCTCAATCTGTTGCCAAGCCTTCATGAAGGCATCCTCCACAATATCTTCTGCACTCTGCGCATCATCCACGATGCGGAGCGCATACATACCGAGCGGCAAGTACATCTTGCGGAAAAATATGTCGAATTCCCGACTTGTCATTTAAATCTTCTGTTAACCAATTCGTAGCGCAAAATTAGGCATTTTATTCCTCCTCTCCAAATTTCATAGGATGAATCGGTGGATTCGTTGAATGTTTTTTCCAAAATGGCAGATAATATGTAATATTGCAGTAGAAAACAATATTACACGCTATGAAGAGACATTGTATAATCGGAATGATGATTGCGCTTTGTGCTGCTACAACGTCGGCGGAGACATGGAGCTATGCCGACTGCGTCGAATACGCACGTCTGCACAACATCTCCCTGCAGAAGAGCCGTCTTTCCGAGCAAACATCGGAATATTCGCTTGAAGAGTCGAAGGCGCAGTGGCAACCATCGCTTGACTTCTCGACCACACAGGGTTTTACAAACCATCCCTGGGGCGACGGTACAAAGAACTCCTACAACAGCACCTACGGATTCAATGCCGGCTGGACACTCTACAATGGTGGGCGACGTGAGAATACCATCAAGCAAAATAAACTCAACGTCGACATAAACCGCTATAATACCGCTGACATCATGCGTAGTTTGGAGACAGATTTGCTACAGGTCTATATGAATATCCTATACGCCAAGGAGTCCATCGGCATCTACGAGGAGGCTGTAAAGGTGAGTAAGGCACAGGCTGAGCGAGCCTATCAGCTGATGGAGGCTGGTAAATTGTCGCGTGTGGATTATGCCCAACTCAACGCTCAATATGAGCAGGATAAATATAATCTCGTCAACGCTCAGACCACATATGATTCCCGACGTATGGAGCTTAAAAAACTCCTTCAGCTTGGCATAGACACTGAGATCACTCCGGCTTTGGTGGAATGGACCCGTGAACAGGTGGTAGCCCAGCTTCCTTCCATTGATGAGAGCTATCAGCTTGCCATTGCCACAGATGCTAAAATCAAGGGGCTCGACTTGAGCCAGGACGTTTCGGAACTCGACATAGCCATTGCTAAGGGAGAGCGTATGCCGCAGATTTCTCTCAATGCCGGAGTTGGAACCGGTTATTATGCTCCCGGCGGTAATTTCGGCACAGGGCTGAAGCAGGGTGTCAACGAGAATATAGGGCTTTCGCTATCAATTCCTATCCTTGACAATAAGAAAGCTTCTACAGCGATTGCCAAGGCCAAGGTCTCTCAGATAAACGCACAACTTGACATTGACCAGCGTGAGACTGAACTGGCACAGACAGTAGAGAACTGGTATATCGACACACGTTCCGCACAGTCGCGCTTCCTTGCCGCTGAAAGCCAGCTTGAATCCGCAAAATTGAGCGACGAACTGACAAATGAGCGTTTCCAGCTCGGCTATGTCAATATCACGGAACTTATGACAGCCCATAATTCATATATAGAGGCCGGACACTCCGTATTGCAGGCTAAATATATGGCCATGCTCGGACAAAAAATGATAGAATATTACCGCAATGCAAAAGTGGTATTACCATAATGTATTGAAAACTTTGAGTTTAGAATTATTCCGCTAAAAATACTATCAAGATATGAAAATAAAGGGAAACATTGCAATTATGGCGACTTTGCTGTTGCTACTTGGCGCTTGCGGCAAGAAGCCGAGCGTGAGCCTTGAGACAGTGAAGGCTGAGCGAGGTGAGCTCACCGAGACAGTGACCGCTACCGGCACTATCGAATCAGCCACTCAGGTGGATGTCGGTACGCAGGTGACCGGTATAATAGACAAGCTTTACGCCGACTATAATTCGGTGGTGAAGAAAGGTGAATTGATCGCAGAAATCGAGAAGACCCTGCTCCAGAGTGATCTTGCAAGTGCAGAGGCAAACGTGGAGTCAGCACGCCTCACGTATGAATACAACCTTACCAACTATAACCGCGACAAGGCTCTACACGACAAGAAACTCATAAGTGATTATGAGTTCCAGACATCAAAAAAAGACCTTGAGGTGTCTAAGACTGCCTACGATAAGGCGAAAGCCGACAAGGTGCGTGCTGCCAAAAACCTTAATTATGCTGAGATATATTCGCCGATTGATGGTATCGTGATTTCTCGTGAGGTAGAAGTAGGCCAGACGGTGGTATCCAACATGAGTGTAGCAAACCTATATACCATCGCAGACCTTGACAGTATGCAAGTGATTGGCGATGTCGACGAGGCTGACATAGGTCGCGTGAAAGTAGGGCAGAAGGTGACATTTTCTGTAGATGCCTACAGTGATGAGCTTTTCGAAGGGAAAGTAACTCAGGTTCGTCTTAATCCTACCACTGAAAGCAATGTCGTAACTTACGAAGTGGTAGTTGCCGCTCAGAATCCGGACCATAAGTTGATTCCTGGTCTTACTGCAAACCTCACCATCTACACACTGAGCGATGAGAATGTACTTCTCCTTCCCGCATCTGCCTTTAACTTCCAGCCCGAGGCCAATGATGATAAGAAGCTTCCTCAGCCTGAAGGATCTGCAGCCGATCTGAAACTCGCACAGAATCAGCGTTGCGTATGGGTTGTGAAAGGGGATAAACTTATTCCCACTGCGGTTACTGTAGGCAACAGCAACGGTATCAAGACGGAGATACTCTCCGGCATAGAGGATGGCGCAACTGTAGCTACGGGATACGATGAGATGGTAGCTGCTCCTTCCGGCAAACCGGATCAGCAGAGTCCCTTTGCCCCGCAGCCTCCAGGTCGAAAGAAAAAGTAAGTCTTCAGTCTTGAGTCTTGAGAGATGGAGGAAATGAAAGGAAATGACTATGGAACGCATAGAGAAAGAAGAATATAGAGAAAAATATAAAGACCATAAGGAGATAATCAAGATCGAGAATCTGCGTCGCGAGTTTATCGTAGGCGGAGAGAAGGTCAAGGCTCTGAGAGGGGTGTCATTCACTATCCGTGAAGGAGAGTTTGTCACCATTATGGGTACATCAGGCTCAGGTAAGTCAACACTGCTTAACCTTCTTGGGTGTCTTGATACTCCGACTTCGGGCGAATATCTGCTCGATGGGGTATCAGTACAGTCGATGAGTAAGAATCAGCGTGCAACGACACGTAATCGAAAGATTGGTTTTGTATTTCAGAACTACAATCTCCTTCCTAAGACTACTGCGATTGAGAATGTGGAGCTTCCACTGCTTTACAATCCGAATGTCAACGCCAAAGAGCGAAGGGAACGTGCCATTGAGGCTCTGAAAGCTGTAGACCTTGGTTCTCGACTCAACCATAAGAGCAACCAGATGTCTGGTGGTCAGCAACAGCGAGTTGCGATAGCCCGCGCACTTGTTAATGATCCGGTCATCATACTTGCCGATGAGGCAACCGGTAATCTTGACACACGCACTTCATTCAGCATACTGATGCTGTTTCAAGAGCTTCATGCAAGGGGAAGGACTATCATATTCGTTACCCATAATCCGGAACTTGCTGATTTTTCAAGCCGTAATATCGTGCTTCGCGATGGTAAGATAGTGTCAGATACGTACAATCCGAATCCCCTTTCGGCCAAGGAGGTATATGAAAATCTCCCGAAGGAAAATGACTAATAAAAAATGACTGAAGATGAATATTGCCAATCTATTGAAAATAGCATTCAAGGCCCTCAACAACAATAAACTGAGGTGTTTCCTGACCATGCTCGGCATCATTATCGGTGTGGCTTCGGTCATTACGATGCTTGCGATAGGCCAGGGGTCGAAAAATAGCATCAAGGCTCAGATTTCCGAGATGGGTTCCAACATGATAATGATACATCCGGGCAACATGCAGCGTGGCGGTGTTCGCCAAAGCTCAGACGATATGCAGACCCTCAAAGTTGTCGATTATGAGGCGATTGAGAATCTTGACGGGGTAGCTGCCGCCTCTCCCTCAGTCAACTCTGCCGGTCAGCTCGTCAATGGAAACAACAACTATCCATCGCAAATATATGGAGTCACTCCGGAGTATCTTGACATTCGTAAGTTCAAGGTCGAAGATGGTTCGATGTTTTCGGAAAATGACATAAAGACAGCCGCAAAAGTGTGCATACTTGGAAAAACGGTGGTCGACAACCTTTTCCCTAACGGAGAGGATCCTATAGGTCGTGTGATCCGTTTCGGAAAGATTCCGATGACTGTCATTGGAGTCCTTGAGTCGAAGGGTACCAACTCTATGGGGCAGGATCAGGATGATGTCGTTATTGCTCCATATACCACTGTAATGAAGCGTATTCTGGCAATTGACTACATACAGGGAATATTTGCAAGTGCTGTGGATGAAAACCAGACGGAGGGTGTCATTGACGAGATTACGGAAGTGTTACGCACCCAGCACAAGCTTAACGGAGATGCTGAGAATGACTTCACAATCCGTTCGCAACAGGAATTGAGTGAAATGATGAACTCTACAAGCGATATGATGACTGTATTGCTTGCCTGCATTGCGGGAATCTCGCTGCTTGTGGGTGGTATCGGTATCATGAACATTATGTATGTGTCTGTCACTGAGCGTACTCGAGAGATCGGCCTTCGCATGTCGATCGGTGCGAGAGGTATTGACATCCTTTCTCAGTTCCTCATCGAAGCTGTCATCATAAGTGTCAGCGGAGGTATAATAGGAATAATAGTAGGAATGCTTGCTACTTGGCTTGTAAATGTCATAGCTCATTGGCCGGTGGCAATCCAGATGTATTCCGTGGTGCTTTCATTCGCAGTATGTACCGTTACCGGTGTCTTTTTCGGTTGGTATCCTGCAAAGAAAGCCGCAGGTCTTGACCCTATCGAAGCCATACGTTATGAATAATTAGGTTAGAAATATATCCATGTGGTTGAACTTGGATCCGGATTTGTGGTGAGTATTTCCGCACAAAATCCGGATCCGGTTTGTTGTATAGATATGAAAGAGACACTTGAATTTCTAAAACAGTTGGCGGCCAATAATAACCGTGACTGGTTTAATGCACATAAAGATGACTACCTGAATGTAAAGGCTCAGGTGGAGGATTTTACACAACAACTGATCGGGGTATTGACGGAAATCGAACCGGAAGCAGCTATGCTGACTCCGGCTGATTGCCTCTATCGCATATATCGAGACACCCGCTTTTCAGCTGACAAGACCCCATATAAGGATCATATAGGCATTTATATCAATCCGCGAGGTGGAAAGAAAAGTGAGTTTTGCGGATATTATGTCCATATCCAGCCAGGGGAGTGCAATGTAGGAGGTGGGGCATGGTTTCCGGAAGCTCCTCTTCTTAAGGAATACCGTAGTGAGATTTATCACAATATAGATGAGTACATTGGTATCATACAGAATCCGGAATTTGCAAAGCATTATAAGCCTTATTGGCAGGAGCCTCTGAAGACAGCTCCTAAAGGATTTCCAAAAGATTGGGAATATATCGACTTGTTGAAGCCGAAGAGCTTTGTATATGCGGCATCTCTAACTGATAGGGAAGTGACTTCTAAGAATATCGTAAAGAAGCTATCTGAACTCTTTCGTATATTGAAGCCCTATAATGACTTCTTCAATTTCACCCTTGAGGAGCACCCAGAGCTTGCAGTCCGGACTCCAAGGCGCCGATAAGGATGGATGAAATGTGAAAAAATGCAAAAAAATTAAGTTGTGATTTAACGTATTAGGCTCTTAGATGTCAAATATAACAAGACAGTTTGTTGCGCAAAAAAATTAAAGTATAATGGAATTTACATGAAGTTTCGCGGCAATGAGGAAACCCGGCAGACGATACGCATCGTCTTGCCGGGTTTCCTCATTAATTAGGACGGTGAAAAATTTGAGGTTGATGCTTTTTAACTAATCTTATCCAATTGAACCTAATTTAACGGATACTTAACCTAATCTTTAATCTTTTACCAACTTGATACCGGAGATTACGGCATGGTTGGTGTGAATGTTCATGTTTTCATTCTCCGGACGGAATGTGAGGCCGATAGTGTGGTTGCCTGGAGTGAGATGTGCCTTCACTGAGTTTGACCATCCATATTCATCCCAATTGTCGCGACCTCTATGAGGAAGCACTACTAGGCCTGCCTTGTCGCCATCGATTGTCAAAGTGCGGATCGCACACTTGTTTTCGGTATTCACCGGACCATTGCCGTTTGCATAGTTGACAGTGATGAAATAGTCTCCTTCTTCTGTGACATTGACCGGTACATTAAGCTCAGAGGTCTTGTCGTTGCTTACCTTGCCAGTCTCGACATATATCACTCCGCGTGTAGAACGAGGTTCGGAAGCAAAACTTTCAACACCATCTGAAGACACCCCAATCACTTGATATTCACCCGGTGCAGAAGCATCATAGGTAGTGGCATTTGTCTTTGCGACTGGTTTGCCATCCTTTAGCACAACATAATGGCCGATATATTCAATTGGATTCCATACAAGTGTAGTGCCCTCAAGCCAAGCGATGGGAGTAAGAGGGGCATTTGCCTGACTCTTATGATTGATTCCTACAGTCGGAATATTGTTATCGGCCATAACAATCTCTACCTTCATATTTCCCTTAGCCTTATTTGCAGGTATGAAAGGAGTCTGCTCCTTACCATTTACCTTAAACGACTTGATCTCATTACCATATCCGCTTACCGTTATATCGAGCACAGCGTCACGATATTTAAACCCATCAAGCGAACGTGTTCCAGCAAGCGCTTTTGGCACAAAAGGATGGAATGCAAGACCATCTTTCTCGAAATCTATGCCGAAGAGTACCTTATGAGTCAGTGCGAGATTGCCACTAAGACACCATAACATATTGGAAGAGTTCAACTCAGTGGCTATGTCGCCATTCTCAATATTAAAATTCTCCTTGTTGGTGCAGAAGAGAGCGGCCGGACGGAATACACTTCCTATAGCTTCCATAACACCATCTTCATTTTCGGCTTTTGCATTAGCGAGACCCCACCATGCGCCTACCCACGGCCATAGAGATTTATTGTGATAAGAAGGGATATCGGCTATCGAAGGATAGAATGTTGCAACTCCAAAGGGAGTCGTAGGGTTGTTGGCAGTAACTGTCTTGGCCCTGTTCTCAGGAGCTACATCCCACATGATTGCAAGCGACTCTCCAAGTGTCTCAGCACGGGGATTCGCAATCAGATTGTCTCGCCCATAGCGATACATGGCATAATAGCCCTTATCGTCCATCCAAAGATAGTCATTGATCGCTTTTGTGATAGCCTCTGACTGTGCGAAAGCATCTTTTGCTACTTCTTTATGACCTAAGATAGTAGCAGCCTCTCCCAATACTTTCCATGCTTCAGCATGCACTACTGATGTGGAAAGAGTCTCCGTGTTATAGATGTCGGCACACTGCATCCAGCGGGGATGGCTCTGTTCGCGCCAGTCGATAAATGAAGTCTCTCCCTTTACCAACCCTGATTCCGTGTCGTAGAAAGCAGTGCGGTCAGTCTCAAGCGAGCGCTTGATGATGGGATAGATATATTCGAGCCATTTCTTATCGCCCGTCACCTTATACACTTCCCACGCTGCCACGCACCAGATCTCGCGGTCGGTAGAGACAGGCCATGCACCACCGCTGCCGGTGTCCTGAATGATACGACCCATTGGATCTACCTTCTTCATCAGCGAAATCATGGAAGCCTCAGGCTGCATATAAGCCATTGAAAGAAGGATGGAATAGCTGACATCACGTGTCCACACTCCTGCCCACTCTTTGCCTGTGCGTAGGGTTGTGTCAGGCTCCACTGCATTCACCATCTCGTCGAGACCCATATTGTAGATAGCTTCGTGAAGACGGTTGGGGGTAGTGAGTTTTGGATATGAACTGATATCGTTTTTCAGTTTCCACTGTTTGTCAATGCCCATATAGTAGCCAGGTTGGGCTGAATATGTTGAAACGATTTCAGTGGCTGATGGCGCAGTTGCCATATAAACTCCTTGAGTTATAGTATCTCCATGCCAAGTGTAGGCCGGTGTCTGCACTATGGTCTCTCCGAAACAGAGAAGTGCAGAGGCGGAGAAAATGCCGGTAAGCAGGGTGGATTTCATAAAATTGTCAGATGGTTAAAGTTATATAAGAATAACAATTTTTGGTGGGTGTTTATTTTGACAGTTTGGCAAGTTTTATTGCGCAACCGCCGCTTCTGCCCTGTGGAATATTGAGAGCCATATCTGATGTGACATCTTTCTGCTCAATTATGATGGGATAGGGGTCTGTGTCGTAATTGGCATTCTCACCATCGCGATAGATAGTAGCGCGATATGTGCAACCAGGATCAAGGAAAGCAAGATCGATATTTGCAACGCGAGCCTCTTCGCCGGTAGCACTTCCTACATACCAATTGTCGCCACCTTTTTCCTTACGTGCAGTAGTGATATACTTACCAATTTCTGCCTCAGGAAAGACTGTCTTTTCCCAATCCGTGGGACAATCGCATACAAACTGGAAAGGACCTGGATTGGCCTCGTAATTTTCGATTTCGTCAGATGCCATTTGGAGCGGTGAATAGAGAATCACGAAGAGTGCGAGCTGCTTTGCCAGGGTAGTGTTGACGTGAGTCTGAGGCATTACAGGATTCTCAAATCGGAAAGTCACCGGTGTGAAATCCATTGGTCCGGCCAAGCCACGGGTGAATGGAAGCGTAACTGTATGACTGGGAGGATTGCCACCTTCCGGACACCATGCATCCCATTCCTGTCCGCGTACACCCTCTTGAGTCATAAGGTTGGGATATGTGCGTTGCAGACCTGTTGGCATCACCGGTTCGTGGTTGTCAATGGCGAGATTATGTTTAGCTGCGGTCTCAATCACCTTGCGGTAGTGGCGCACACCAAACTGGCTGCTGTGGCGCTCCTTATCGTCAAGAAGATCTCCTACATATCCGGTCTTGACATAGTGCATGCCATTGTCTTTATAGAGTTTCATGCCATCTTCCATCTGACGCTCGTAGTTTGAGAGTTTGCCTCCTGTTTCGTGGTGACCGATAAGAGCCACACCTTTCTCCCTGCCATATCGGTTAATCTCAGCAATATCGAAATCTTCATAAGGACGTGTGAAAGAGAAGTCCCAGGTAGCCCAATCATGGTTCCAGCCTTCTACCAGCACGCCACCGAAATTATTGCGGGCGGCGAAATCCATATAGCGTTTCACATTTTCTGTAGTTGCACCATGATGATCACCGGCTTCCCATGTGGCCGTTTTCATATGATAGCACCACCACACCCCGATATATCTCTGAGGCACACAGAATTCCTCTGCATTTTCAATGGCACAGGGCTCGTTTAGGTTGAGCATGATGCGGCTCAGTGCCATGTCTCCTGCATTATCAGCGATGATCAGTGTTCGCCACGGAGACACTCGAACATCAGTGACATAGACTGCATCTCCGTTCATCCATGGGGTGAGCTTAGCGCGGAGAGTATTGCTGCCCGGGGTAGCCTCCACATTCATAGCGGCATAGTCGGTAAGATTGGCTTGGTGGAGAGCCATGTGTGTACCGTCTGCAGTGCGGATAGTCACCGGAGTACTGGCATAGCCCATGCTGTCTAGGGGCAGTTCCCGGAAGAGGGCCTCATAGAAGCGGTAACCTTCCGCTGGAATCGACCATGTGGTGTGGTTGTCGGCGAAAGCAAACTCGGTAAGTTCATCCATGATGGTGAAATCTCCGAGTCCTTTCTGACGCGGGAATTCATAGCGGAAGCCGATACCATCGTCAAACACACGGAATACTATGTCGAGTTTTCGTCCGGGAGCAAGTTTTTTCTGTACGAGCGATACTCGTAGCTCGTTGTAATTGTCCGCTATCTCAGCCTCTTCACCCCACACCGGACGCCATGTCTCATTGTGGCTGCACTGCGAACACTTTGCTACAGAGAATCCTTCGTTGAAGTCAACCCCATCCTTGATATCGATACCAAGACGGGAGGGATTAAGGATAGATTTGCCTTTATATGATACAGTATAAAAGGGAACTCCTTTTTGTACGTATGTGTCAACTACGATCTCACCTGATGGGGACTGGACTTTCTCTGCCTGGGCATCAACAGAGATGATGCCCAGAGCAGTGAAACAAAAAGCAATAATGGATATTAAATTCTTGTTCATAATTGTTTTCTTACTTTGAAAGTCTGACAATCTTACACCCATGTGCAGGGATGGTGGCGTTAAGGGCGGCAGCTGTGCCTTCATCGGCATGCTTCCAGAGGTCGCGGACCTTCCATTCCCCATTGATGCCCAGTTCAGCAAATTCTACTTGCATACCTTTTGCTGCATCATCGCGATTGAACAAACCTATCACCCAGTCTCCATTAGACATTTGGCCATACCAAATTTGATTATTGGGATTGTTGAGGTTGTCGTTGAGTGGTTTACCTACGAATCGGTCTGTATTGAGTGCAAGCATCTCGGTATTGGTGTAGAATTTGAGATTATCACCTATGTTGTCATACTGGTCAGCTACAGTGACAGGACCTCCGGCAAGTAGCTGAAGTGACACTACGAACTCACGTTCATTGTCATCAGTAAAGGTATTCAGGCGGAGGAAATCTCCGTCGAGAATTACGTTATCACGCCCTGAAAGGTGTGACCAGTAGGTGAAACCATCAAACATATTCATACAATTAGGCCAATTGATGTATGATGTGCCTTTATCAGCAGCTGAGCAGTGCCACCATCCACCGCCGGCAGTATCAGCAACGATACGAATCATATTGCCGTATTGAGCTTCCACTTCCGCATCATTGTAGAGGTGAGGCATTACCAGAGAGGTAAAGATTCCATATTTCTTAGCAGACTCTGCGATATAGGCGAGTGCACGCGCATAGGCCTCGTGTCCGTAGCCATGACCTACAGTACCCATGCCGCGGTCCTTTCCATCTTCATACCATGAGAGGAAGTCCATACGGATATATTCGATACCCAACTCCTTATAGTGCTTGAAGAAACCGTCGATAAATTCGCGAGCTCCGGCGTAGTCGGCCACTGCCCAATTAAACCACAAGTCAGAATTAGAAGGATTCTTTACTGCTGACTTACCATTCCAGCTAAGGTCGCCGAAAGTTTTATCAGTTCCTTCAATCTTTGTGCCGCTGCCGCCATGGATCCAAAGAGGATTGTCGTAGACACCAACTTTCAGACCTTTTGCCTTGCACTTCGCAACAAGATCTTTAAGCGACATTGATCCATAATGGGTCATGTAGCCGGATTCGTCGTTGGCAAGCATTGGGATAAAGCCATCGGTGCATACCATGTCGTAGCCATAGGGTTTAAGGTCTGTGGCAACCCACTCAATAATCTTGTCCCATTGTTCTGGTGTGAGATCCATTTCATTGTTGGGGACACCTGCTTGTTCACGTGTGTAGCAATATTCATACACACTCCAATAGAGTGGCGCTTTGTATTGGTGTATGCCTTCTACCTTGGGAAGGTCTGGTAGCACTTCCTTTTGCGGATAGCGCATCTTGTAGTTGTCGTCTGTACAGGAGGTGAGAGCCATGATAGCGAGAGCTCCTGATAATATGAGATTTTTCATTTTGTATTCTTTGGAGGTTATTGATTGATGTATACAGCGTCGAATGTCATGTTCTCAGTGTCGAAAGTGAGACGGTATTTACCGGCTACCGTGACATTCCATTGGTCATCAGGATCATTGGCGAACACCATAGTGTGTGATGCAACACCCTTGTCAGAGACTTCGATATTGTGCTTCTCGGGGCGATAGAAAGGTGCTCCGTAGTCTTTTTCTGCACTTGCCTTGAAGTTGCCTTCTTTAAGTTCTCCTTCCCAAACGAATACCTTGTCATTATCTTCAGTAGCTTCAATGACTGTTGCACTGTCCCAGCCCCAGCCACCGGCAGTGGCGTCGCCGATCATGTAAATCTTTGGAGTGACTTTATACTCTCCTTTGTACTCAGCAGCGATAGTCCAGTTCTGGAGGTCGAATGTAAGAGCGTAGATACCATCTTCTTCCACGCGCCACTTGTCATCGTCACCTGCATGGTATACGAATGTGTTTGATTCCACGCCATCGCGATTGATCTTGCACCCATTTGATTCGGGACGGATGAATGCTACTCCCCAGTCACCTGCTGAGAGACAGAGCTTGATTTCTCCTACTGTAAGTGGTCCCTCATAAGTGAAGATATACTGTGATTGTTTTTCCAGACGGGTCGGGTCTCCGATATTCCAACCATTGAAATCGCCTACCATAAAGAGGTCTTCAGTCTCAATCGGTTGTTTGGGCTGTTCTGGTTCCACGGGCATCTCTGCCACAAATGTCGCACTCATTGTCCAGTTGCGGAGATCGAAAGTGAGATGGTAGATACCTTCATCTACGATTTTCCATTTGTCGTCAGGGTCACCGGCGTGCATCTTGAAAGTGGAGTTGGAAATACCGTTGCGGGTGATTTCTTCATCAGCATTTAGGGGACGGATAAAAGGATTGTCCCAGCTGCCGGCTACAGTACAGAGTTTCATCGTGCCTGCCTTAAGAGCGCCTTCCCAGTTGAACACCAATGGATCTTCTTCAGATGCGGTCATTGGGGTAGGGTCGCCGATATTCCAGCCATTGAAGTCACCCACCATGTAGAGGGCAGAAGCTTTGATTGGGAGGTTCCCTTCATATATTATCAGTTCTTTTTCATCTTCGCATGATGTGAATGAGAAAAGAGTCACCACCATCATCAGAAGAGAGAGTATGCTATATTTTTTCATGATGTTCTGATATTAACGACCGTAGCCGGGATTTTGTATGAGAATTGAGTTGGAGTTCAGGATAGTGCGGGTGATCGGGAAGATAGATGTATGGTCATCAGCATCGGGATTCTTATCCCACCATTTGCCGGAGTTGAATTTGCCGAAACGGACAAGGTCAATACGGCGACGGCTTTCAGCGAAGAATTCGCGTCCCCATTCATCAAGCATTTCCTTTTCATTGAATCGTATGTTACCCTCGGGAGAGTAGAGCACATCGTTGAGCTTGTCGGCCGGATAGTTGCGTTTACGTACTGTGTTGAGCAATTTGGCAGCGTCGTTGAGCCTACCCTCACGGAGCTTGCACTCAGCAAGCGAATAAATGATTTCGGGGAGACGAATCTCAGTGTAATCGCTTTCGAGCTGGTTGGCATCATTGTCGTCATAGAAAGGATATTTCACGAAGTGCCATCCTGAGTTGTGGTCGCCGTTCATAAGGACACTGTTCTTGTCAGTGGGCCATTTGTCTGGATCGAGAGAAAGGAACGGACCGACTGCATCACGAATATAGAGATCATAGGGCTGCTCGGGAGCACGCAGACGCTTTGTAGCTCCGGTCGACTTATCCTGATATTCAAGGTATCCATAGAGGAACATACCTTCTCTACGGCTGTTGCTAAGATTAGTGTAGAGTTGCATGCGCACATCACCTTCGTACTTACGGAAATTTTGGATTGGCATGCCTAACTCATAGTTGTAGAGTTCGCCGTTGAGATCGTAGCTTGGAGAAGCAGCATATTTTGTGTTGTGGCCAACGCCTGACTTAGTGTCGTTGAAGAAATCGGCAGCTTTCGCAGGTACTGTCCAGCCATATGCATCGCCATCGTAGTGCCAGTGAGTGTAGCCTTTTGATGCAGGGAAGCCGAATATTACTTCATCGCAATTGTCGTTGTCCCAGTCAAAAGCGGCATCCCAGCGGTCAGCCAAAGCGTAGTCGCCATATACACCGTCTATGATGTCTTGAGCGATTTTAGCACATTCCGTATAGTATTCCTTGCCGATATATACATTGGCGTTAAGGTAGAGACGTACGAGAAGTGAAGCGGCAGCTGCCTTTGTCCATTGTCCCTGAATAGGAGCATTGGTGCCGAGACCACTCTTTTTCACGAGAAGTTGTGTGCAGTCGAGAAGTTCTGATTCGATAAACTCAAATACTTCTTCCGGCTTTGCCTGAGGATTATTGGGGCGGTCGCTGTAGGTCGTGACTAATGGCACGTTGCGGAATGCATCGAGGAGGCGGAGATAAAACCATGCACGTAGAGCTCTGTTTTGAGCTTTAAGGTTGTCAAACTCCATCTGTGTGAATCCAAATTGCTCAGGAGAAAAACGGTTGAGATCTTCGATCACGAGGTTGCACTGCATGATGCCCTGGAAGCAACCGTTCCATTCCGACTGAGCCTCGCCAAGGTCGTCGACTGTCCATGTGTGATAGTGCATGCGTTCCCATTTTCCACCATCGTTCCACCATCCGTCGCGTGTTGGTGTAATAAGCTGGTCGGCAGTAAGCTCATTCAGCACGTGGCGAGAACTGATGCTCCAGAAAGCGTGTTCGAATGGACGGAATGTGGCACGTATCACGTCCATCTTTGTATTGTAGTAGTTGTCAGAGCCAACCTGATCATAGAGTGTTTCATCAAGATTGGTGCAGCTTGCCAGGGAGAGGGTTGAGAGTGCTGCAAAGGCTATATGTTTTAGAAATCTCATTTCTATAGAATTTTAATATTGTTAGAAATCAACTTGCACACCGGCTATGAACTGACGGGTAGTAGGATAGTAAGAACGTCCTCCCTGTGCCCCCGGCTCAAGACCATTGACTTGGAAGCTTGATGGGTCGACACCGCTGAATTTAGTGATGGTGAATACATTCTTTACAGTGCCGTAGATTCTGATGCGGTCAAGGAATCGGCAGTTGGGAAG